>JAJZQR010000236.1 GCA_021806765.1 Chloroflexota bacterium | reverse complement strand
CCCCATTCCACCAGCAGCAGCCTTCCGTCAGGCCCCACGCCCACCCGCTGCGCATCCTTCGGCCACCCGCTGCGCAAATCTCGCCATGGAACCGCTAATCTACCTGGCAAAACCCATGGCAACCCCAGACGCACTTGCTCTGCACACACCTGAGCCCACACCCTCCTACTCCCACCTCGACCCTCGTCACTACCCGCTGCGCAAGCCCCCCAGATCAAGCTCTTGACAAGCCCGGCAAGGGGAGTACAATGACCACGCCACACTAAAGCGATTTACTAAACTGCTTTCAGAGCCAGCCGCGAAACTCTTGCGGGAGGTTGAGGAGATGACACTACAGGGCAAGGTCGCCATCGTTACCGGAGGGTCCCGAGGCATCGGCCGAGGCATCGGCCTGGTTCTGGCCAGGGAAGGCGCAAAGGTGGTCGTCAACTGCGCAGCCCGTCCGGAGGCGGCCGAGGAGGTGGTTTCGACCATCAAAGCGACGGGTGGCGAGGCCATGGCATTTCAGTCCAACGTTGCCGACGCCGAGGCGGTTCGTCGCATGGTCGGCGCCACAGTGGATCGTTTCGGGCGAGTGGACATTCTCGTGAACAACGCGGGTGTTGCCACGAACGCCTTTGTCTCGGATATGAGTGAGGAAGAGTGGGACCAGGTGCTGGACACTAACCTCAAGGGCGTGTTCCTGTGCTCGCGGGCTGTACTTCCCCTCTTCATCCGCCAGCAGTCGGGCAGCATAGTTAGCATCGCCTCGCTGGTGGCCCACCAGGGCTCCTACCAGCATGCCCACTACGCCGCATCCAAGGCGGGGGTCATCGCCTTCACGATGTCCCTGGCCAAGGAGGTGGGGCAGTACAACGTTCGAGTCAACGCGGTTAGTCCCGGGCGTATCGCCAGCGAGATGGAGCCGGAGCGCCAGAGCCAGATGCGCGCCAATTGGATTGCCGAGACGCCGCTGGGCCGCATGGGCAAGCCGGAAGACATCGCCGAGGCGGTCGCCTTCTTGTGCTCCGACACCGCTTCTTTCATTACGGGCGAGACCGTTAACGTGAACGGCGGAATCTGGATGGGTTAATCGGGGGGAATCTCAGTGGCCACGATCAAGGACATCGCCTCGCTTGCAGACGTCTCTCCAGCAACCGTCTCCCGGTTCCTAAACGGGCAGATAACGGTGCGGGAGGAGACCCGTCGAAGGATCGAGAACGCTGTTCAACAGCTGAACTACAAGCCGAACTACCTCGCTCGCAGCCTGGTCCTAAAAGAGACCAAGACTATCGGGGTGGTCATCCCGGATATCCTGAACCCTTACTTCCCCGGGTTGACCCGAGGAGTGGAGGACGAGGCTCAACGGGCGGGCTGGAGCGTGGTTCTGTGCAACAGCGACAACAAGGTGGACAAAGAACTGGCTTACCTCGAGATGCTCCGATACAAGCAGGTGGACGGCATCATCCTGGTGTCTTCGGGCCAGCCTCCAGAGCAGCTGCAGGGCCTCCTGGACCAGAAGGTGAACCTGGTGCTGGCCGGCAGGCGCATAGATGGTGTCGAAACGGATACTGTCGCCATTGCCAACACCAAGGGAGCCTACGAGGCAACGCGCCATCTGATTGGTCTTGGCCATCGCCGCATCGCGTTCATTGGGGGAAGCCCCTTTCTCCGCACTAGTCGAGAGCGGCTGGAGGGGCATTCCCAGGCGCTCTCCGAAGCCGATATTCCCATGGAGGAGGCCATCGTCACCTACGGGAGCTTCCAGTATCAGGGGGGCTTCTCGGCCATGGCGCAGCTGCTGCAGCGCTCGCCACGGCCGACCGCCGTCTTTGCGGCCAACGACCTGATGGCCATCGGCGCGATCAACGCCGTTCAGGCGGAGGGCGGGTCGGTCCCCGAGGACGTGGCGGTAGTCGGCTTTGATGGTATTCCCCTTGGAGAGCTGATCAGACCCCGCCTCACCACCATGTCCGTCTCGCCTTACAAGATAGGCAAGACAGCCTGCCGCCTACTGCTGGATAGGGTGGCCCGCAAGAGAAACCCTTCACCTCGACTCGTCATAGCCGACGCACGCCTGGAAATCCGGGAGTCGTGCTGCGCACCCCAGACAAAGGACACGGAAGCCACTGGATCCCAGTATCACAATGGGCGATAGGAGGCCATATGGTCACCAGCACTGACGTCACAATTCGCGACCTGGAGGACAGGGCGAGGCAACTGCGCATCACCGCGCTGGAGATGATATGGAATGCTGCATCCGGTCACCCCGGTCCTTCCCTTTCTTGTGCCGACGTCGTGGCGACCCTCTACTTCTCGGTTCTGCGCGTGCGACCTGGGGATCCCCACTGGCCGGATCGAGACCGTTTCATCCTGAGCAAAGGGCATGCGGCCCCCACCCTGTACGCGGCGCTGGCGCACGCTGGCTACTTCCCGCAGGAAACCCTCAAGACCTTCCGGCAGATAGATGGCATTCTGCAGGGCCACCCGGACATGAAGCTGACGCCAGGAGTCGAAACTACATCTGGCGCACTGGGCAACGGCCTTTCCATAGGCGCAGGGATGGCATTGGCTGCTCGAATCATGGGCCGCAGCTACCTGGTGTACGTTCTCCTGGGGGACGGAGAGTGCCAGGAGGGACAGATCTGGGAGGCTGCCATGTCGGCTTACACCCGGCGCCTGGGCAACCTCATCGCCATCGTGGACCGCAACGGCTTGCAACAGTCGGGATCCACCGAGAACAGCGCGGCCCTGGAGCCGTTCGCCGACAAGTGGCGGGCCTGCGGTTGGCGAGTTCGAGAGGTGGACGGCCACAACATCTCGGAACTGCTCGACGCCTTCGACTGGGCGATGCCTTCGCAGGAGGTACCCTCGGTCGTCATAGCCCATACCGTGAAAGGCAAGGGGGTGTCGTTCATGGAGGGACGGGCCGAGTGGCACGCCAAGGCGCTATCGGCCGGGGCCATGACCCAAGCGATGGCCGAACTGGGAAAGGAGTGGAGGGCATGAGCGAGCGGATATCCCTGCGGGAAGCCTACGGTCAAGCCCTCTTGGAGCTGGGCAAAGAGCGGTCGGATTTCGTGGTGCTGGAGGGCGATCTCTCCGATTCCACGCGCACCGTGCACTTCGCCAATGCCTTCCCTGAGCGGTTCTTCGATTGCGGCTGCGCCGAGATGAACATGATGGACATGGCGGCGGGGCTTGCGGCCTCCGGGGTGCTGCCTATCGTCAACACCTTCAGTGTCTTCTCGACCATGAAGGCCTGCGAACAGGTGCGTACCTTCATCTGCTATCCCAACCTGAACGTGAAGATCGTCTCAACCCACGCGGGCTTGGACCTCGGTGAGGCTGGGGTGACCCACCAGGCGACCGAGGACGTCGCAATCATGCGTTCCTTCCCGAACATGACGGTGATCTCGCCTGCTGATGCCATCGAAACGGCTGCCGCTCTGCGGGTCATGGTGCAGAGCACGGGACCAATGTACATGCGTCTTGGACGGTCGGACCTTCCTATCGTCAACAGCAGGGACTACGAGTTCCTCCTGAGCAAGGCCGTGGAGCTGCGAGCTGGTGGTGATCTGTGCATCATCGCCACGGGCGTGACGGTGTCCGCGGCGCTGGAAGCGGCGGACCTGTTGGCGGCGCGCGGCGTCTCGGCGGCTGTCATCAACATGCCCACGCTGAAACCGGTCGATAAGGAAGCTATCCTCCGGGCAGCGCGGCACTCCGCGGCCCTGATCACCGTGGAGGATCACAGCATCATCGGCGGCTTGGGAAGCGCCGTGTTGGAGTGCCTGGCCGAAACCCCCTTGGTGCCGGTTCTGCGGCTTGGCCTGCCGGACGTGTTCGGGCAGTCTGGCAAGCCCGCGGACCTGTTCGCTAAGTACGGGCTGGATGCCAGGGGCATCGCCCAGTCCGTGGACGCCTTCCTCAGCCGAGCCAAGCCGGCGAAGTAGGAGAGTAGCGTGTTAGCTCTGGTTAAGACCGAAAATGGCCCCGGGCGCGTTCAGCTCATGGAGGTTGCCGAGCCGGAGTCGGGCCCCGGGGAGATCAAGATCCAGGTAGCTGCAACCGGGGTGTGTGGGACGGACCTGCATATTCTCCACGGGCAGGCCTTTGCTGTGGTGCCTCCGGTGATCATGGGTCACGAGTTTGCCGGCACCGTGACGGTGGTGGGCGTGGGAGTCACGGCGTGGAAAGTGGGTGACCGTGTCACTGCAGAACCGCCAGCCCGTACCTGCGGGATGTGCGAGTACTGCCAGACAGGACTCCCCGCCCTCTGCCCGGATCGCCGATCCCTGGGGAGCGGGGTCAACGGTGCCTTCGCCGCCTACGTCGTCGCCCCGGCGCATCGGGTGCACAGGCTTCCCGACAGCGTGGACTTCTTGAACGGAGCCCTCGCGGAGCCTGCCGCCTGTTGTGTCCATGCCGTGGTGGAGCAGGGGCACGTGTCGGCAGGGGACGTGGTGTTGGTGACCGGGCCAGGACCTATGGGTCTCCTCACCGCACAGGTGGCCAGGGCGCAGGGGGCGACGGTCCTCCTGGTGGGAACTGCCGAGGATGAGGAGCGGTTATCTACTGGCCGAGAGCTGGGGATCGACATTGCGCTCGCCGCCGGAGCGGGGGAAGTACAGGCTACCGTGGCACGACTCACAGCAGGTCGCGGGGCAGACGTTGTCTTCGAGTGCGCGGGCGCGGGCCCGGCAGTGCGTACCTGCCTCGAAGCCGTCAAGAAACGGGGGTGCTACGTTCAGGTCGGTCTACTGGCTCGACCCATCGAGATGGACTTTGGCCAGGTGGTCGCCAAGGAACTCAAGGTCACCGGTTCCTTCGGCTCCACCTATACCTCCTGGGAAAGGGCCCTGGAGCTGATGGCGTTGGGCAAGGTCCGCACGAGGCCCTTGATTACCGCAGACCTTCCCCTGGTGCGATGGGAGGAAGGGTTCAGCCAAATGGAGCGCAAGCAGGGATGCAAGGTTGTTCTGCGGCCTGATGGCGCTTGAGTGAAAGTGCCTGACCGGCAGCGGTTGCACGAAAGGCGACAGACCGCCAGCCAGTTGGGCATCACCCTGAATGGCATCACAGGAGGGATAAGGTGTTGCGGAGCAAGTCAACCAAAGGCGTGGCAGCGGCTGAGCGCCGTGCGCTGCTCTATGGAGCCGGCCTAAACGAGCGGATGCAGGAGTGGCCTTTCGTGGCCATCCTCAATTCATGGAACGAAGGTAACCCCGGCCACTTGAATCTCAGGGACGTGGCCGCCGCGGTCAAAGAGGGAGTCCGCGAGGCCGGGGGAATGCCCTTTGAGCTACCCACTATGGGGCTGTGCGACGGCGTCGCGCTTGCCAACCCGAAGTACATCCTTCCCAGCCGCGACCTGATCGCTGCGGAGGTGGAGGTGATCATAGAGGCCAACCAGTTCGACGCCATGGTCATGCTGGCCACCTGCGACAAGATCGTGCCGGGGTACCTCATGGCCGCGGCGCGTCTCAACATCCCTGCCATTCTCGTTACCGGCGGCTACATGCGCGTCGGCGTCCACAAGGGTGCGCCCTGTACCTTCCTTGAAGTGGGCAAGGCCGTCGGCCGTTTCGAGAAGGGAGAGATCCCGGCGGAGGAACTGGAGGAGATCCTGAGGGCGTCCTGTGGCCCGGGCGGGGCCTGCTCCATGATAGGCACCGCGAACACCATGGGATGCATCGCTGAGGCCTTGGGCATGTCCCTTCCCGGCAATTGCACCATGCCAGCCGAGGGCCCTCGCATCCTTGAGCTTGGTCGCCGGGCAGGAGAGCAGATCATGGAACTCCTGAAGAAAGGCATCACCGCGCGGGACATCATCACCGAGCGTTCGGTGCGCAACGCCATTCGTGTGACCATGGCCATAGGGGGCTCCAGCAACGTCCTGGTGCACATCCCTGCCATCGCCACCGAAGCGGAACTGGAAATGGACTGCCTCGGGGCCTTCGACGAGGCCAGCCAGCAGGTACCCCTTCTCACGGGGTTGGCCCCCAACGGACCTCACTACATGCCGGACTTCGATCGAGCAGGTGGCCTTCAAGCGCTGATGAAGGGGTTGGCTCGGGGGCACAGGCTCGATCCCGAGGTGCTGACCTGCACCAGCCGAAAGGCCGGGGAGAACTGGGGCAACGCCGAGATCAAGGATCCTGACGTCATCCGGTCCCTGGACAACCCTCTGCAGGGTGAGGGAGGACTGGCGGTGCTACGAGGCAACATCGCTCCCGATGGGTCGGTCGTCAAGCAGTCCGCCGTGGACCCCGAGATGCGGGTTTTCACCGGCAGGGCCAAGGTGTTCTGGATGGAGGATTCAGCGCAGGAGGCTCTCGGACGGGGAGAGATCGGGCCTGGCGACGTGGTGTTCATCCTGGGGCTTGGGCCCAAGGGCGGGCCAGGGCTCGTAACCGTATACACCTTCACCAGCAAGTTCGCAGGGATGGGCCTGTCTCATTCGGCAGCCCTGGTCACCGATGGCCGTTTCTCCGGCGCCACGGAGGGGCTCTGCGTCGGCCACGTCTCCCCGGAAGCGGCGCTGGGTGGTCCCCTGGCTGCCGTGCGCGACGGCGACCTGGTTACCTTCGATATCCCCAGTCGGCGCATCCACCTGAAGGTGAGCGACCAGGAGATCCAGAGACGGCTGGCAGAGTTCCAGCCGAAGCCGACACGGGCGAAGAAGGGTAGCTATCTATCGGTTTACGCCGACAGCGTCCAGTCCCTAGGGCGAGGTGCGGTGCTTGGCCCCCGATAGGCAGAAGGGCAGGACAAAGCGATCCATGGAACTGGTGAAGCTATCCGGCACCCCATACGAGCGCGGGAGGCTCCTGGGCCAGCGCTTCCGAGATACCCTGGGGCTGGTCATCGAGCAGAACCAGCGCAGCCTAGTAGTCGCCCTGGAGGCCAAGGGGTTGGCGCCCCTCACGGAGGAGCGGTTCAACGCGATGGTGCGCCGGGGATTGCCCTACACTCGGGAGTATGCCCCAGATCTGGTGGAGGAGGTGGAGGGGCTGGCCGAGGGGGCCGACCTCCCCTTCGAAGCCGTCTACGGCCTCAACTACTTCCTGGATTTCCTGGATATCACGTATCCCGGCCTGAGTAACGAGCTTCTCTTTGGTTGCACGACGCTGGCCGCCACCAACAGGGCCACCGCCGACGGCCGAGCCTATCTGGGCCAGAACTATGACCTGCTGCATCTATACCAGAAGGGTGCCATTCTCCTGCAGATGGAGGTGGCGCCGGGTCTGGAGGCCCTGGTCTTCACCATCGTCGGTTTGGTGGGCTGCGCCGGGATGAACGCCGCCGGATTAGGTATCGTCATCAACAACCTGATCCCGACCGACAGCCGGCCTGGTGTTCCCTATACCTTTGTTCTCCGCAAGGCCCTGGCGCAGCGCCGGATCTCCGAGGCCATCAACACCATATGGTCGGCCCACCGGGCCTCGGGGATCAACTACCTGATGGCCGATGGTGCGGGAGAGGTGATCAGCCTTGAGACCACGGCGATGGATGCCGACGTCATCCACGGGCTGGACGAGTATCTGGGCCACAGCAACCACTACGTCCACCCCCGACTGGCGGCGGAATACGCCTCGGCGAGCCGACCGTATAAGGGTGACAGCTACATGCGCTGGGGGCGGATGAACAAGCTGCTGAAACAGCAGTGCGGTGCCCTGAATCGAGAGAGCCTCATGGGCATCCTTCGGGATCATGCCGGCTATCCGTATTCGATCTGTCGCCACTCCCTGGAGGGGCTGGACGAACTGCGTGCCGACGACACCGTGGCGTCGCTGCTGATGGATCTTCGCAGTCTGAGCATGTGGATCGGCACGGCCAATCCCTGTCAGAACCCTTACGGGGAGTTCCGGTTGACTCCAGCGGAGGCCACGGGGCAGGCAACAGCCGTGATGCTGGCCTAGCAGACGCTTTCTTCTGCCCGTGAGTGCAACTAGGCATTTCAGCTCGATTTCGCTCCAGGGGAAGATATGGCAACGGTCCACTTGCGAGCAGAGGGTTCTCGGTACTACTGACCCGGAACTAGCGAGCCTGGAGGACAGCGAAGCCCATGGAACTGGTGAAGCTATCCGGCACCCCACACGAGCGCGGCAGGCTGCTGGGCCAGCGCTTCCAGGACACCCTGGGGCTGGTCATCGAGCAGAACCAGCGCAGTCTGGCCGTCATCCTGGAGACCAAGGGGTTGGCGCCCCTCACGGAGGAGCGGTTCAACACGATGGTGCGCCGGGGATTGCCCTATGCTCGAGAGTATGCCCCAGATCTGGTGGAGGAGGTGGAGGGGTTGGCCGAGGGGGCCGACCTCCCCTTC
>JAJZQR010000235.1 GCA_021806765.1 Chloroflexota bacterium | reverse complement strand
ACACCAAGGCCTCCGAGGAGGTGATCTCCACCTTCCTCCAACTCAACCAGGAGAAGGGTATCACCGTGGTCTTCGTCACCCACGAGCCCGACATCGCCGCCTACACCCGCCGCGTCATCCACATCCGGGACGGCGCCGTCAGCAGTGACGAGCGACGCGGAGATACGGAGACACGGAGACACGGAGAGCTTCTACCCGCGTCCCCGCGTCCCCGCGTCGCCGTGTCTGCCAACTCAGGGGATCGCAATGAACATTCTTGAGACCTTCCGGGTCGCCCTGGGCAGCCTGACGTCCAACAAGATGCGGTCTGCCCTGACCATGCTGGGGATCATCATAGGGGTGGGGGCCGTCATCGCCTTGATGTCCGTGGGCGAAGGGGCTCAGGCCTCGGTGACTGCGCAGATCCGATCCATGGGCACCAACCTGCTGTTCATCACCCCCGGCGCCACCACCACCGGAGGGGTCCGCTCCGCCGCTGGCACCGCTCCGACCCTCACCTACGAGGACGCCCAGGCCATCGCCGATCCCAACAACGTACCCGAGGTTGCGGAAGTGGCGCCTGAGGCGAGCTTCTTCGGCCAGGTAATCGCCGGCGGCAACAACGTCAATACCCGCATCACCGGCGTCACCCCGGAGTACCAGGATGTCCGCAACTGGCACGTCACCGACGGCCAGTTCATCAGCCAGCAGGACCTCGATGGCCGGTCGCTGGTGGCCCTCCTCGGTAGCAACGTGGCGGCTGAGCTGTTCCCAGACGGCAACGCCGTGGGGCAGCAGATAAGCATCGCCTTTGGCGGTAACCGCAGGCTCACCTTCCGTGTCGAGGGTGTGCTGGAGTCCAAGGGGGCCCAGGCCATGGGCAACCAGGACGATACCCTCTTGATGCCGCTCACCACCCTCCAGCAAAAGGTGGAGGTTCAACGGACCAGCACAGGCCTTCACAACGTATCCACCATCAACGTCCAGTTGATCTCGGACGACCCCAAGGTGATGAACCAGGCAGTCCAGGACATCGGGAACCTGCTGCGGCAGCGCCACAAGGTGGCGCAGGATGACTTCACCATCAGGAGCCAGGAGGACATATTGGCCACGGCCAGCTCGGTCCTGGGGGTCATGACCCTGCTCCTGGGCGCCATCGCCGGCATCTCCCTGGTCGTCGGCGGCATCGGCATCATGAACATCATGCTGGTCTCCGTGACCGAACGGACCCGGGAGATCGGGATCCGGAAGGCCATCGGGGCAAAACGAAGCGACATCCTGACCCAGTTCCTGGTGGAGTCGGTGGTGGTCAGCGTGGTGGGAGGCATCGTGGGGATCCTGATCGGACTGGGAGTGTCCCGCTTGATCAGCGGTGTCGACCTGAACGGGCAGAAGATCCAGACGGCTGTCTCCTTGAGCGCCATCTTGATGGCCTTCGGGGTCTCCACCGCCATCGGGGTCTTCTTCGGGATCTATCCGGCCAACAGGGCCGCCTCCCTGAACCCCATCGAGGCCCTTCGTTATGAATAACCCTTGAGACGAGACCGTGGTGCCGCCGGCCGCCCCCATTCCCCCTCGGATGGGGGAAGGGCCGGGGAAGGGGGTGGCACGCCATCGACAACAAGCGGCCTCTCAATTGTGGGGCAGACCCCTTCCTCATAGGACATAGGACCATAGGACCTGAAATTGCACCATAAGGGAGCGTCTTGGCGACGGCAGCAGGAAGGAATCCTTTGTAGGGGTGGGGCACCCCATCGTCATTCCCGCTCCCGCAGCCCATCGTCATTCCCGCGAAAGCGGGAATCCATTAACCACGCCGGGAGGCTGGATTCCCGCTTCCGCGGGAATGACGGTTTCCAGGCAGAGCCGTCCCCAAGTTGCTGACACATCCCTTCACCCTTATCAAGCCCGCTTCCCCTTATGGTGCAATCTCAGCATAGGACAGGGGCGGTAGACACCCTCCACACGATGGATTACTATGCAGTCTCCACGAGATTCGCAGAATTGGGGTAGCCATATGAGACGATTGCTGTTATCGCTGATCGCGATTGCCGCCGCTGCTCTGACTTTCGGCAGCGTTGCCCTAGCCCAGGAGAGTCCACAGTTCAAGCTGGGCTTCAAGACCCTGGCCGATATGATCCCCGACGTCGCAGGAGTGCCTCTGGAGAACGAGCATTACGCAGCCAACGGAGACTCGCTCCAACAGACCTCCACGGGGTTGATGGTCTGGCGAAAGGCCGACAACTGGACGGCCTTCACCAACGGCTCCGAGACCTGGGTGAATGGCCCCGACGGGCTTCAAGAAAGGCCCAACGACCAGAGGTTCCCCTGGGAAGCGCAAGCCGCACCGGCTGCGCCTGCGGCCACTCCCACCCCTGCCCCCAGTCCGACACCCACCCCGGCTCCCACACCCAGCCCCACGCCGGCACCAAAGCCACAGCTGAGTAGCTCTCAGCCCAACGTGATCCAGGGACAGGGGCTGGACGCCAAGAACGTCTGGGTTCTGGGAGAACTGCACAACGATGGCTCAACACCAGCCTACAACGTGACCGTGACGGCAAAGCTGGTCTCCTCTTCGGATAGCGTGGTCGGGACAGCCAACCAGGCCTTCCCCTACCTGGGTCCTGGGGACACGACGGGCTACCGGATCGAGGTGTCCAACCCCGACCCCTACGTCCGGGCCGACATATCCGTAGGCTCCAGCGCCACCGGCTTCGCCTCCTACAGCGACGTGCCGATCCAATGGGTAAAGAACGAGCAGGTTGCCCAACAGCAGGGCAACTCCACCTACGTTGAGTACCAGTTCACCGGCAACCTGAACAACACCACTAACCAATCCGTGGCCCTGAACGCCGTCTACGTCTGGTTCTTGGACGACCAGAACAGGGTAGTCTGGGCGGACTTCACCTACATTGCCGAGCGGCTGGTCTCGGGCGACTCCGCGACCTTCATGATCACCACACCCCTGGACCGCGACAACCCGCAGGTGCGTAGCATCACCCAGGTCAAGTACTACGCCGCCGGTCAGACGCCGTAGCAGTTCGATCGACCGCGCCGAAGACCGCAACCACGAAGGCACCAGGGCACAAAGAACCTCCAAAAAGCGGGTCCAGGGCGAAGCATTCAGCTGCGGCCGAATGCTTTGCCCCTACACTCCCGGGGCCTGCTTTCCGCCCTCGGAAACCTGGTGCGCACCCCATATTCGTGTCGGAGTGTCTAGTCGTAGCTAATAAGTGGTATAGTATGAGAGTAACCCCCGGCGGGACTCCGAGCCGGGGTCGCTCTTTCTAAGGAAGAGGATCATGAATCCCCAGAAGGAGAAACCGCCATCCGCTGAGCGGACCCTGGGGGAATGGAGGTACCCGCTGTGAGGGGAAGAGAAGTGGTCGCCGTCATCGCGGCGGTTCTAGGGGTCTTTCTGCTGTTCGGTCTCCTGGGCGGAGGACTGATGCTGGGACCTGGCATGATGGGCTATGGCTACGGCTACGGTTACGGTTTGTTCCCCTGGTTGGGGATCGGGGCCGTGCTGTTCCGAACACTGCTAGTAGTCGCAGGCATCGTGCTCCTGCTCGGGCTTCTGCGTCAGGGACGCCCGGCGCGAATCGAGCACGCCCCGCGCGAGGCCCGGCCCATAGACATCGTGAGGGAGCGCTATGCTCGAGGCGAGATCACCAAGGATCAGTTCGACCAGATGCGCCGCGACCTCGAAGAGAGGTAGAGCATCCGTTGCGCTGCCAGAGCTGGCCACCCGAGAGACTGGTGTGGCCAGCTCGACGCGTTTGGGCCTTCACCGACCGATGGTCAAACCACTGCGTCAGGCATTACAATAGAGATGGGTTCAACTTCCATTCCCTTGGAGGCGCCCATCGACCATGCACAAAGTGCACGTCGAAGAACTCCAGCCAGGCATGCTGCTGGGGAAAGACATCTACAACGAACAGGACCGCGTCCTCCTGGCACGAGGTGTGGCCCTCACGCGTCGCTATATTGAAGTACTCCAAAGGCTGGGCTTCTACGCCATCTACATAATGGATGGCATCGCCGATGACGTCATCCCTACCGACATCCTGTCAGATCGCGTGCACATCACCGTCAGCAAGCATGTGCGGCAACTGTTCACCATAGGCCAGAACAGCCCGCTGGCACTGTCCGACGACAAGCTCCGGCCGAGCATGACCAACCTCATGAATGCGGCCCAACCTGTCATCGGTCAACTCTACCGTGACGTGGAGCGCATCATCGACCAGGCCGCCAGCGCTCAGGTTCTGTCCGGGGTCACTTCTCTCAAGAACCACGACAGCTACACCTTCGATCATTCCGTGGAAGTCGCCGTGGCCGGCGTCCTCCTTGGAATCCGAATGCGGCTTCAGCCTTTAGAACTGCATCAACTGGCGCTGGGCTGCCTTTGCCACGATATCGGCAAACTGGCGGTGCCTACCGATATACTCCAGAAGCTTGGTCCATTGACCGAGGAGGAGCAGGAAGTAGTACGGCAGCACCCCACGACAGGGTACGAAATCGCACGCCAGATCATGGGGAGTTCAGACATCCTGGCGCGCCACATAGTATGGCAACACCACGAAAGGCAGGACGGACTGGGATATCCAAGGGGACTCAGAGGAACGAACGAAATCGTTCGCTCTTCGGAGGGACGTTTCGGTAGGGGGTTGATCCTGCCGGTTGCCGAGATAGCGGTCATAGCAGAGGTCTATGCCGGCCTGGCCTCCGATCAACCCCATAGACCGGCAATGCCGCTGGGGAGGATCGCCACTACCCTGAGGGAAATGGCAGGAACGCACCTCAACCGTGAGATCGTCAACAGATTCCTGTCCATACTCCCTGGCTTCTCCCTCGGAAGTGAGGTGGTTGTGATCGCTGGCCAGTTCCAGCACCATCGGGGTGTTGTCACCGAAATCCATCCCGACGACCTGCAGCGCCCAACGATACGCATCCTTTTCGATCCCTCGGGTCAGTCGATCCCACCCTTCGAATTGGACTGCCGTCTGGAGAAGGACATTGGTCTGGCGGCGACCTCCTAGCTAAACCTGCTTCCACTGGTCGAGCAGGCTTCCTTCGATGCTCCTACGTACGGCGGAGTGATCTACCCAGGGTAACGCGGTCAGCAGACGATCGGAGACTTCCAGGATGGTCTCTGTAGCCGCCGCCGACGCCAGGGGCCTCAAGTCCACCGTTTCGCTCTCGATCACCACCAAGCGTTGATGGCCCCTGGACTCCCCCACCTGCACCGTCAGCAAATCGGAGCCTCTCTGAAACTCGATTACCGAAGGCTCGGGGATCCGCAGGGTCTCCTGGAATCTAGCCGACTTCAGCACCCTGCCCAGCGCCTCGACGAAAACCCCGGCCAGATAACTCTCTAGCGTGGCCTCAAACCTATCCAACATGTTCCCTTTCCACCTCTAACGGCGACTCGGCCGCAGCTTTGGCTCTTCGGGTGCCCGGCCCCCCCTTCTGAAAGATGGGTACCAGGGCAATGGGAGCCAGCACCGTGGTAACGAAGGTCATCATGATCGAGACCCCGAAGACGTCGGCCTGGATAATGCCCCTGCTCAGCCCCACGCCGGCAACGATCAGAGCCACCTCTCCCCGGGGCATCATCCCGATGCCGATCCGTCCCGCACCCCATCGGTTGAAACCGACGCCGAGAGCGGGTATGCCGCAGCCGACGATCTTTCCGACAATGGCCAGAAGACTGATCACCAGGCCGAACACCAGGACCGCCGCCATGGCCTGAAAGTCCACCAACATGCCCATCACGACGAAGAAGATGGGCACCAGGGTATGGTAGAGGGACTCCATGGGCTCCCTCACCGTCTCGGCGATCTCCGTGTTGGAGAGGGCCAGCCCGATGGAGTAGGCGCCGATGATCATGGCCAGTCCGAACCCCTCCGCCAGAGCAGCGGCGAAGAAGGCGATGGCCAGGGACAGGGCCACCGCGGCCCCGGGAGAGCGGAAAGAGGAAAGGAACCGGGAAATCCAGCCGGAGAGCAGGATGCCCACAGCCATGAGCCCCAGCCAGAAGCCCATTGCCTTGCCACCGACCACGGCGAGATTGGCCAGGGAAACGTCGCCACTGGCACCCAGACTGATCACTATCGCCAGAACGATGATGCCCAGCACATCGTCGATTACCGCTCCGGCCAGGATGGTGACTCCCTCAGGGGTGTCCAGCTTGCGGATGTCCCCCAACACCCGGGCGGTGATCCCCACCGAGGTAGCGGTCATGATGGCCCCCATGAACAGGGCCACGGGATCGAACGGCCCCTTGGCCAGGCCGAAGGCAACGGTACCGAAATCCCCGAAAAGGAAGGGCAGGATCACGCCGCCCATGGCGGTGGCGAAGGCCGGCCCACTGTAACGGAAGAAGAGGTTGAAGTCTGTCTCCAGGCCCGCGAAGAAGAGCAGGATCACCGCACCGATCTGCGCCACCGCCCACAACTCCGTGGACACGGGGATCACGGCCACTTCGCCTGCCTGCACCGCATGGCCGAACAGAGTGCCGATCAGCGGCAGGTTCATGCCTCCCAGGGCAAAGGGGCCGATGGCCACTCCTGCCAGCAATTCGCCCAAAACGCCCGGCTGCTTCAGCCACCTCTCGAAGACTTCGCCCCCCAGCTTCGCTGCGAAGAGGATCACCGCGAGCTGCAGAACCAGGTGGGCAACCAGCTGTGTGACGTTCGCTCCTTCCAAAACCCACTCTCCTTTTGTCTGTCGATTAGGGGCTCCCTGGATATCTCGAAGCCGGTTCAAGGCCGGACGCAGGGGAATTGGCCCGACCAGGGGATGGACTCCCCAGCAACCTGTTCAGCACATGCAGCTCTTGAGCCAGCAGCCGGGTGATGAGATGGTCTTTCCGAACCACGTCACGCCCCGCCGCCCCCAGCTTCCCTGCAGCCACAGGATCGGCGATCAGGGCGAGGATCGCCTGAACGAAGCCATCATCGTCGGCCGCCAGCCGTCCGGTTTGGCCATCCACAATCTGGGACGGCAAAGCCCCCGACCAGCCGGCCACCACGGGTTTCCCCTTCCACTGAGCTTCCCACACGGAGAGGGCGAAGCCGGCCGGCACGGATCGCTGGATGACCACACTGGCTGCCCGCTGTGCAGCGTTGATGGTAAGGCGACCGGCATCGCTCTGGGTAGCCAGCACCCGGATGTGAGGATCGCCATCCACGTGGCGGGCGACCTGCTCGAACCGAGACCAGGCTTCCAGGGAGTTCTCGGCCAGGGGGTTAGCCAGGAGCAACTGCAGGTCTGGCCACTCCACTTTGGCCTGGCGGTATACATCGATGGCCCCGACGGGATCGAAGGAGGGATCCAGGGGCCCAACCTGCACCACCAGGGGGCGCTGCGGATCTATGCCCAGGTTGCCACAGAACTGGCGGATGCTGTTGGGCAGCATCTCCATGTTGACCGCATTGGTGGGGTCTATGGCGGGCGGAATCACCGCCGACAGGACGGGTTCCGGAGCCGCCGGCACGAACTCGGCGTCCTGGGAAATCCAGGCGTCGTACTGGCGGAGCGCAGAAAGCAGGGTCTCCCAGACCTCAGGCTGCGCTCGCCGCAGGTCCAGGTGGCAATGCCAAACCCAGCGCCCTCCTCGGCTGGACAGGCCGCGCTCTGACAGGACCTCCAGTATGCCCGCCAACTGCGGATCGTGGACGACCACCACGTCGTAAGAGCCATCGAAGAAGGTCGCGCCGAAGCGGCTGTAGTCCTGCCAGCTATCTACAATCTCCGGCGTCCAGCCAATGCCCCTTCCGCACAGTCCTTGATACATCAGACGAACGGTGCGAGCGAATTCAGTGTCGCTCTGAGCGACCTGCCATTCGGATTGAATCCCCAGGTCACGAAAGAGGGGCACGAGGCTGTGGAGCAACTCGGCCACACCGGTCCCGAAGGGGCTCAGGCTCAGATTGAGCACTCGAGCGCCCTGAAGCGGCGCCGCCAGAGAGCGAATCGTCTCAGCGATACCCTCGCCGGCGTAGGGGACTTGCTCCTCCAGGTTCCTTCTGGATACATGCACAACACCATACACGGGCTAAACTCCCAGCTATTGAGAACGGTCCGCCACAGGACAAAAAAGGAGACTGCATGACAGTCTCCCCCTAGCCAAGCTGGATAACGGGTGCTGGCCCCCCGGCAAGTATCGTTGCCTGCAGAACAACCAGATAGACTTCTGTAACCGAATGTACCCGAAGGAGGTTCGATTGTCAATGCGAAGCCTCCTTGGGCTTACGCAGCGGGTGGGAGAAGGGGATCGAGGAGAGAGTAGGGGGATGTTGCCAGGAGAGGGGGCTTGGGCACGCTGGATTGGGGTTGGCGGGAGTTT
>JAJZQR010000234.1 GCA_021806765.1 Chloroflexota bacterium | reverse complement strand
AGGTACGCCGTCTATCTAGGGCCAGGGCCAGGATGTTCAGATCTGTCCACTGGCCCCCGTGTGCAAGAACTCGGCCGGGGCCGGCCCTGAGTTATTGAGAAGTTACGAGTTGCCAGACCAAGGCCCAATAGAACCCACCAGTTGGTCCACCAGAGTCCCCCGGCACCATACTCGCCGAAACGTCCAAAGTGTCCCATCTCTCTCCTCCTGGCCCCACGGGCCTCAGAGTGGCTGAGGGCTTGCCCCCACGGTCTTGTTCGCAACCGCCATCCGCAGTCTAGCAGGAAGGCTATGAAGAACCGGCGAAGAGGCTGTGAGAGATCAGTGAAGCTGGGCGGATTCAGCCTCGTCGAATTGCACCGGCGGCGCGAAGCGGCACGAGAAGTCTCAGGTTCCCTGCGGCTTCGCTCCGGATTGGCGGTTACTGGGCTGTCCGAATCTTCAGCCACTCCTTGAGATTCGTCGTCGAGAACTTCTCGCTCTCCAACTCCGTCATCTCCGTCTTGCCGTCAGTGTCGGCGGGCAGTTGGAACTCCCTCACGATCTCTTCCACCGGCACCTTGTAGGCGGCGGAGATCTCTCCCCGAAGCAGCAGGGCGACGTGCGGCTCGCCACGGCCCGAGTTATGCGGCTAGATAGTTGAAGCCTCGACGGTGACCTGGATTGCCAACGTGCAGAAGGGAGGACATTGCAGATGAGACCTCTACAGCAGGACGTGGGCTTCCTCTTGCTGGCTGCGGGTCTGGCGACGATTTCGATGCTCGTCGCCTGCTCCCCCCAGCCAGCGACGCCCACAGCGGCCCCACCGTCGCCGATTGGGGTGACGGCACAACCAAATGCGGCTACCAATCCGGCGTCGGCACCTACGGCAGCGGTCGCTACAGCTCGAGCAGCGACCGCTCCGGCCGCTGCCGTCCCGTCTCCTACACCGCTGGTCCTGACCAATGCCCAGTTAACCGCCATCCAGCCAGCCCTGGGGACCGTCATGATCGAATACAGCCGTAGGATGGCGGCAACCTACTTTGCGGAGCAGGCGGGAAACTGGGAAATGGCCAAGTACCAGGTGCTGGAGATGCGGGAGATCCAGGAGGTCGGGGAGACAACCCGGCCGGCTCGCGCCCCGGCCCTGAAGGCCTTCGAGTCCGGCTTCCTGGACCCCCTGGCCAAGGCCATCGACGACAAAGACACCGGCGTCTTCTCCACCGCCTATAGCAACGCCATCAATGGCTGCAACGCCTGCCATGCCAGCCAAATCAGCAGCGAGTTCCCTGGTGGCTACGGCTACGTCAAGGTCCAGGTGCCCAGCAGCAGTACTTTCGAGAGTCTACTCCAATGGAAGTGAGATAGTTGTTCAGCCCCTCCTGGAGGATACGGATTCCGGGCGCCCCGCAACGCACTCGCCGCCAGCTCCCGCGTATCGTCCCCGTGGCCTTCAGGCAGATGCGGAGCCTATCGAGCGTCTGCGCCCATCTCAACTGCGGAGCTGCCGGAGCAGCGCGAAGTAGGCCAGGTCGGCACCGCCCAGGGCAGCGTCCAGGCCGGGTCCCGCACCTCCTCGGCCACGGTCACGGGCCGAGCGTAGGGGGTGTAAGCGAAGAACAGAAGGGCGAATGCTACTCGAGTACCCTGTCTCAGAAGGCCCTCCGGGAAGAAAAGAAGGCAGCCGAACTGCCCAAGGGACAGGAACGACACGGGAAGAAGAAACGCCCGGGCAGCGGAGAGGAGGCCTATGACGTCTTCCGGCAAATGGGACTGCTGAATGGGAACGAATATGTGACCCCGCTCGTACATCCCGTGAGCGAGGCTGAAAGCCGCCAGTCAGACAAGATGGTGGGCGAGATTGAGCTGGCTGTGACGGCGCGAGGAAAGGGCAACCACGAGGCCGAGGGAGAAGAAGACCTGCCCGCAGACAAAGTATATGATCGTGTCGTTGATCCTGAGAATGGCGAGCAAAGGCTCCATGGCAGTCAGGATGATGGAGGCATATCTGGAAAGGGTCGACTTGCGCACACTCACGAGTCTTCGCTGAGCGAATCCGACGCGGAAACATGGCGTTGCGGAAACAGGGGCCGAAATCGGCGGCGGCGGATCTCAGGCCGATTGCAGCCCGAGCCTCGGTGTGGGTCTTGCCGGGGACGAGTTACCCGCAGGACTCGGTCCGGGCAGGTGAGCAGAAGAACGATTCGACAGTAACACCGCAGCAACACCGCGAGCAGTTCCGCCCCAGCCACATCTGATACGTCAGCGAGGGCGGGGCGATCAGGACGGTGATACGAGGCGCGGAGGGAAAGAATGCGCCCGAGCGACGCGGCACTGCCGCCCGAGCGCATCCCCCTGGGAGGGCGTTGCCTACTGTCCGAAGATCTTCACGTAGTTCCAGTGTGCCCAGTCCACGCCCTGAGACTTGTGGCAGCTGTAGGTGCAGGAGTTGGCCTGCGTCTCACCGAAGTACAATGTCTTGATCGGCGCCATGGCCTCGAAGGTGTGGGTCGATACCGAGCCAGAGGCGATGACCTTGGGCAGGTGGCACGCAGCGCAGCTGGCCATCTGCGCCGAGTGCATTGAGTGGGCGACGGGATTGGATGTCTTGTCCAGATGGCATGTGGCGCACAGGTCGTTGCCCTGGGCCCGTAGGTCAGCTTTGCGCGCCGTGAGCGATCCCTTGTGGGGATCATGGCAGGTCACGCAGTTTACGTCCCAGGTGGCGTGTGCGCTCTTGCTCCAGTCGAGGTACTGCTGGCGGTGCCTGTTGGAGTTCGTTTGATCCGGGAATACCGAGGCAGTATCTGACATGGGGATTGGGTTGAACTTGGCCATCAAAGTGCTTGGCTTGCCGTACTCATAGTCCATGGGATAGCCCGTTAGCCCGGTCTTGTCTCTGCCGCGAATGTGGCACTTGCCGCAGTTCTCCGAGCTCTTGTCCACGGGCATCCGAACCGCCGTCGGGTTCTTGGCGTGGTTTCCGCCCGGCCCGTGGCACGCCTCGCAGCCGATGTTCAGCTCCGCCCATTGGCGCTTCTGGGTATCCATTCCTGTGGCGTGGCAGGCGCCGCACTCGTTGATCCAGTCGAGGGCCTCCAGGTTGCCCTTACTGTCCTTCCGCAAGGTGTAGGAGTTCTTGGGCTTGTTGTACTCGAACTCGCCCGTCACAATCTGGCCCTTGGTGTCGCGGTAGGCGTACCGCTCCTCCTTGTACCACCCACCGATGGCGAAGACCCAGTCATACTGATCCGGCTTGGGAGCACCGGCTTGAGTGAGATCGCCCTTCGCGTTACTGAGGTCTCCCTTGGCAATAGGTCTTACCATGTGAGCATGCAGGGTGTTCTGCCAGGAATCGTATGTTCCGGCGTGGCAGCCCTGGCAGGTCTGGGAACCCACGTACGCGCCCGGATCGACCACGGCCTGCGGCGCCAGGTTGGCTGCTCCTTCCAGAGAACGCCCCAAGGCGCTGCCGGTCGAGATCAACAGGCCGGCGGCCAAGACGACCAGCGTGATCGCGACGACGATTCCTCTCTTGTTGTGAATCCTCATACTTCTCCTCCCTCCCGATCTTTCTCCCGACCCGTGAGTGCTCCCCTGCTCACCCCGGCGTTGCTCCGACCATTGACGCTTGGAATGACCTAGAGAGTGTCCCCAAGCCGATGCGATCGCAGTGGCGGCTCAACCGAAATCGCCTCTGGCCATGGCCCCTTCGATTATGGGCCTCAGCCCCTGGGCCAGGTGATCCTTGGCCACCCACGCCGCGCCGCACTCTTTCGCGGCCCTTCGATAGGTGGAATGGTCGTCGGACAACAACAGCACCACCTGCATGCTGGGCAGAAGGAGACGGAACTGCCGAGCCGTCTTCATGCCGCTTCTGCCGGAGATGCCGATGTCCAGGAGCGCCAGATCGGGCTCCAGGCTCAGCGCCGCCTGCGCTGCTGCTTCCGCGTCGCCAACTGCTGCCACCACGCAGCACCCTCCCTCGGTCGCCAGCACTTGCTGGATGGCGTCGCGGAAGCTGACGTTCGCCTCGACAACTAGGATCCGGAGTGGATGCATGGCCAGACCTTGCCGGGATTGGCCCACCGCCTGCGAGGAGAGCACACGAATTCATGAGATTGTGAGTATCGCCGAGGCTGTCTGTCAGCCACGCTGGGTGGGGTTCTTCTTGTCACGCTTTTCGTGACAGCACTGGTCAGGGAGGTCGGCGTAACTGCGGGGCTGACAAGGGTGGCCGCCTCTGAAGAGCAGGAGGAGGATGCGCGCCTGTAGGAAGCCCTATTCAGGCGGCATGAGGAGACCATGATCCAAGGCGTAGCGCACGAGATCTGACCGACGGTGGAGATCGAGCTTCTCCATTGCCCGGCGTCGGTAAGTCTCCACAGTGTTGATGCTGATCGATATTCTCTCCCCGATCTCCTGGGCCGTGTGGCCCTCGGCGGTGAACTGAAGCACCTCGCGCTCCCGCTCCGTTAGCAGACTGAGGCTTTCTCTCTCCTGGCCGCTGCGAACCCGCTCCAGGTAACCACCGACTAGGAGACGAGCCGCCTCGGGCCTGAGGTACGGCTCGCCGAGGGCCACCTTGCGGACAGCCTCCACCAACTCGGTGTGAGCCGCGGTCTTAAGGACGTAGCCGAGACCCCCTGCGGCCAGGACGTGGAGGAGATACCTCTCCTGAGCATGGACGCTCAGCACGAGCACTTTGCAGCCTAGTCCTTCCACACTAAGTCGACGGGTTGCCTCCAGGCCGCCCAGCTTCGGCATGGCCAGGTCCATGACGATCACGTCGGGCCGCAGCCTCTCCGCCAACCGCACGGCCTCGATCCCATCCTCCGCCTCGCCAACGACCTCCATGTCAGGCTGCGCATTCAAGAGATCTCGCACCCCCAGCCGAAGGACCGGATGATCGTCTGCGATCAGCACGTGGATTCTCTTCATAGCCGTCCTCTTTCCGGGTCAACCGGAACATCGACGCGCACACACGTCCCCTGGCTCGACTCCGAATGGAGTTGCAGCCTGCCGCCCAGCAGGGCAGCACGCTCCTGCATGCCAAACAACCCCATGCCTCCTTCTTTAGCGGCCATGGCTGCCTCCACGTCGAAACCGCGGCCATCGTCCTCAACGGCTAGCGCCAGGACACCATTATGTTGTTCCAAGTTGACCGTGACCCTCTGCGCCTGCGAGTGTTTGGCCGCGTTGGTCAGGGACTCCTGGGCGATGCGATACAGCGCCATCTCCATGGTCGGGCTGAGCCGGCGGATCCGCCCCTTCACCCCAAGACTGGCCTGAATCCCCCATCTGGCGCTGAAGTCGTCCACGTACCAACGGAGGGCCTCCTCCAGACCCAGATCGTCCAGTTCCGGAGGCCGCAACTCCAGGGCAAGCCGTCGCACCCCCTCGACGGCCCGGCTCGATAGAGATACCAACTCCGCTTGCGCCTTTCCGACCTCGTCCATGGATCTGGCCTGGCCCAGCAGGGTGAGCCGGACCAACATCGAACTGAGAAGCTGAGCGGTCTCGTCATGCAGTTCCCGGGCGACGCGTTTGCGTTCCTCCTCCTGGGCCAGCAGCGCCTGGCTGGCGAACCGCTCGCGCTCCAGCCGAACCTGAAGATCAAACAGGCGCAGAACCCGCACAATGAAGAAGGTGATGGCCAGGGCCGCCGCAGCACGGAAGAACTGAGGCGGCAGACCGACCAAGTTCTGGAAGCTCTCGTAGTTGAGGATGGATGCCGGCAGGGGATCAGCCCGAGGAACCACTAGCCCTGCCACGATGGCGTTCGCGCCGAAGACTAGGGCGGCCCATCGGCAATCAGCCGCGATGCGACGCATCCCCAGGCCGCGAAGGGTCGGCGCCTGCCGCGCTAGTGCGAGAGCGGACAGAAGCGACGCAGGTAGATAGAGCAGGTAGCGGGCCCAGACGCTAGCCCATGCCGAGGGATCGGTGTGCGGGGAGAAGCCACCGGGCGCAGCTGCCATAACGCCTGCCCACAGTAGGAACAGCGCCGGCGGAACGACCAGGCAGGCACGCCAGCGTCCCCCAGCTTCCGCAAGGAGCGCCGCGCCGAACCAGGCAAGCGCCAGACTCGAAACCACCAGCAGGCCGAGCCGCAATGTAGAGATTGGGATCTGCCCAGGGAGCGGACCCCCATGGAAGCCGGCAACCATAACCATATCTAGCCACTCGACGCCCGAGTGGAGGAAACCGAAAGCTGCCAGGGGCCAGAGGTTCCTGGCCAAGGGTAGCTTGCTTCCCGGACGAGCTTCCAGCACGATGGCTAGCCCCATAACGAAGAAGGCGAGACCATAGACGAACAGGATGAGCGCCAGGTGCTGTCCGTAGGGATACATCTTGCAGAACCTCTTTGTCTCAAGCGCGACGGGTGAACAAGCCGCTATCGTCCCCGCAGGCTTCGCCCGGAGCCCCCGCGGTCCTCCCTCAAGACTGCCGATCTGCGGGGCACCTACCTACAGGGCGTAGAAGTAGGATCGACGGCATCAGTGTCCCACGTTCATCCGACGCCTGCAACGAGGGCCGCGGCGGCTGCCGTCAAGACCACGACCAGCCAGGGAGGCAGTTTCCACAGCACCAGCAGACCGAAGGCGGCCAGCGCCAGCCCGAAGTCGGACGGCGCCAGAATGACACTGGTCCACACAGGTGGGCAGAGGGCGGCGAGGGCTGGGGATAGTCGCGGGGAATAGGCAGGAGGGACAGGGACAGTGTACCGAGGAGAGTGAAAGGCACCGCGTAGCCGAAGGCGCAGGCAGGGCCGAAGAGGGTCCAAAGCTGGCCACCGACAACGCTGGCTATCAGGCTTGTTATGCCTAGCGTGGTCGAGTGCCAACCGATCCCGCTAAGCATCTGGCCCCGGACCATGTACACTTCTGCCTAGCTCATACCCAGCAATTGCTCCGGGGACCTTCCCAGTGATACATTGACGCAAATGCCCGCTCTCAGACGTAGCCTCGGTGGTCACAGATTCTCGGCACTCCGGTTATTGTCCGGTGTGCTGATCGCTGCCATCTGCTTCCAGTGGAGCTATGGACAGGATCTCCAGCAATGGCTGTTTCCGTTTGTGTTCGCCACAGGTATGCTAGCGACGTGGGCGACCGGACCGCGCTGGGGCTGGCTGGTGACCAGCGGCTACCTGCTGATGCAAGGGAGCCTCGCCATCGCCAACACGATCCAGGGTCCTCTCGACTGGTTCTATCATGGCAACCTCCTGGCGGCTGTTCTTGCGCAGTCGGAGACAATCTGGATCACCGTGCTGTTCGCCGTGGTCGCGGGCACGGGTGGACTCTGTGGCTGGGTCGTCACCGCGCTGGTCGGCCATGTCATGCCGAGCGGCGCCAGCCGGTTGGGTCCACCGAATTAGGAGATGCGGGCTATCCTAACTCGTATGCCTCAAAACCCCTCCGGCTTCATCAGCCATGCTGTCGTCGGCCTCCATCCTCGACCTATCGCTGAATATCAACCACAACTGAGGCAAGCTGCTTAGCGCGAAGGGCCCGCGGTACGAATTCCGCAGCAAGCGCCCTCCCCATGGCTCTGAAGACGCCGCTGTAGATTCCTTAGAGAACGAAAAGAGTGGCGATGATGAGCAGGTTGTGACTCACGCCAAAACCGAGGTGCGCCGCAGCGGCGCCCAGAAACGAAGCCAGCGGGGGCAGTTTTCGCCCCACTCGGTCCGAAAGCGCCCCGACAGGGAAGGAGACGATGGCGGCCACGGGGTTGAAAAAGGCATAGATCACGACGGGGGTCTCCATAGACACGCCTACGGCATCCCGGGCCGAACCAGCGACAAGGGCATCCCTGGGATCGGAGCGGACCCCGGTTCCGAGCCTAGTCCACGAAGCGGGCAGAGAGGACTTGAGGCCAGCTGCTAGGCCGTACCCGACGAGTGCGACCGGCTTTCGCCGCTGGATCCGGTCGGAAAACCAACCGGAGAAGCCTTAAACGATATTCCTGGTTCCGTCGGTGATCCCCTCCACGATGCCGACGACGCCAACCGGAGCCATGACCGTCTGGGTAAGGACTAGCGGCAGCACGGGATAGAGCGTCTCGGTCGCCGTGTCGGCGAACAGGCCGGTTAAGGCTCGGTCCCTTGATCACTTGCTCTGGCGCCACCGCCCAAAGAGATTCCACCCTGCCGGGGGCGGGTCTCCTAGACCCGCCCCCGGCGGGGTGGAGGAAGATGCCGCGGGCGCACTGGCCGGTCCCTTCGTAGATTTCTAACCGCCCTTTGTCTCAGTTTAAACTATCACAATCAGGATCTTCCCACACCCTATTTGGGGAAAGGAGTATCTTCTCAATAAGTCGGGGGTAGAAGTTACGAGTTGATCCAGGACGGACTGAGCCGCATGGTGGCGGCACGTTCGGTCAGCAGGGTATCCAGACGC
>JAJZQR010000233.1 GCA_021806765.1 Chloroflexota bacterium | reverse complement strand
GCGAAGCATTCTGCCGCGGCAGAATGCTTCGCCCTGGGATCCAGCAGAGCCTCCAACTCCTCCCCCTGCAGGGTCTCCAGCGCCATCAGCCGCTCGGCTAGCAGGGCCAGGCGGGATCGATGCTGAACCAGGATTGCCAGGGCCCTCTCCCTCCCCTGCTCCAGGAGCGCCTTCGTCTCCAGGTCGGCCGCCTCGCTGGTGTGGTCGCTGGGAGCCTGGGGCCAGTCGCGCGCCTCGGGACTCCCCAGGGTCATCGGCCCCAACTCCCGGCTCATCCCGAAGAGACACACCATCTTCCGGGCGATGGTGGTGGCCTCGGCCAGGTCGTTGGCCGAGCCGGTGGTGGTCTCCCCGTAAGTCAGCTCCTCCGCCACCATGCCACCCAGGGTGAAGGCTATGGCATCGCACAGCTGCGACCTGCTCCAGAGATGGCGGTCCTCCATGGGCGCCAGCCGGGTGTGGCCGCCGGCCCCGCCCCTGGGGATAATGGAGATCCGCTGGACGGGATCGGCTCCGGGCAGTTCGTGGGCCACCAGGGCGTGCCCGGCCTCGTGGTAGGCGATCACCCTCTTCTCTCGCTCACTGATCACCCGGCTCTTTCGGGCCAGCCCCATCAGCACCCGATCCACCGCCTCCTCCACCTCCTGACATCCGATGGATCGCCCTCCCCGCCGGGCGGTCAGAAGAGCCGCCTCGTTCATGAGGTTCTCCAGGTCCGCGCCGGAAAAGCCGGTGGTCTGCCTCGCCACCTGCTCCAACCGTACTTCGGGTGAGAGCGGCTTACCCCGAGAGTGGACTCGCAGGATGGCCAGCCGGTCTTTCACGTCCGGGCTGTCCACCAGGATCCGGCGATCGAAGCGCCCCGGGCGAAGCAGGGCCGGGTCGAGGACGTCGGGTCGGTTGGTGGCCGCCATCACCACCAGGTTGGAGCTTTGATGGAAACCGTCCATCTCCACCAGGATCTGGTTGAGCGACTGCTCCCTCTCCTCGTTGCCGGCTCCCGCGGTGCGGCGCCGGCCTATGGCGTCGATCTCATCGATGAAGACGATGCAGGGGGCACTGTTCTTGGCCTTCTGGAAGAGGTCCCGGATGCGAGCCGCCCCCACCCCCACGAACATCTCCACGAACTCAGAGCCGCTGCAGCTGAAGAAGGGGACGCCCGCCTCCCCGGCGGTAGCCCTCGCCAGCAGCGTCTTTCCGGTGCCCGGCGCCCCCACCAGCAGCAACCCCCGGGGCACCCGGGCCCCCAGGGCGGCGAATCGCTCTGGAGAGTTCAGGAACTCCACCACCTCCCGGAGTTCCTGTTTCGCCTCTTCCGCCCCGGCCACGTCCTCGAAGCTCAGCGCCGCGGGGTCGATGGATTGCTCCCGGGCAGTGCTGCGGCGGAAGGAGAGGGCGTCGGACCTCCCCAGGGCCCAGCCCAACCGCGGCCGATAGACGAGAAAGGCGGTGACTGCCAGAACCAGGGCCGCCAGACCAAAGAAGGGACCAGCTTCCAGCAGCCCTCGAGACGGCTGGACCTCCATGGGGACGGTGGCGATCTGCTCCGGGGTGATCCCGTATCGCTGCAGGGTCTCCAGGAAGGAGAGTTCGCCTTCCTTTCGGGTGACCACCCTGTTTCCCGCGAGGTCCAGGATCTCCACCCGATCGCCCACCACGGTTACCTTGCTCGCTCCCTGCTTGATCAGCTCCACGGCTCTGCTGAGGTTCACCTCCTCGTCCGAGGCAGCCACCTCGGGCAGGACAGCATCCCGAGCCGCGCCGCGAGCACCGAGCAGAACAGCGGCAATCAAGACTATGAGGACGAGCTGTCGAGGTTTCATCCATATACCTCGATCTTCTCCCCCTTCCCCGGTAGGGGAAGGGGGAGAAAAGCTCCTAAGCCGTGGCAGCCCTCTTGACGGCTGCATCGCGCTGTCCGGAGGCAACCCGCCGCAGCACCGCTTTGGCAATCTCCGCCACCGTGAAGGGGACGAAGATCAGGGGCAGGGCCACCAGCCAGTCGGAGGTGGAAGGCGACACCACCTCGAACAGCCCCTGCAGGCCAGGGATGTACAGTGGCCCCACCAGCAGCAGCGCCGACACGAAGGTCGCACCTACCATGTACTTGTTGGAGAACAGCCCCTGAGCGAACACCGAGTGCCGCTCCGACCGGGCCGAGTAGGCTCGCACCAACTCCGATCCCACCAGGGTGGTGAAGGCCATAGTCTGGGCCAGGACGATGTTCTCCGGGTTGCGGGCCAGGGAGATCAGCATGGCCCCCAGGGTCGCCGCCGTCATGGCCAGGCTTTGCACCACGATCCCGATCTGCATCTCCTTGTTCAGGATCGACTCGCCGCTGGGTCGTGGTGAGCGGTCCATGATGTCCGGCTCTCCCTTCTCCATGCCGAGAGCCAGGGCGGGTAGACCGTCGGTCAGCAGGTTGAGCCACAACAGCTGCACCGGCTGGAGGGGCACAGGGAGCCCCACCAGCATCGCCAGGAAGACGATGAGGATCTCGCCCACGTTGCAGGAGAGCAGGAAGAAGACGAACTTCCTGATGTTGCTGTAGATAACCCTGCCCTCCTCCACCGCCGACACGATGCTGGCGAAGTTGTCGTCGGTCAGCACCATGGCTGCCGTCTCCTTGGAGACGTCGGTGCCGGTGATTCCCATGGCCACCCCGATGTTGGCTCGCTTCAGGGCGGGGGCATCGTTGACACCATCGCCGGTCATAGAGACCACGTGGCCTCTGGCCTTCAGGGCTTCCACAATCTTGACCTTGTGGGCCGGGGAGACACGGGCGTAGACGTCTATCTCCTCGACAAGGTCGAGGAACTCCTCGTTCGGGATGCGGTCCAGATCCGCCCCCGTGAGCACCCGAGCCTTGCCATCGGCCAGGATGCCCAGCTCGTCGGCGATGGCGACGGCGGTGTTCCGGTAGTCCCCCGTGATCATCACAGGTTTGATGCCGGCGCGCCGGCAAACGGCGACGGCATCCTTCACCTCGGGGCGCGCCGGGTCGATCATCCCCAGCAGCCCCACGAAGACCAGATCCTTCTCCAGTTCCTCCGGCGTGGGATGCTGAGGTACTGCCTCCAGCGGCTTGTAGGCCACGGCCAGGACCCGCAGCGCCTGGTTGGACATGGTCTCGTTGGCCGCCAGAATATCCCGCCGGCCCTGCTCGTCCAGTGGCTGCGCCTGGCCGTCTCGCAGGGTCCCGACGCAAAGGCTCAGGACGATGTCGGGCGCTCCCTTGACGAAAGCCGTGTGGCCGGGGCCATCGGGGTTGACGTGGATGGTGGTCATCCGCTTGCGGTCGGAGTCGAAGGGAATCTCGGCCACTCGCGGCTGACTCTTCTCTACCTGCCCCTTCCAGAGGCCCGCCTTGGCTGCGGCCACCACCAGCGCCCCCTCCGTGGGATCTCCCACCAGCCTCCACTCCTGCCCTTCCTTAGAGGAAACCTGTTCGACGCCGTCGCTGCCGTTCTTAGTCCGCTCCAATTGGGCATCGTTGCAGAGGGTCGATCCCGATAGCAGGAAGCTGAGGGTGCCGTCGGCGGTCGCGTCCAGCGGCTGTCCATCCCGCAGGAAGCGGCCGGCGGGCTGGTATCCCTTTCCATCCACCTCTACCCAGCGATGGTGGGTGTAGATTCTAACTACGGTCATCTCGTTCTGGGTCAGGGTACCCGTCTTGTCGGAGCAGATGGCGGTGCAGCTACCGAGGGTTTCCACGGCGGGCAACTTGCGGATCAGGGCATGGCGGCGGATCATTCGCTGCATGCCCAGCGCCAGGCAGATGGTGACGATGGCCGGAAGCCCCTCGGGGACGGCAGCGATAGCGAGGCTGACGGCGACCATGAACATGTAGAGGATGTCCTCGCCCCGCAAGAGGCCGATGCCAAAGACGATGGCGCAGACCGCCAGGGCGGCGATGGCGAGGGTTTTCCCCAACTGCTCCAGCTTCTTCTGCAGGGGGGTCGCCTCGTCCTCGAAGGACTGGATCATCTCGGCGATGTGGCCGATCTGGGTATCCATGCCGGTGCCGGTGACCACCCCTTTGCCCCGACCGTATGAGACAACGGTGCTCATGAAGGCGCTGTTGACCCGATCGCCGATGGGGATATCCTCGGCCAGGGCGATGCCGCACCTCTTCTCCACAGGAACGGACTCGCCGGTCAGGGCCGCCTCCTCCACCTTGAGGTTCACGGCCTCGGCCAGCCGCAGGTCGGCCGGGACGTAGTTGCCGGCCTCCAGCAGCACCACGTCGCCGGGAACCAACTCCCGGCTGGGCACGTCCTGGATAGACCCATCCCTTATGACCCTGGCGTTGGGCGCCGCCATCTTCTTCAGCGCCGCCATCGCCTGCTCCGCCTTGGACTCCTGGATCACTCCCATGACGGAGTTGAGGACGACGATGGCCATGATCATCGCCGCGTCGGTCAGTTCACCCAGTACGGCCGAGATCACGCTGGCGACGATGAGAAGGATGACCAGGAAATTGTTGAACTGGGCCAGCAACATCTGCAACAGGGTGGGTCGAGGCTTCTCCCGAAGCTCGTTGGGCCCGTAGCGCTCGAGGCGCTCTCGAGCTTCCACGCTCGATAGTCCGGTGCCAACGTCGGTCCCCAACCCGCTCAGGACCTCGGCCAGTTCCCGGCTGTGGACGGCCAGGCTCATCTACTACCTCCTAGCACATAATCACGCACACGGGCCTCCGCGCCCAGAGAGGTGCGATCCCCGAGGGAGCGGACCCGAAGATCCGTTGGAGGTCCTCACCTCCGGAGGAACTCATCACGATCAGGTCGACGTCGTACCTGGTCGCAACGCGGTCGATAACGTCGTTGCGATGGCCGGTCTCGATGGCCGGCAGGGTCTGAACCCCTACCGCCGTCGCCAGCCCCACGATCTCGTCGACTGCCTGCCTGGCCATCCTCCTTTCTTCACCCATAGTGCGACGCAGCAAGAAACTGAGCCGTCGGGTGAGGGAATTGGGAACGACGTAGAGGACGATCAACTGGGCCTGGGAACGCTGGGCGAGGAAGACGGCATGTCTCCCGGCCTCCTGAGCAGGCGAGGACCCATCGGTGGCGTACAGGATCCGCTCGTAATGGGGAAGTGCCTTCGAGCGAGGTTGCTGCTGCATCCTTGCCTTCCTCAAGGGGAGGGGCTATCGGCCCCCGGGTTGGGGCCCAACCGCGAAAGGCGGTCGACAAAGGGCGGACGGCCTCACTCCCAAGGAGAGATTAGGACGGCAAGGTGAAAACCAGGGGAAAAGTGGGGTGAAAGGAGGGGGAACGGGGGGTGCCAGGTGGGGGAATGGTGCTGACGATGGAAGGGTGAGGCTACATGGGCTGACTGGCCACGAATCGGTAGCCGAAGCCCCGCTCGGTGAGGATGTAGGAGGGGTTCCGGGGATCAGGCTCCAGCTTCTGCCGCAGCCGCTTGACGTAGGCCTTCAGGTAGTCCCGGTCCTCGACGCAGTCCGGGCCCCACACCCGAGACAGGATAAGGGTGTGGGAGAGCAGCTGGCCCGGGTTCCGCACCAGCAAGGTCAGGAGCTGGTACTCGGTAGGGGTAAGCAGCACCCTGTCGCCCCGGACCCGAACCTCGGAGCGGGAGAAGTCGATCGAGAGGTAGCCATCGTCGAAACTGCCGGCGCTCTCGGGCACTGCGGAGGTGGAACTGCGGCGCAACACCGCCCGGGCTCGGGCTATCAGCTCCAGGTGGCCGAAGGGCTTGGTCACGTAGTCGTCCGCTCCGGCCTCCAGCCCCCGCACCTTGTCGATCTCCTCGTCCTTGACGGTGAGCATGATGATGGGCACGTTGGAGACCCGCCGGATGCGGCGGCAGACCTCCAACCCACCCAGCAGCGGCATCGACAGGTCGAGGATGATGAGGCCGGGCTGGTGATCGAAGAAGGATGCCAGCGCCTCCTCGCCGTTAGAGGCAGTGTAGATGGTGCTGTCGGGCCAGTGCATCTTGAAGGTCATAGCGACGACCTCGACCACGTCGGGCTCGTCGTCGGCAATCAATAGTTTCAACGGAGTACCTTCCTTCCCTCTCCCTCTGGGAGAGGGTCAGGGTGAGGGCGATAAGAGCGACTTTGTGGACACCCCAAACCGCAGGACTCAGCACCCAGAACTCAGAACCCAGAACCCAGCACTCAGCACTCAGCACTCATCACTCGTCAGGGGCAGGGTGAAGCGGACGGTGGTGCCGGCGCCAAGCGCGCTCTCGATCGAGATCTCCCCGCCGTGCAACTCGACCAACCCCCTGGCGATGGCCAACCCCAGCCCCGTGCCTCCCTTCCCCTCAGCCCCGTCGGCGCTAAAGAAGGGCTCGAAGGCCCTCTCCAGGACATCCTTCTCCATCCCGGGACCGTTATCCCGAACGGAGAACTCTATCCACCCGTCGAGTTCCCTGGTCTCCACCACTATGATACCCCCTGGCCGAATGAACTTGGAGGCGTTGGAGAGAAGGTTGACCAGCACGTGCTCCACCCTCTTGCGGTCCACCTCCAGCTTCGGCAGAGCAGGGTCCACCTGCACCAGGATGGTCTGCTCTCGGGCCTCCACCAGCAGCTTCACGCCGGCCACGGCCTCGTTCACCAGGGTCAACGGCGAAAAGGGCTGGAGCGACAGCTGGACACGCCCGTCCTTCAGCCGCGCCATCTGGAGCAGGTCCGTCACCAGGTTGTCCAGCCGGACGCTGTTCCTGGCGATGTTCTGAACCAGCCTTCTCTGGTCCTGGCTCAGATTCTCGCTGGAGGCTCTCAGGAGATCGCCGGCGGTGGCGATGGAGGTGATGGGGGTGCGCAACTGGTGGGAAACGGTGGAAAGGAAGTCGCTCTTCATCTGCTCCAGCTTCTCCAGCCGCACCACGTTGCTCCGCTCCCGGTCGTACATCTCGGCATTGCCGATGGCCAGGGCGGTATGGCGCCCCATGGCCATCAGCAGATCCACGTCGGTCTGCTGGATCCTGCTGGGCGACTTCATTCCGTTGTAGAGGACGCCTATCACCGAATCCTCCAGCTTGATGGGCACGCACACCAGGGAACGGCATTTGTAGAAGCTGGAGATGGCCTGGACCTCGGCGGGCTCCCGGGACATGTCGGCGATCAGCAGGGGCTGCCCCGTTCTCGCCACCACCTCGCCGATGGGATCCAGGTTCGCCTCTCGAAAGAGACTGCCCTGCTGGGCGGAGGGAACTCCATCGAAGGCAAAGCGGTAGCCCTGGTGGTCGCGGCTGGGAAAGAGACAGACGGCGCTGAATTCGGCGCCAACGGCCCTGCGAGCGAGACTGGCGATGACATTCAGGGTCTTGCCCACGTCCAACTTGGAGCCCAACTCCAGGCTCATCAAATCGTTCAGCAGGGTAAGCCGGGAGTTGATCTCCTGCTCGCCCTGGCGCAACCGCCGCTCCATCTCCATCTGTTGGGCGAGAGCGGTGAACAGCAACCCCGTGAACAGCAGGACGGTCGTCCGGCCGATCAGCACCTCCACAGCCGTCAACTCCCAATCCCAATTGGGCAGGAAGATGCAGGCTGCCACGTAGAGGAGACTGGCCAGGGTTGTATATCCCAGGCTGGCCACCGGCTCCAATCGAAGAGCCGAAGCCAGGACGATCAGGAAGTACAGCATGTACAGGCTGCTGTGCCAGCCTCCGGCGGCGGCTACTCCGAGGGTGAAGACCAGGGTATCGGCGATCAGCAGCCTGCGAGGAGTCAGCCAGTCCCACCGAAGCTGCGCCAGGGAGACAAAGGCGTTGTAGAGCGCCAGGGCGAAGATCGCCGTTTCCGGCTCGTGGGTGAAGCCGGCAGGCGCCTCGGCCCACAGGTTGAGCAGCAGTGCGATGGCCAGCGCAACCCAGCGCAGGATCAGCAGCAGCCGGTCTATCATCGGTTCGACAGGGCCTCCATCGCGGAGCACTCCACTTCGGCGACCATATGATAGGCGATGAGGGCCGACTTTACCAAACCGGAACCTCGCGATCCGGGCAATACCTCAGGGAGGCCTGTTGACAGTTCCGCCGTTCCTGCCAGAATCGAAACATGGCTAGAGATTACCCGCTGCGCACCCTTCTCTACCTGCTGGGCAACCAGAGGGAGCCGATGCTGAAGGCCCAGGCCTACCGGCCCGATCTCCTGGTGCTGGTGTTGGACGACCTGGCACCTCCGGAAAAGGCCGCCGGCCGCGCTCTGGTGGAAGGCATGATCAAGGAGGGCGCCCTGGCCAAGGCCCGGGTAGCGGTGAGGGTCAACGGCCTGGACACCCTGGAGGTGACCCTGGACCTGAAGGCGATGGTGAGGCCCGGGGTCCGGGCTCTGGTCGTTCCCCGACTGGAGCTACCCGGCGAGGTCCGGGAGTTGGAGGCAGTGGTGCAGGATCTGGAGCGCCACGCGGGCCTGGAGGTGGGGTCGATCCGCTTTCTCCCGGCCCTGGAG
>JAJZQR010000232.1 GCA_021806765.1 Chloroflexota bacterium | reverse complement strand
TGGTGGTGGTGCTGCCCTATCCGGCAGAGGACGAGGAGGCTCTCAGGGCGGCGGAGCCGCTGCTGGATCAGCTGCAGCCGAAGGTCGTGGTATCGGTGGAGCGTGCCGGACGGAACGTGGCGGGTCGATACCACGACATGCGCGGGTACGCCTTCGACGAGGGGCAGGCCCGAACTGACCTGCTGGTGGAGAGGGCCCAGAGCCGGGGCATCCCGCTGGTTGCCGTGGGGGATGGCGGGAACGAGACCGGGATGGGGCTGGTGATGGACGCCGTGAGGGAGCACGTGCCCTACGGCAGGGAGTGCCAGTGCCCCTGCGGGCGAGGCATTGGAGCGCGGAGCAGGGCCGACAACCTGGTGACCGCCGCAGTATCGAACTGGGGCTGCTACGCAGTGGCCGACTGCGTGGCGATCCTGCTGAAGAACCACGATCTGCTCCACACAGTGCACATGGAGGAGCAGTTGATAGCCGCGGGGATACGGGTGGGGCTGATCAACTCCCTCGAGGGGGCGGTGGACGGCGGGGTAGATGGGCTGCCGGCCGAGGTTCAGCTGGCGGTGGTGCAGCTGCTCCACACGATGGCGGCCCTGGCGATCGACCAGACGTGAGGAACGAGCCGGCCGTCCTGCTGATCGTTGCAGCGAGGTGGTCGGTCACGGGAAGGCTTGCTCCACCTCCACGATCATCTCGATCTCCACTGGGATGTTGTTGGGCAGGGCGGCCATGCCCACGGCGGAGCGGGCGTGGCGTCCGCGGTCACCGAAGAGGTCAACTAGCAGATCCGAAGCGCCGTTGATCACCTGGGGTTGGGCGCCGAAGTCCGGCGCGCAGTTCACCATTCCCAGCAGCTTGACGACGCGTTGGACCCTGGACAGCTCGCCGATTTCGGCCTTGAGCGATGCCAGGAGGTTCAGCATCGCAGACTCGGCAGCGGCGCGGGCCTGCTCCAGGTCCAACTCCTGGCCCACCTTGCCCTGCCATTGGCATCCATTCTGTTGGTTGGGCCCGTGCCCAGACAGGAAGACCAGATTGCCGGCCCGCACGGCACGAACGTAGTTGGCCACGGGCGCCGGCGGAATCGGCAGGTCCAGCCCTCGGAGTGTCAATCGTTCTTCCGGTGTCATCGCTGACTCCTTTGCCATGTAGCTTTCCCTTGATGTGGTTGCACGAGAGGGTCTAGCGGCTGTCACGCATGTAGTGGACAATCTCGTCCTTGTGGGCAAACAGCGCCGGGAGACCGCCAGTGTGCATGAACACCACGGTGTTCTCGCGAGTCAGGCGGCCCTGGCGCACGTGATCCACCAGTCCGGCCATGGCCTTGCCGGTGTAGACGGGATCCAAGAGGATCCCTTCTGTCCTGGCCACCAGGCGTATCGCCTCGAGTCCTGCCTCGGATAGTTGCCCGTAGCCGGGGGCCGCGTACTCATCGAAATTGGTGATCGCTTCGGGCCGCACCTGGAGTGCCACTCCCAGCCGTTCGGCGGCGTCGTTGACGATTCGGGCGGTATCCTCCAGTCGGTCTGGCTTCGCTCGGGCGCAGATGCCGACCACCTGGAAGTCCGCGCCTAGCAGCCGTTTCGCCAGTTCGAAACCTGCCTGTCCCTTGCTCCCTGAACTCATGTAAGAGTAGCTGGGCTTTGCGCCCAGGGCCGCTGCCTGCTCCATTACCTCGAGGGTCGATAGGACGTAGGCCAAGGCGGAGCCGAGCGCCAAGCCACCTGCGTGGTTCATCACGTAGGGCCGGTGTCCGTGGTTCCGGAACTGTTCGGCCAACTCTCGGAGCTTGCGGTCCATCTCAGCTGGACTGTCGGTCTCAAGGAAATGGATCTCGGCACCGAGATCGAGGGCCCTAAGTAAACCGTATTGTACTTAGCCCTTGATCGCGCCGGCGGTCAGGCCGCTGATCAGGTACCGGTGAGTGACAATCGAAAAGAGGATCACCGGGAGCATGATCAGCACGCCGGCCGTCGTAATCTTGCCCCACTCCCAACCCGCGTACTGCATGAAGTTGACGACTGCCACTGGAGCCGTCATCATGTCGCCCCGCGTGAAGAGCAACGCATAGAAGAACTCGATCCACGTCATGATGAAGGTCAACACGCCCACAGAAACCAACCCCGGCGCCGACAGAGGAAGGACGATCCGCTGAAAGATCTGCCACTGTGTTGCCCCGTCCACAATCGCCGATTCTTCGATCTCTTGAGGAATAGTATCGAAGAAGGGGCGCAGTATCCAAATCGCCAGCGGTGTAGAAAAGGTCAGGTACACCAGTATGATGCCGGGATACTGATTGTTCAACCCCAACCGGATGAAGATGTTGAACAACGGCAGGGCAAACCCTATAGGCAGGGCCAAGCGCGCCGCCAGGATCCAGAACGCGAGGGCTCCTTCCGCCTTGAAGCGATAGCGCGAGAGGGCATATGCAGCAGGGATCCCGAAGAGCATCGCGAGAGCCGTGGTCGCGGAGCTGACGATCACGCTGTTCGTCAGGTTTCGTCCAAAGCCGGAGGTCGACAGATCGACGTAGTTCTGGAACGTCCAACCGTGCGCAAAATCGGGCGGCATTTGGAACAGGGCCTTTTCGGTCCGGAGCGACATCTGCACCATCCATAGGATGGGGATCAGGATCAGGATGCACATCAGAACGAGCAGGAGCGAGTGGAAGAGGTTCCACAGCCCTGCCTGGAATCGTCTTTGAGCAGACACCTGTCGGCTGGTCATCGCTCTACTCTCCTCGACTCCACTGGATGTTACGCAGGATAAACACAGTCAGCAGGATCGTAAACAGGAACACGATCAGGATCATCGCGCTGGAATACCCGATGTAGGTATAGCTGAATGCCTCCTGAAAGGCGTAGTAGTTGGTCGGTTCAGTGGCGAAGCCCGGCCCGCCGTCGGTCATCACGTAGACCAGCGGGAAGGTGCGGATGCTATCGACGATCTGGAACAGAATGACGACGCTCAGGGTGGGCCGCAACATCGGGATCGTGACGTGGCGGATGGTTTGCCAGCCCGACGCCCCATCTACGTGCGCGGCCTCGAGGGGCTCGGAAGGTAGGGACTGCAGGCCGGCGTACAGGAGCAGGAAGCAGAACGGGAAGAACTCCCACACGCTCGCTGTCGCCACTGCGACCAGCGCCAACTGCGGGTTTGCCAGCCAGGTGAGCGGCTGGCCACCCAACGAAGTTACGACGTAGCTCAGTATGCTGACCGGTGGAGTGAACAGGATCCGCCAGATCAACGCAGCCACGATCGGAGGAATAACCATCGGGATGACAAAGATGCTGCGGCTGATCTCCATCAGCCAGGGGCTGCGGATACGCGACTTCAGATAGATTGCAAGACTCGTCCCAATCACCACCTGGAGAGGGACCGTCAACAGAGTGTACTTGACCTGCACCCAGAGGGAGTTGGTGAACCGCGGGTCGTCGCTGACCAGACGGAGGTAGTTTCCCAGTCCTATCAACTGTAGCGAATCGGGCCTGGATAGGTCCCAGGAGGTGAAGCTGGTGGCGATCAAGAAAAGGATGGGCAGAATGGTGATCAGGGTTAGCAAGACCACACTCGGCGCCAGCATCCAGGTGAAGAACTGCCTGCGCGCGGTCCGCCATCCGGCCCTTCCAGATGCGCCTGGAACTCGCTCGATCTGCTCACCTGCCCGCTGGGCACGGTTCGTCTGGGTTCGCGGGATCATCGTTCCTATTCCATCATCACAGAGAGGGCCGGCTGGTCGGCAAGAGCCCCCATTGGTAGGGCTTGGCGGGTCCGCCGACCCGTTAAGCCCGATAGTACTCGCTAAGAGCGGTCGGAGACAAGCCGGGAGCGGTGCGACGTCACGGCGAGATCTTGTACCCGGCGGCGGTCATGATCTGTACGGCGTCGTTTTGCGCCGCGTCCAGGGCAGCCTTGACACTATTCTGCTTGGATAGGATTTCGCCGATCGCTTGGCCCACCCGCGCGCCAATTTGCGAGAATTCGGGAACGACGCGGTAGGCGCACTTAGAGAGCTGTAGCGCTTTGGTGATCAGGTCGCCTGTGTTGATACCGGCGATGGTGTACTTCCTGGCATAATCCGGTGAGGTGAGCACCGACTTGCGCGTTACCGCCGGAAAGTTGCCCTCTATGGCGGCTCTTTTCATCGTGTCCTCGGAGAGCGCCCAGGCGATGAATTGCCAGGCGGCATCCTTGTTCCTGGAGCTCTTGGGGATCATGAAGCCGTGAGTGGCGATTTGCGGGAAGCGCCCGGCGGGGCCGGCGGGTGGCAGGGCGAGTGCCATCTTGTCTGCGAACTTGCTCTTGGTCGGATCGAGCACCGGGCTGAATGTCCCCAGCGCGTCGATCCAGATGCCGGCCTTCCCCTGGCTGATGGCGTTCTGGCAATCGGGGGTGTCATAGATCTGCGGCCCCGCGATGCTGTACTTCAGGATGAGGTCGGTGAAGTTCTGAGTTGCCTTGATCGCCGCATCGCTGTTCAGCGTGGGCGTCAGGTCTTCAGGCGGATTGCGGAAGATGTTGCCGCCATAGCCTTGCAGCCAGATGGGGAAGGGGAAGTGAACTCCGTCCTTTTGAGTCCGCATCACGTAGCCGTAGAAATCGGGCGATTTGTTGATCTTGCCCAGCACCTGTCCGAGATCGTCGAAGGTGTCGGGAGGTTTCAGCCCAGCGCTGTCCAGAACGTCCTTGCGGTAAATCATCTGTGTGCATTCGGATAGGTACGGCAGGGCGTACTGCTTGCCCTGCCAACTGTGCGGACTGAGGAGGGCGGGAATGATGTCAGAGGTGTCGTACTTGGACTTGGCGATGTAATCGTCCAGCGGCGCCTCCCAGCCCGCGCGCATCCAGCGCTGCGCCTTGATAAAGATGTTCTCCATTACGTCGTAGGAGGAGCTGCCCGAGCTTAGCTCGACTTCGGCCTGCTGGAGCATCACCGCGAAAGATACGAACTCCATCTGGACCTTGATGCCCGTCTGCTTCTCAAACTCTGGCAGGATCTTCTGGAGATAGCGTTGATACAACATGTCCTGCAGGTAGGCCTTGATGGTAGTGCCTTTCAGGGGCATCGGGGGGGCCGCCTGAGCGGCCTGGGTGACGGCCGGGGTCGGCGGCGCTGCCTGGGGCGTACAGGAGCTGAGGATCGCGGCAGCGCCGGTCAAGCCGGCAGCTCGCAGGAAATCGCGCCGGGTCAACTTCTTGTCCGAGTACATGAGCCCTTTTCCCTCCTGCTTGAGATTCACGATATGGACGTGCTGCGTCGGATACCGCTGCGCCCGCCCCTACTTCTTGGCCACGGCCTCCACGAACTTAGGATTGGCCCAGGAGTCGAACGGGATCGTCTTCTTCAGTTGGTTGGTATCCACCAGGAACTTGGACTGGGAGTCCATGCTCACCTTGAAGGTGCCGTCCTGCGAGGGGATCTAGCGGCTGTCACTCATGTAGTGGACAATCTCGTCCTTGTGGGCAAACAGCGCCGGCAGGCCGCCCGTGTGGATAAAGACCACGGTATCGTCCCGGGAAAGCCGCCCATGCCGCACATGGTCCACCAGCCCGGCCATGGCCTTCCCGGTGTAAACGGGGTCCAGCATGATCCCCTCCGTCCTGGCCACCAGGCGGATCGCCTCGAGCCCCATCTCGGACAGTTGGCCGTAGCCGGGGGCCGAGTACTCGTCGAAATTGGTGATCTCCTCGGGCCGTACCTGGATGGCCACGCCCAGCCGCTCGGCGGAGTCGTTGGCGATGCGGGCAGTGTCCTCCAGCCGGTCGGCCTTCGCCCGGGCGCTGATGCCGACCACACGGAAGTCCGCGCCCAGCAGCCGCTTCGCCAGTTCGAGACCAGCCTGTCCCTTGCTGCCTGAGCTCATGTACAGGTAGGTGGGCTTTGCACCGAGGGCCGCTGTCTGTTCGATTACCTCGAGGGTCGAGAGGACGTAGGCCAGTGCGGAGCCGAGGGCGAAACCGCCGGCGTGGTTCATCACGTAGGGCCGGTGCCCGCGGCTGCGATACTCTTCGGCCAACTCCCGGAGCTTGCTATCCATGTCGGCCGAACTCTCGGTCTCGAGGAAATGGATGTCGGCGCCGAGAATGAGGTCGACCAAGAGGTTTCCCTGCCAGCCCCAGTCACGATCTGTCCGGAGCAGCAGAACGGGTTTCATTCCCAGCACGTTGGCCGCCGCCGTGGTCTGGCGAGCGGAGTTGGATTGGGCCTCAAGGCCGGCTATGAACACGTCGGCGCCCAGGTCCCGGGCCTCGGCCATGCGGAACTCCAGGTTGCGCGTCTTGTTTCCTCCAAAGGCCAGCCCGGTGAGGTCGTCGCGTTTCATGAAGATGCGCGGCCCCCCGAGGGTGGCCGACAGCCGGGGGCACTCCTGGAGGGGTGTCGGCAGCGGTGTAAGCCGGACGCGCGGCACCTTAGCGACCAACTCGCGAATCTGGGCCGGGGTCAGGGGGGGATTCACTAGGTTGCTCATACGTCACCTACCAAACATAGACTATTTGGCTAACTGCTGCATGCGCGGATCCAGGGCGTCGCGCAGGCCGTCGCCCAGGAGGTTGAAGCCCAGCACCGTCAGTGCAATGGCCACGCCGGGGAACATAATCACGAAGGGAGCCGTCGTGATGTAGGTTCGGGCACGGCTCAGCATGACTCCCCACTCGGCTGCAGGGGGCTGCACCCCCAGCCCCAGAAAGCCCAGGGAAGAGGCGATCAGGATGGCGGTGCCCACCCCCAGAGAGGCTTGGACGATGAGCGGTGCCAGGGTGTTGGGCAGGATGTGCCGGAAAAGGATGCGCAGGTCCGAGGAACCGATGGTCCGAGCCGCGATGACGTAGTCACGCTCCCTCAGGGTCAGCGCCACCGCCCGGGCCAACCGGGCATAGACCGGGGTGGAGGTAACGGCTACCGCGATGATGACGCTGGTAGCCCCCGCACCCATGACGCTGACCATGGCGATGGCCAGGACGATGCTGGGGAGAGTCAGAAGGATGTCCACGGCTCTCTGGACCAGGAAATCCCACTTCCCGCCGAAGTAGCCGGCCGCCAGCCCCAAGGGGACCCCTAGCAGCAGGGCCAGGGTCACGGCGAAGACACCGAGGGCCACTGATATACGTGCGCCGTAGGCGATGCGGGTGGTCACGTCGCGGCCCAACTCGTCGGTGCCCATGAGGTGGGCTGCCGAGGGCGGCTGGAGTCGATCGGCCAGGCTTGGGGCGTCGGGGTCATATGAGGATATGACCGGGCCCACGAGCGCCATCAGGGCAATCAGCAGCAGGACGGCAGCGCCCAGCATCGCCATGCGGTTGCTGACGAATGCCCGCCAGGCTCTCGATCGCTGGCGACGGGTCCGCGAGGCAGGAAGATCTGCAGTGGTCGCGGCGATCGACTTAGCCATAGTGCACCTGCGGATCCAGATAGGCGTACAACAGGTCCACAACCAAGTTGATCAGCAGGAAAGTGAACCCGAAACTGATGGCCACGGCCTGCACCACGGTGTAGTCGCGCATCCGGATGGAGTCGATCATCAGGAGGCCGATGCCGGGATAGGCGAACACCGTCTCCACAACGATGGAGCCCCCCAGCAAATACCCGAACTGGATACCCGCCACCGTCACAGTCGGGATTAGGGCACTGCGGAGGGCGTGGCGCAGGATAACGGCACGTTCAGCGAGCCCTTTTGACCTGGCGGTACGGACGTAATCCTGGCGCAGGACCTCCAGCATGCTGGATCGGGTCATGCGCGCGATAATGGCCGTCGGGTAGGTGGCCAGGGTGATGGCCGGCAGCACCAAGGCATTCAAGTCGCCGCTTCCCGTAACCGGGAAGATGCGGAGTTGGACCGCAAACACGATCACCAGCATCAGTCCCAACCAGAAGTTGGGCAGGGAGACCCCGGCGATCGCCCCCAGCATGCTGGCGTAGTCCACCCAGGAGTATGGCCGGACGGCCGAAACGATGCCTACCAGGATGCCCACCACTAGAGCCAAGGTGATGGCAAAGCCGGCCAACTGGAGGGTCAGGGGGTAACGAGCCAGCAACTGCTCCGCGACGTGGTTGCGAAAGACTGTGGACATCCCGAAGTCGCCGTGAACCAACCCCCACAGGTAGTTGAGGTACTGGACATAGAGGGGTTGGTCCAACCCCATCTGCTGCCTGATCAGCTCGATGATCTCCCTGGTACCTGAGGGCCCCGCGATGAGAGCCGCCGGGTCCCCCGGCACCAGCCGGAAGATGACGAATACCAGTGTCACCGTCACCCACAGCATGGGAACGAACAGCACAATGCGCCGCAACACGTAATTCGTCATGGCTCGTTACCTATCGACCCCTAACTCGGCAAAGCCGAAACCAAAAAGGTTGTATGCTTGAACACCGATGATCTCCCGCAGATGCCGCTTGGTCGAGAGAGGAGCGTGCTCGGATGACGCTGCTGACTGAACGCTACGCCCCCCAG
>JAJZQR010000231.1 GCA_021806765.1 Chloroflexota bacterium | reverse complement strand
TTGGTCTCTGGGAAGATGCCCGAGTTACCCGAACTGATGCTGCTGATGTTCAGCACGTCATTGCCGCTGTTGGTGAGCGTGACGCTCTTCGGTGCGCTCGTCGTCCCAGTGGGCTCGGTCCCGAAGTCCAACTCCGTGGCGCTCAGGGTCAAGGCGGATTGGAGGCCCGTCCCACTCAGAGGCAACTCGTGAGGACTGCCGGGGGCGTTGCTGTACACCTTGAGCGTGCTGCTGTGGTCTCCCCGGCCGGTAGGGGTATAGGTCACGTCGATGGTACAGCTCTCGCCCGCGGCCAGGGGGTCGGGGCTAACCGGGCAGCCACTTGTCTTGGAGAAGGGGATGTAGCTGCCGGCCAGGGTGATGCTGCTGATCTTCAGATCGATGTTGCCGCTGTTGGTCAGGGTGATGGTGCTGGCCGGGCTGGTGGTGTTCACCCGTCGACTGCCAAAGTCAAGACTCGCCAGGCTGAGGCTCACGCCGGGCAGCGAGGTAGCTCCGGTTCCTGCCAGAGTCACCTCGTGGGGGCTGTTGGAGGCGTCGGTGGTGACCTTCAGCCAGCGGTTGCGAGCGCCCGCGTCGGTAGGGGTAAAGCTCGCCGTCACGGTGCAGCTCGCCCCCGCCGCCAGGGGGCCGCTATCGCACCCTGCCACCGAGAAGCCGGCGGGCCCCTGCAGGAACGGGCTGACCAACTCGACCTTCTTGATGGCGAGCGGCCAGCTGCTCGTGTTGGTCAGGGTGGCGGTTCTGGTCACGGTACGGTTCAGCAGAACCTCGCCGAAGTCGAGGCTGCCGGCATCGAAGCTCGCCGTGGGGAGAACGGCGTTGCCGGATAGCCTGACGGTATGGGGAGAATCCGGAGCATCGGTGTTGAAGTAGAGAGTCGCCGTCTTCACCCCCTGGCCGCTCCTGGGGGCGAAGCGCACCCCAAGACCACAACTGCCTCCAGGTGCCAGCTTGTCCCCCTTGGAGCAGCCGGAGCCGGGGAACAGATCGTAGAAGTCAACGTTGGGCATGCCGAGGATCCCTGGGATGGAAGGGTGGTCGGTGAAGGTGAGGGTCATGCTGCTGTTGTTGGTGAGCGTGACCATCTGACCAGCCTCGCCACCAACGGGAACGTCCCCAAAGTCGAAGGTGGTGGTGCTCAGGCTCACCTGCGACCCGGTGCCTGACAGGGTGATCCTGTGAGGGCTACCGGAGGCGTCGGTCGTCACCTCCAGGGTGCGCGTGTGGGCGGTCTCATCCTCGGGCTGGAAGAAAACCCAGAGGCTGCAGGCCGCACCGGGCGCCAGCGCCCCCGGCTTCGGGCAAAGCTGATGGTACATACTGGGGACCGTGATGCTGAAGCCTCCGGCGTCTCCGGTGAGGTTCTGCCAGAAGTCGCCGAGAATCCCGTAATCCTGGATGGACAGGGGTGAGTCGCCCTTGTTGGTAAGCTGCACCTCCATGCCGTGGGCGATCCCTTTGGGCACGCTGCCGAAGTCCAGGCCCCCCGGACTGAGGGCCGCGACGGGCGGGCCCGGCGGGCCCAGGGCCACGACGGTCGGGCTGGGCACTACCCCCGTGGCATCGAGCCTCACAGGGAACAGATGGCCGAGGTCATCCCAAATCTGCAACTCGCCCTGCGTGTGGCGCCACAGCTGGGTGCCCTCGGGCAACTCCTCGTCGTACCACAGCACCTCAGCGCTACAGCTTGCCCCAGGATCCAGGACAGCGCAATTGCTCGAGACCAGATCGAAGTGTCTGTCGTTGGTGAAGACACGGCCGATGTTGGCAGATTCCGACCCACTGTTGGTGATCGTCAGTGTCTGAGTGCACTTTGCCCGCTGGTCGGCAGGGCTGGAGTAGGTGCAGCCGACCGCCGGGCTTCCGAAGAAGAGGCCGTTGGCCGGTTCGAAGGTCAAGGAGGGCGTTTGCTCCAACGGAGAACTCAAGTAGGAGGAGACGGCAGTGGCACCCGATGGAGCCGCGAGTATTGCCTGCGCTGCCAGTAACGCCAGCAACAGCAGGAAGCGGAACGTCGCGGTGAACGAAGATTGCTGCATCTGCCCTCACCCCAGCCTCTATCTGTGTCGTCGTCTCATGAGGAATGAGGCGATTATGCGGACATGGGGGGGGATGGGCATTCGTAGAAGTACGGATTCTCGGTACCTATTTCGGATCTCACGAGCGGAGCAGGCCATGCCCCACCGCCCAGACGCCAACCTGAGCCGCGAGCCGCATACTCCAACAGCGTATCCGGAGCAGGCAGCTGTTTGGAGAACTTACAGGGCATTCACCCCATTCCCCCACGCCCAGGGTCCAGCACTCAGGGTGCTGCAATCATAGGATACGGGACCGCCGCGCCGCATGGATCTCCGGCACGGTTCGTTACCCGTGACCCGGGATTCATGACCAGGTCTCGGCTAGTTTGGACATCCCTCGGCCGTTTCAAGCACGAGGGTCTCGGCTGGGCTATTGCCCTTGGTAACTATCGTGCCCATCGGGGCCGGGGCGTGGGTGGTCTGGGTCCACTCGCCAGAACCCACCTTGATGACAGGCATACCCTCTGCTACACCTTCGACGGTGAAGTTGCCGGCTCCCGCGTTTTCGACTACTCCTTGCACCGCAGTTCCCGAGTAGCTCCACGTTCCGCTCCCGTTGCCTGACGGAGTGAAAGTGTACTTGCCAACCATATCCGCAGCCGGATTCGTAAACCGGAGCGTGAAGGGCTTGTCCAACGAGCAAATCGTCCCGGTCACGTGTCCCCCCTGTCCCCATGGCTGGTCGACCCGGTAACCGGTATTCCAATCCGTGAGGGGATAGACGAACTCGCCGAGGTCCCAGTGGAACGTCTTGGCGATGTCCACACCCGCGTTGATCAGCCCGGGCGCAGACGGCGCCACCCAGAAGGCAAGACTGTCAAAGAAGGTGTTGGCAATCGTGTTGCCCGTCGCCGCCTCGGGCTGGCCACGGACGTGAATCGAGAACTCGCGCGGCATCGGCTTGGCATCGGAGGGCAGTTCTGTTTTCTGTCCCTTGCCCAGCACCAATAGCTCCACTTCGCCGTTATCGTTGGTGTCCATGCGCAGCTGTTTGTAATCGCCGAATAGAACGTATTTCCCAAATCCCTTTCCACCTTCAAAGGTCAGCTCGGCGCCCGCGATTCGCCCGGAGGCGGGCGGACTGAAGGATACCCCGAAGGCGTTGAGCAGGTAGGAAGACACGCAGGCGTACATGTTCTTGCCATCGGGCAGACTACCGGGATCGTAGGTCAGGCGGAAATAGACCTTGGCTTCCTTTCCGTCCCTGATCGACTTCGTCCGCTCCAGTGGAGTGGGCTCCATGGACGAGTCGAGCGTGAGGGCGGATATCTGCATGGCGAGCGTGAGGACATTCGCCACTGTGTTCGCAATGTTGGTGACGGACTTGACCTTCTCGATCATGTTCTCCGACATTTTGCCGCGCTTGAGCTGGACATGCTCCACCAAACCTTTCGTCGCCTCTGTCATGCCCGGAAGCTGGACGCCGCCTCCCACGATCTTGTTCAGCGCCCAGTTGAGCCAGTAGGTGCCGTCATCACTCACCAGCGAGGAGCAGCCCTGTTGCTCCAATGCCGGCGCGCTCAAGAAAGCGACAGGGATAACCGGCACAGGCGGAGCGTCTCTCAGCAACGCCAACCTATAGTGGACACTGCCGGGAGCTGCGTCGTAGGGGCGCTCCCAGGTTGACGAGGTTTTCGCCGGTGCCAGGGAGAAGACAAAATCGCGCATTACCACCCAGGAGAGCAGCTCTGCCAGATCCCCCGAGATCACCACCTGATCCGCGGTCACCTTTGGGTCTTCCAGGTCGACGGAGGAGGGACCGCGCTTGACCATCTCCGCCGTGAAGCGGCCGAACAATTGCACCTGCCGGTCTTTCGACGTGATGGCCGCACGCAAGTCCTGCAGCAGTATTTCCCCAGCCTTCACACTGTCGAACGAAGGGTTGGCCGAATCGTTGAACATCTTGGCGAAGTCCGTGAGGCTAAAACCAGTCCCTGGCCGCGTCATGCCGGCCATGTACCACACGCGCCAGAAAGCCGGACCGATCGGATCATCGCCCGTCCTCCCGAGGGGACTGCGACCAGGACCGAGCACCGGGATGCCCAGAGTGTCATAGACCGCCAGCCAGCCCGCTAGGCGGTCGGAAGAGCCAGGACTTACAGCCTTTGCCATGGCGACCGCCTGCTCCGCCGGCGAACCTGAAGGTATGGCTGACCGCGCGGGCGGCGCGGGTATTTGTACCGGGCGCGGGGTTGGATTGGGCGTGCTGGTTGGCTTCGGTTTGTCGGTGACTGAGGACTGCGGCAGCGGCTTGCTGGCTGGCGTGTTGGTTGGGTTCGGTTTGTCGGTGACCGAGGACTGCTGCTGCGGCTTGCTGGTAGGCGTCACCGGTGCCACACCGCCGCAAGCAGCCAATAGGAAGGCGCACAGGGCACACGTCCAGACTCCGAGCGCGACGTACGAGAATGCCGGAACGGAATTGCGCCTCATCTTTCGTCCTCCACGAAATCCCCTCTGGATCCGCTGCTGCAAGGCACGCTCCGACATGCCCCCGCCGCCAGAACTACAGGCCCTGCTCGATCGGGTCGGTAGCTGGCGCCCGATCAACCGATATCTCCGAATCTAACAAGCTACCGTTACGGCACCGGACGGTATTCGTACCTCCACCCGCCACCCATGTTGCTGATGATGCTCATGTTAGTCTCGTGCTGCAGGTTCGAGATGTTGGAGGCCATCATCAATGGCCTCGGTTCAATTCCAGCAGCCGTCGCGGGTTGGCTTCGTGGGGCCAGAGGCTGGTCACAGCGTAGGCTACCTCCCGCTTGGTTTGCCCCTTGCGCGTAACTTGGCGATCGATGCGGCACAGCTGGGCTAGATGGGGCCAAAACATTATGCGGACGAGGGGGGGGATGGGCATTCGTAGAAGTACGGATTCCCAGTACCTATTCCGGCTCCGACGAGCGGAGCAGGCCCTGCTCCGCCGACCAGGCGCCAACCTGAGCCCGCGATGTGAAGCTAAGTTTCCTGAGGATATTGGCCGCGTGGGCCTCGGCCGTCCGTCTGGAGATCACCAGCTCGGCCGCAATCTCCTGGTTCGTGCGACCCCGAGCGATCAAGACCGCAACCTCTTGCTCCCGCAGGGTCAGGAGAGACGGTGGCAGGGCAGACGATAGCTGCCGGCCCGGGGCAGGCGACACTGGCTCTGTTGCTTCGAGGGCATAGGCTACCGCCTGGTCCAACGACATGGCGCGCCCCGCAGCCTGGGCCATCGCAAACCCCTCCTCGCCGAGTCCTGCACGCGCGCTGCTCACGACGAAGGACGGATCACCCTGCAAGCCGGGCAGCACGATGGCCCCGAGGCCTTCCCGTAGCGCCTCGGCCGCGGCCCACAGCCGCGCCGCCCGCTCCCACCAGCCCCGGCTGGCGGCCATGCACGCCAGCTCCAACAGGGACGCCGCGATGCCCCATCGGTCTTTCATGCTGCACCGTATGGTCAGGCTCTCCTGGGTCAGCACCTTCGCGCGCTCATAGTCACCTCGGTGCCGTTCCCACTGCCCCAGCAGCAACAGCGTGTGAGAGAAGACCCATGGGTCCCCCAGTTCCCGACTGAACCCCAGTCCCTCTTCCAGCAACGCAAAGGCCCGCTCCTGCTCACCTCTCGCCCAGAAGACCATAGCGAGCCAGGCAAGCGCGTTTGGGACCATGACTCTCTGCTCCGTTGCCCGCAACAGGGCGAGGCTTTCCTTCAGCAGCCCCTCCGCGCGATCGAGCTCGCCTCCCAGATACGCAACGGCGCCCAGACTGGTCATGGACAGGGCGATGCCAGGCTCATCCCCGATCTCCCGCGCCACCGCCAGGGCCTCCTCCAGCGGCGGCAACATCGCGGGTGCATCGCCCTGCATGAAGAACAGGAAACTCAGCCCGTTCAGGGCCTTCACGCGCTCAGGTGTGCGGGCAGGCGCCAGGGAGAGCAGCATCGACAGCCAGCGGCACCCTTCGCTGAATAGACCGCGCAGGTCCCAGAAGCGCCACAGCGCACCGGCGAACCTCAACCCCAGCTGCGCATCTCCGGTTTCGCCGGTGCTCCAGGCCATCGCAGCCCGCAGGTTGTCGAGATCCCCCTCCAGGCGGAGCACCCACGCCACCTGCTGCGGCCCCCACAGCTGCGGCTCCGCCTGCCTGGCCAACCCGAGGAAGTACTCAGCGTGACGGCGCCGGGTTGCCTCAGCCTCGTCCGTGCCGCCGGACTCCAGCCGCTCCAGGGCGTACTCGCACACCGTCTCCAACAGCCGGAAGCGCGGCTGGCCATCCGACTGCTCCTCCTGCCGCAGCAAGCTCTTCGCCACCAGGGAAGCGAGCCCTTCCAGCACGCCCGTCCCCAATCCCCGGGGCCCGCAGACCGCCTCGGCCGCTTCCAGAGTACAGCCCCCCACGAACACGCCCAGCATCCTGAACAGGGCCTGCTCGCCGGTCGTGAGCAGGTCGTAGCTCCAACCGACTGCTGCCCGCAGCGTCTGGTGTCGGGCCGGCAGGTCTCTCGCACCCCCCGTTAGCAGGTCGAGCCGCGGCTCGAGCCGCGCCAGGATGGCCTGGGCCGGCAGGGCATTGATGCGTGCGGCAGCCAGTTCGATGGCCAGTGGCAGCCCATCCAGGCCGGCACAGATCTCGGCGACGGCCCGGGCGTTGTCGATGCCGAGCCGGAAACCAGGCCGCATCGCCTTTGCCCGCTCGACGAAGAGGGTCACGGCCGGATACTCCAACAGCGCATCCGGAGCAGGCAGCTGCTTGAGGTCGGGCAGACCCAGAGACGGCACAGGGAAGAGCTGTTCCCAGCGCAGGTGCAGGGCCGCTCGGCTGGTGGCCAGGATCTTCAGCCGAGGGCAAGCCGCCAGGAGCGCTGCTACCTCCGGGGTCGCCTCGAGCACCTGCTCGAAGTTGTCGAGAACGAGCAGCAACTCCTTGTGCATCAAAAAGAGCTTCACGCTCTCGGACAGCGGCTGGCCGGATCCATCCCTGACCGCCAGCGCCTGAGCGATGGCAGCGCCGACCAGGGCCGGATCGCCGATCGGGGCCAGGTCGACGAGGCAGGCACCGTGGGCGAACTCGTCCTGTAGATTCGCCGCAACTTCGAGGGCCAGCCGCGTCTTACCGATGCCGGGGGCACCGATGAGCGTGAGCAGACGGACGTTTGCAGCCAGCAAGGCTTCCCGCGCCGCGGCCAACTCCTGCTGGCGTCCGATGAGGGCCGTGGGTTGCGCGGGCAGGCTGTAGCGCTGCTCCTCCAGGGTGGGGTGTAGAAGGGCTGGTTTCCTGTCTTCACGATGCCGCAGTCCAGCCGTATCCCTCGCGAGCTGCGACGGTGGCTGCGACAAGGAGTGCGACATACCAGCTGCCCCCCCTATTCTGCTAGCGCGGTTTCCGATGGGGTCGGATAAACGCCTGTCTCTTAAGTCAGTCAGCCAACCGTCAGCCGCCTGAGGCGAGCCATGCCGCCTCGAAGGATTTCCGCCAACTAATGAGACGCCGCAAGTCGGCTGATCACAGGTAGAGGGCCCCGCACTGATGCCGGAGGCCAGATCGTGGTCGGGGCAGATGGGTTTGAACCATGGGACTCAGCGTCCCGAGTGCATCAACGGAACGTCAGGGAAGCATGGTCGACCCCATGAGATAGAGGTCGCACTCCCTGGCTGCCTCGCGGCCTTCGTGGATGGCCCAGACCACCAGGCTCTGGCCCCTACGCCCGTCACCGGCTGCGAAAACGCCCTTCACGTTGGTGGCGTACCCGCCCTGCTCCGTCTTCACGTTGGAGCGCTCATCGCGCTGGACGGCCAGCTGGCCTAGCAGGATATCCTCCGGACCGAGGAAGCCCATGCTCAGCAGCACCAACTGGGCGGGCCACACCTTTTCGGTACCGGGAATCTCCCTGGGCGATGGACGGCCGTTGCTGCCCGCCACCCACTCCACCTGAACGGTGTGGACCTCCTTGACGTTACCGTCGTCATCCCCCACGAACTTCTTGGTCATGATGGAGTACTGACGCGGGTCGCTGCCGGCCACGGCGATGGCTTCCTGCTGGCCGTAGTCGACGCGGTGGATCCGGGGCCACTCCGGCCACGGGTTTTCGGGCTGGCGAGCATCGGGAAGCTTATCCAGGATTTCGAACTGCACTACGCTCCGGCATCCATGGCGCAGGGAGGTGCCGACGCAGTCGGTGCCGGTGTCGCCACCGCCGATGACGATGACATCCTTGCCTTGAGCGGACAACTCACCCAGTGCTGAGTGCTGAGTGCTGAGTGCTGAGCGCTGAGTCTCCCCGTCGCCCCGTCGCCCCGTCGCCCCGTCGCCCGGCCCCCGGCCCCTGGCCTCCGACCCCTCATCCGCGTCCAGCAGCCGCTTGGTGTTGTCCCGGAGGAAATCCACGGCGAAGTGGATGCCCTTCAGTC
>JAJZQR010000230.1 GCA_021806765.1 Chloroflexota bacterium | reverse complement strand
CCAAGGGACGGTTCCTTTCGAGGGCTGTGGTCAGCCTGGTGTTGACACTTCCAAGGATGCCACAAATCTCGACGGGAGGCGTCCCTTCTCCTATGTTGATCGCTTAAGTGAACAGTATTGGCTCTAGGCCAGGTGCTCCGCCCGCCGCATGAGGATCCCCGCCTCCTTGCGAAGGCTCTGGTAGGCCTCTTCCAGATCATCCTCGTAGGCGGAGCCCGCGTCGTAGACGATCTCCTGGATGCCCGCCTGGATCGCCTCCTTGAGGCAGCTGAAGCAGGGCCGCAGAGTGCTGTACAGCACGCCATGCTCTATGGCCGTTCCGTGGCGGGCAGCCAGAAGCATGGCATTGGCCTCGGCGTGGACGCAGGTGCAGGTGTCGTAACCCTGGCCGGGTGGGGCGTCGGAGGCGCAGCGCAGGCATCCGCCCTCGAAGCAGTTGCGAACCCCCATCGGCGTCCCGTTATAGCCGGTGCTGACGATGCTTCGCCCCACGACGATGATGGCGCCCACGTGGCGGCGGGAGCAGTTGGACCTGCTGGCGACGTGGTGGGCGATCCCCATGAAGTATTCGTCCCAGCCCGGGCGTTCGGTCATCGATGCCTCCTCAGGTAGAAGTCGGTGGAAGCGGGGCGCCGGGTAAGCTTCAGAATCGTCCCTTCGCGGTCCCTATCGTTTGCGCAGACTCTTCTGGAACAGTTCCGGGTGGGTCTGGCGGGCGTCTTGAGCCCTGCGCATGGCGGCGGTCACTCCGAACAACGTGGCGAGCACCAGCATGACCCCTGCCGGCACCATATCCCCTAGATAGTAGAAGAGGCCTGAAACGGCCAGCGACAGCAGCTGAAGCCAGGTGAGCTGGCCTGATCGGGTCTGGATGCGGATCTGGGGTAGTTTCACCTTTGCACCTCCTCGCTGGGACATTATACCAGCACGGAGGTCACAGGGCGGGAGGGTGAACCGGAGGCGGTTACCCTCCAGCCGGCCCCCCGTGGAGGCCGGGCTCCGTCATCGCCTCGGGGTTGAGCAGCCGGTCCAGCTCCTCCTCCGAAAGCCGGGTGCGGCGGCGGGCCACGTTCCTGATAGTGTCGCCGGTGCGGAAGGCCTCCTTGGAGATCTCCGCCGCGGCGTCGTATCCGATGGCCGGTGCCAGCGCCGTGGCGATGGCGAGCCCCTTCTCCACCATCTCCGGCCCCCGACCCGTGGCCTTGAGCCCCGTGACCAGCCGCTCGGCGAAGTTGCGGGTCGCGGAGGCCAGCAGGCCGATGGATTGCAGCAGGTCGTGGGCGGCCACCGGCAGCATGACGTTCAGCTCGAAGTTCCCGGATTGCCCCGCGATGGTGACGGTGGTGTTGTTGCCCATCACCTGGGCGCACACCATGGTCAGCGCCTCGGCAATGACCGGGTTGACCTTGCCGGGCATGATGGAGCTGCCGGGCTGGACCTCGGGCAGCGCCAGCTCGCCGATGGCTGCACGAGGACCGGACCCCAGCCACCGGACGTCGTTGGCGATCTTCATCAGGCTGACCGCCGCCGTGCTGAGGGTCCCGTGGGTCTGCACCACGGCATCCAGGGTGCTCTGGGCCTGGAAGTGGTTGGTGGTCTCCCGCACCTCCACGCCCACCAGGTTGCTGAGCCGCCGGCAGACCCTCTGGGCGAACTCGGGATGTGTGTTGATCCCGGTCCCCACCGCGGTGCCCCCCAGGGCTACCTCGGCCAGCTCCCCCTGGGCGCCACGGAGCCTGCGGATCGCCCGCTCGGCCTGGCCGGCGTACCCCACAAACTCCTGCCCCAGCCGGATGGGGGTGGCGTCCTGGAGGTGGGTCCGCCCCGTCTTCACGATGGGCATGAACTGCTGGGCCTTCTGGGAGAGGGCCCCCTGGAGGGCTGAGAGGGCGGGGATCAGCTCCTGCTCGATGGCGGCCAGCGCCGCGAGGTGGATTGCCGTCGGAATCACGTCGTTGGAGGATTGGCCCAGATTGACGTGGTCGTTGGGATGAACCGGCTTCTTGGCGCCCCGCTGGGCCCCCAGGATCTCGCTGGCCCGGTTGGCGATCACCTCGTTGGCGTTCATGTTGGTCGAGGTGCCGGAGCCGGTCTGAAAGATGTCCAGGACGAAGTGGCCGTCCAGCTTCCCCTCGGCCACCTCTCTGGCTGCCTGGGCGATGGCGTCGCCGAGACGGGGATCCAGGAGTCCCAGCTCCACGTTGGTCTCGGCGGCGGCCATCTTGATCAGCCCCAGGGCCCAGAGGAAGCGTCTGGGGAAGCGCAACCCACTGATGGGAAAGTTCTCGAGTGCCCGCGCCGTCGAGGCGCCGTAGTAGGCATCGGCCGGAACGGCCATCTCGCCCATGGAGTCACGTTCGATGCGGGTAGGCCGGCTCATAGCAGCTCCACCTCCGCTCCGCGCTGTGTGGCCCCGCGTCGGTGGGGCCTATTGCCGAAATCTGTGACGCAGATGGGCGCGTCACGCGGCCATTGTAGTACTGACCGCTATTCCCTCTCCACCTCGCCGAAGAGCTGTTGTTGGAGTTGCTCGACCTGGCCGGCCCTTCGGGAGGTTTCCTCGGGATCGATCCGGAATTCGACGGTGACGACCTGCTGCGGTTGTGCGCCGGGAGGTAGGGCCTCCACGGGTAGCACCAACTGCTGGCCGTTGTCGAGGACCAGGACCGCATGGTCCTTTCCTTCATGGTCGCGTACGATCCGATCAACAGTGGCCCAGAGTCGCGCTTTCTCAGCCAACTGAGGGTCAACCTCCCTGCTTCTCCGTGCTCACTCGAAAGTCGCTGCCGTCGATCAGTAGCTGGATCGTGCCGTTCAGGTCGGTGCGGTAGCTCTTCAGCCGGCGGCTCTCCAGTCGCTGAAGGAGCTGCCTGTGGGGATGGCCGTAGGAGTTGCCCGCGCCGACGGATATGAGGGCGACCTCCGGGTTTACTGCATCCAGAAACTCGCTGGAGGTGGTGCCCTGGCTTCCATGGTGCGCGACCTTCAGGATCTGACTCCTGAGATCGTCGCGGTGGTCGAGGAGCCGTTGCTCTTCCTCGTGCTCCATGTCGCCCGTCAGCAGGGCGGACACGCCGCCATAGGTCACACGGAGCACGATGGAGTTGTTGTTGGTGGGGCTGCTACCCCCAATCAGCGGCTCCTCGGGGGCGAGGACTTGCACCTCTGTGCTCGCGCCCAGCTCCAGGGCAGGTTGCCCCCGGCGTGCCTTCACCGGTTTGATCCCTTTGCCCTGCACACGTTGAAGGGTGCGGAGGTAGCTCTGGTTGGTTATCCCCGGCTGGACCGAGTCGACGAAGCTCCCGACGGGGAAGGCGCCCAGCAGGGCGGGCATCCCGCCCACGTGGTCCTGGTCGGGATGGGTCAACACCAGGTAGTCCAGCGACGAGATCCCGCGGGCCTTCAGGAAGGGAAGTATCACCCGGTCCACGTCGGCGGCCTCGTTGCCGGCATCCACCAGCATGGTGCGGCCGGCGGGCGACCTCACCAGGACACTGTCCGCCTGCCCCACATCCAGCATCGCCAGCAGCATCTCCTGGCCGGCAGTGGGTGTTGGGGCCGGTCCGCGGCAGGCAGCCAGCAGGGAGAGCAGCAGGACGGCTGCGACGAGGACCACCAGGGCTTGGAGACGGCCGCGATAGTGCGTGGTCATCACTACAGCCTTCTTCGGGCTGGTTTTCAGCCCGCCTCAGCGGTGGGCAACGGTGCCACGAAGTTGCCGGATGGCCGATGGGTCGATGGCCGTACGCCGCCGTCACAGCCCTTCCGGACTGAACAGCTCCCGCAGGCCATCCCCGACCAGATTGACGGCCAGGGCCGTCCCCAGGATCAGGGCGCCCGGGAAGGCGGCGATCCACCAGGCCCCGGACAGTATAGCAGCCTGAGCGTCGTTGAGCATGTTGCCCCAGCTGGGTTCCGTAGGGGGAACCCCCATCCCCAGGAAGCTGAGGGCCGACTCCAGCAGCAGGGCATCGGCAACACCCAGGGCGAACAGCACACCCACCTGGCTGACGAGGTTGGGGATCAGGTGGCGAAGGACGATGCGCCACCCGGAGCAGCCCAGGGCCCGAGCAGCCAGGACGAACTCCCGCTCCTTGAGGCTAAGGGTCACCGCCCGCACCACCCGGGCCACCACCATCCATCCAACCAGGGAGACCATCACGATGAGGGTAAGAAGGCCGGATCCGAAGATGGACTGCAGGGCGATCAGCAGGAAGAAGGCGGGCATCGCCAGGGCGGCGTCCACCAGCCGGGTGACGGTGGCGTCCAGGATTCCCCCTCGGTAGGCGGCTGCCAGCCCAAGGGCCACGCCCAACAGGGCCGACAACCCGGCTGCGCCGACGCCAACGGCCAGGGAGATCCTCGCCCCGTAGAGGGCTCGGCTCAGCAGGTCGCGACCGAGGGTGTCGGTGCCGAGAAGGTGCTGGGGGCTGGGAGGGAGCGTGCTCCGCCCCAGGTCGATGCGCGAAGGGTCGTAGGGCGCCAGGGGTGAGGCCAGCAGGGCGGCCAGCCCCAGGAGGATCAGCAGCCCCAGGGCGGCGGGCGCGAGAGGGTCGCGGGCGAAGCGGCGCCAGCGGAGAGCCCCGAGAGTGCCGCGCGTGGTTTTCGACAGCTCTGCGGGGAGGGCTGCTTCCCTGAGGGGCCCGGCGGGCCCACCAGCCAGTTGGGAGAGATGAGTAGCCAAGTCTCACCCCTTCGGGGCGCGGCCCACTCGTGGGTCCGCCAGGCTGTACGCCAGATCGGCCAGGAGGCTGCCCAGGAGGGCCAGGGCGGCGACTATCAGCACTTCGCCCATGATGACCGGGTAGTTTCGCTCATGGAGGCACGGCAGATCCGAGCGAAGCGACCGGCGTCCCGGAGGGCCAGGGCCGTGGCCGGCAACAGGAGATGGCTGGGCAGGTCGCTCCAGGAACCCCGGCCTTCACCTCCATCCCCAGATCGGCCCAGCTCTGGCGGACGGCCAACATCACCTGCTCGCGAGCCTTGTGGCCCGCGTCGGTCATCAGGGAGAGGGAGAAACGCCGTCCATCCTTGGCCAGGATGCCGTCGGGGCCCGGTTTCCACCCAGCTTCAGCGAGGAGCTCCCTGGCTTTGGCGGGATCGTAGGGGAATGTGCGGACGTTGGGATTGTAGGCCCAGGAGTTGGGTAGGATGTCGGAGGTTGCCGGCAGGGCGGTGCCCATCATCACCTTGTCTACGAGAGACTGAGTGTCGATGGCGTAGGCCAGGGCCCATCGGACTCGTACGTCCTGGAAGAGGGGGTTCTTCAACTGAAGGCTGATCTGGGTGTTGCCCTCGAGGGTGTCGTAGAGCGCCATCTTGCCCGAGCTCTTGACAGTCGCCGCGTCCGCCGGACTGTAGAGCGGCGCGCCGTCCACCTCGCCGTTCAGGGCCTGGAGGGCCAGCATGTTGCTGTCTGGGACGATCTTCCAGGCCACCTGGTCGACCTTGGGCTTCGTGCCGAAGTAGTTGGGATTCCTCTTCAACACCACCCTCTCACCCTTGGCCCAGCTGTCGAACATGAAGGGGCCGGTCCCGACGGGTTGGGAGTTGAAGGGGGTGGTGGCCAGATCCTGTCCCTCCAGCAGATGCCTGGGGGCGATCCCCAGGATGAGGCGAGAGAGGAATGCGGCGTTAGGCTGGGCGAGACGGAAGCGAACCGTGTAGGGATCCACGACGTCGACCTGTCGAAGGTCGGCATATTCGGACTTGGCCACGGTGGGCTTGCTGTTGGGGTCGACGATCGTGTCGTAGGTGAACTTGACGTCGGCGGCGGTAAAGTCCCGGCCGTCGTGCCACTTCACTCCCCGGCGAAGGTGGAAGGTCCACTCCTTGCCGTCGGGGGATAGCTGCCAATCGGTCGCCAGCTCCCCGTGGAGCTGAGACTTTTCGTCGGCGCTCACCAGACCGTCGAAGATCATCTCGATCATGGATCGGGAGACGATGTCCGGCGCGGTGATGGGGTTCAGTGTATTGGGTTGAAAGGTGGTTCCGTACACCACCGTCTTGGGTTGGGATGAGGGCTGAGGGGTGCAGGCGGGCAGCCACGCCAGCGACAGCAGCGTTGCGGCAATGACGAGAGTTCTCAACATCGAGATTGTCCTCCTTTGGAAGCAGCGCTCAATCGACGGTGGGGAGGAAGACGGAGAAGGTGCTACCCTTGCCTAACTCGCTCCTGACCTCTATTCGGCCATGATGGGCCTCCAGGATTCTCTTGACGATGGAGAGGCCAAGCCCCGTACCGGTGATCTGGCGGGTTTCGGGGATCTTCACCCGGTAGAACTCGTCAAAGATCCTTGGGATGCACTCCGCGGGTATGCCGATGCCGGTATCGGCGACGTCAACGCGCGGGTAGTGGCCCTCCACCCCAGCCACCAGGTGGATCTTCCCGCCTTCTCTATTGTACTTGATAGCGTTGGTCAGGAGGTTGGTGAAGAGGCGAACCATATCCTCGCGGTCGGCACGGACCGCCGCGAGGTCGCCTGGCAGATCCTCAACGAAGGAGATGTCCCGGCTTTCCGCCTTGGGGCGAACAATCTCCACCACATCCAGCAGCAGGTTGGGGATCTGGATCCGCTCGATCCTGCGGGCTATTCGTCCGGCCTCGATGCTAGATACATCCAGGAGGTCGTCGATCAGGTTCAGAAGCGCCATGGACCGGGCCTTGGACCTCTCCAGCATGTGCCGGAACTGCTGAGGATCGTCACCTGCGGCGCCGGTCAGTATCACATCCATGTAGCCCTGGATTGCTGCCAGGGGAGCCCTCAACTCGTGGGCCACCATGGCCACGAACTGGGATTTCACCCGATCCAGCCGCTTGAGCTCGGTGATGTCCCTCACGACAGTCACTGCCCCAAGGGTTTCCGACCGGTCGTCTCGAACGGGCGCTACACTGGCCATGAGGACCCGGGAGCCGTCCGGTGCGGGGATTTCCTGGGAGAGCATCTCGTCCCGGTCTGCGGTCTCGGTCAGGGCGGAGGCCAGCAGCCCCAGCAGTGAGGCTCTGACATGCAGTCCGCGACGGGGGAGCCGATGAGGCCGTGGGAGGAAAGCTGCAGCATGGACAGGGCCGCCGGGTTGTAGAGCACGAGCTGTCCATCCCGGTTGGTGACGAGGACGCCCTCCTGCATGCAGTTGATCACGGTGAGGAGGCGGCTCTTCTCGAGGGATATCTGCAGCAGGCTGTGCTCCTTCTCTTCCTGAAGGTGGCAGGCCTCCAGCAACAGCTTTCTTCGGTCCAGGGCCTTGTCCACCTTGGCGACCAACTCGTCGGGAGTGAAGGGCTTGGGCAGGAAGTCGTAGGCGCCGCTCTTCGTAGCCTCGATGGCAGTCTCGAGGGTGGCGTATCCGGTGATCATGACGCACATGATGGCGGGGTCGATCTGCTGAACCCGGCGGACCAGGGAAATGCCCCCGATGCCCGGCATCTTGACGTCGACCAGGAGCAGATCGAAAGCTCCCGACTGGGCCATCTCCAGAGCGGCCGCCCCGTTTTCGGCCGTCTCCACTTGATAACCCTCGGAGCCCAGGGCTCGACGACAGCCCTCGCGGATCCCCCTCTCGTCGTCCACCAGCAGGATGCGAGCAGTTGATGCCATCTTCCTCATCCTCTCGGCAGGCTGTCGTCGGGTGGCTGGGGTTCTTCCTGGGGCAGCCCGATCAGCTCCTCCCTGTGCTCCAGCGACTGCCGGCCGACGCGTTGGCCGCTCACAGGGAGAGTCATGGTAAAGGTGGAGCCGACCCCCACCTTGCTCTGGACCTCCAGGGTGCCCCTGTGCATCTTCACTACGCCGTAGGCTATGGCGAGGCCCAGACCGGTGCCCTGGCCGGTGGGCTTGGTGGTAAAGAATGGGGTGAAGAGCTTATCCAGGTTCTCCTGGGGTATCCCACAACCGGTGTCGGAAACGGAGATCGAGATGGAGTCGTTACCCTCGGCTACCCCACTGGTCACGGTCAGCAAGCCTCCTCCATGCATCGCCTCGGCGGCGTTCACCACGAGGTCGGAGAGCGCGTGGTGAAGCTGACTGGAGTCAGCCTGGACGGGCGGGAGCTTTGGATCGAGGCGGTTAATCACCGACACGCCCTCGAAGAAGGGTTGCCTGTCCACCTCCGCGATGATGTCCAGCAGGAGGGTGTTTACGTCGACGGTGGTCAAGTTCAGCTTGCCCTGCCGGGCGAACTCCAGGAGGCCGGACACTATGGTGCGGCACCGGGCGGCCTCCTCCACTATCATCTCCAGGTCTTTCAGGCGGGGGTCGGCGGCTGTCATGCCCTTCATCATCATGTGGGCGAAGATGGTCATAGTGCCCAAGGGGTTGTTGATCTCGTGAGCCACCCCGGCCGCCAGTTGGCCCATCGAGGCCAGCTTCTCCGACTGGATCAGCTGGTCCTGGGTCGCCTGAAGCTCCTCCTGGAATCGCTTCAGTTGAGCCAGGTTCTCCTGGAGCTGGTCCACCAGGTAGGGGAGACACATCTGGG
>JAJZQR010000229.1 GCA_021806765.1 Chloroflexota bacterium | reverse complement strand
ATCACCCTCAGGTGGCTCATCCGAGGGCTCATCGTCACCGAGACGGTCTTCGGCTACCCGGGGCTGGGCCGGCTGCTGCTGTTCAGCATCCAGCGGCGGGACCTGCCCCTCATCCAGGCGGTGACGATGCTGATCGTCACCATCTACAGCCTCTCCAACCTGATGGCGGACATCCTCTACGCCTACCTCAACCCCCGCATCCGGCTGTCGTAGGGGCAGTGTGGCACCTGGGGCCAAAGCGGCATTATCAAAGTGCGACCATGTCCTACGTGTGATACCATGTCGCCCGCTACCGAGCGAGAGGACGGTTGGAGATGAACTGCGGCCCCGGCGCCAAAGCTGTACTGGATGCGATATCGGCCGGTGCGGACTACGGCGGCGGTATTCAGTACCCATTAGTCTTGGGCGACATCCTGCGTGTTCCTCCCACCGAGGCGGTTCTGCCAAGGGCTCTGTTGGAGGAGAATGTCTGGTCTTCGGGATTGAGACCAGCGCTCATGAGTGTGGTGGCACAGCCACCTCTAGCCCGCCGCGCTGCGTGGCTGAGCTCTCCCTTTCGGGCCAATGAGCCGAACCCATCGAGTCTGGGGCAATTCCTCAGGGAAGTCCTTCAGGAGGCGGACTCGGAAGGCACCCCCGGCGTCCGTGAGTTGCACATCGCCCGAGTCATCGCGCGTCAAGGCGAGCACGGGCTGACAGTGGTCGGGGTCAACGCAGCCGAGCTGCTGGAGCGGGTTTCATCCCTCTGTGGTCGCAAGGTGCCGCAGAGGGAGTTCGAGAAGCTCCAGCCAACCCGTTCTCGGATCTGACCGTTCTCGCTTGATCCACCCTGAGGTGACGACCATTTGTGGCGCGTGCCGCCTTTCCGGCTGAGGGAATGGAGGGTATCCCATGACTGCCCTTCGGATCCAGAAGCTAGAGGTCGAAAACTGCGAGGAGACGATACAGCGGGCTTACTTCGAGTGGGGCCGAGGGTGGGAGAAGGACTCCCCGGAACTGACCTGGGCGGATGCGGCGCCGGAGCAAAGGCGCGCCACAGCCCTTCGAGGGTACGCCCTGTACGACGGCCTCGCCCCTTTGGGGGGAAACCGGTTGGGACCACTGGAGGTCTACGCCAGCATCGGCGTGAACTCCCGCGTCATCCTCCACGATGCGGTCCGTTTCATGAGGCGCGCCGACGAGGCGATGTCCCTTCTTGCCAGGATCCCCGACCATGCCCGGCTTGAAGATGCCACGGAGGATCAGATCGCTGCGGCCGCCGAGTTGATCGACCTCCTCGCGAGCGAGCCCCACATCGGTTGGGGCAAGGCAACCAAAGTGCTCTACCTCAAGCGACCGGCGTTCATACCGGTTCTTGACTCGGTTGTGAGCGACTTTCTTTGGAAGAACCTCCCCCACCTGCTCACGGAGCAGTCCCCTGCCGAACTGGTGTTGTCTGCATATCAACTGCTTCTTGTAGCCCGGTCCCAACCTCTCCGCGAGATTCATGCGGCCCTTGCCCGAGGCGGCTTCAACCTCAACACAGCACGCATCCTGAACTACCTGATCTGGATCGAGTGGAAGCAGTACACGGAAGGAGAGCCACTGATGCAAGAGCAGCAGCCAAATGGGCATGATCCACAATCGTCGACGGTTGTCCATGATGCGAATACGGGTCCTACTCTGGATATCTTGGCTCAGGTCTTTCAACCCTACTTCAACAAGTGGGTTGAAATAAAGAATGGTGAGTCAGCAAATGAACAGAAGCTGCTCGACTACGATCATGTCTTGCTTCGCGAGTCTGAAGATCATCGCTTCTACGTTATCTCGGCCGCCCTTGTTCTGGGGGCAGGCATCGTCGGAGCAGAATTCTGGGCGATCTTCAGCGGCCACGAAGCGGTAGGTGCCGACCTTATCAAGACTGTTGTCCTTGGGGGTGGCGGCTTTGGTGCTGGCTACCGTGGTGGTAGGAAGCACGATTGAGCACCACAGCACGACCCCGCCGGCGGCGGGTGACGGTGAGGATCCGGTCGAAATGGGGACCGCCACTTTCAGATTGCCCCCCGTTACCGTCTCGAAGAGCGCTGCCGCCTCATCCTGTTTCTTGAGGTCGTCTCTTGGGATGGCGTGACCACCTGCGTTCACTTGGCTGACATATCGGTCAGGATCGTGCCAGTAAGCATTGACATTGTCAGGATCTGGTGCTATGCTCTAGCGGATTGGTGAGGCAGGTGCTGAGATGCCTGATGGAGACGTGGTCCCGCGCGCGCCGGTGCGGCTCTGGAAAAGGCCGCACAGCCTGCTTAGCTCGGCTGCGGACGCCGAGACCGTGGCAGATGGCATTTGCCATTCGCTCGTCGGAAGCTTGCGTGACAAAGGCGGGCTCCCTGGAGCGCAGGATCTCGCTTCCGTTGTTGATGCCATGGTAGCAGGCGATATCAGCTTGTCTGATGCTCTGGCAGAGACACATGAGGTGGAGTGGCGACACGGTGCGCACACCCATACTCGTGTCGCCGCCGAGGCCGTCAGGAGGCTGCTGGTTGAGATTAGCCAGGGTAAGGCTCTCAGCTCCGAGTCGCTCAGGACTGTCGCTGAGGAATCCTGCTGGCAGCTCATCCGCTATCAGCTACTCGGGCGGATTGGCCCCGATCAGCAGGGCGTCAACTACAGCACGCACGAAGAGTACCTCCGATGGGAACAGCAAGTCCTGGCTCCGATCCAGTCAAGGGTCGGGGCCATTGCGGCGGGTCTGGCACGCGACCCTACCGGGCATAGCCTGTCCAGAAACAGGCAGGTACCAGCCCCGGCCCGACCTGAGACGGCGACGATTCTGGAAACCGATCTCTTGCAAGTCAGATAGTCACATAGGAGAGAAGAACGTGACCTTCCAGCCCACCGCCATGCCGGCAAGCTATCGGTTTGCCTTTGACGGCAACAATCACGTTCGCTTCGCCGTCGATGGCGACCAGTTGGGCCCCGATCTCCGCTTCACGGTCAACGACTACGCCTTGGCCACGGCTTTCGGCGTAGCTTTACACCCTGCACTCGCGGACATCGTAGATATCGCTGTCGCCGTCTACGTAGTCGATCGGCTGGCCCCGCGCCGGCCCGCGCACGCTGACCGCTATCACCTTTACTGGACCCGCCATATCCGGATGCAACTGCCATTGCGTGTCCCGAATCTCTGGATCAACACGGAACTTGGTAGGCGTCTCCACAGACTTCTTCGGTCACTTACTGAGGATCTCTGGGAGTTCGAGTTCTTGACGCGAAGCGGAAGGCCACGGCCCTCGGAGACCATGAGGACCCTGCTTCAGACGCAGCCAGTCGAGCCGGTGACCGTGGGCCTGTTTAGCGGAGGCCTCGACTCCCTCGCAGGGGCGTGCCGTGAGCTGCTCGACCCCACGGGGGGAACACTCTTCCTGATATCGGGTCGGACGAACTCGCGCCTGGGCGCGCGCCAGAAGGTGTTGTCCCAGCAGCTGTGCCGGAAGACGCATCGGGACGTTCGCCCGCTCGTCATCGAGTTCGGCCTCCGCGACCGGGGCGGCAAGCAGGGTGAAGATGAACCCAGCCAGCGGTCTCGTGGCTTCATCTTTCCTGTTTTGGCAGCCGTCGCGGCGCTACTCGCCGGAGCGAGCGAGATCCAGGTCTACGAGCCGGGCATCGGCGCGATCAACCTGCCCTATACTGATGCCCAACTCGGTGCCCAGGCTACCCGCGCAACTGACCCGCGTATGCTCCTCGCGCTCTCTGAGTTTGTCACTATGGCTAGTGGCCGGCCGTTTTCGGTGCGAGCGCCGTACCTCTTTGCGACCAAGGCCGAGCTGTGTCGGAGCATCGCGGCCCTGGGTGTCTCTGATCTCGCAATAGAGACAGTCTCATGCGACAACGTCTCGCTACGGGTCAAAGATCACACCCACTGTGGACTATGCACCTCGTGCCTTCTTCGCCGCCAAGGACTTTATGGTGCTGGATTGGGCGATCTGGACCGTGGGTGCGGGATATACAAAGATGACGTTCTGGCTGGACCTAGCGCAGTTCGCTTCGAGAAGCTTTACTACCTTCGAGCAATGGACCATCAGGCGCGCAAGCTGGAGTATGCGCTGGCGATGGCAGATCCCTGGCAGAAGCTCGGTAGAATGTACCCGCAACTCGTCGAGATTGCATTCGCTCTTGCCGGAACGGACCGACCTTTGCAGGCTGTAGAGAGCGAGATCGTCGATCTCTATCGCAGATACTGCGTCGAATGGGCAGACTTCAGGGCAAGCATCCCTCGGGCTCTCGCGAGCTGGACTGGTGCCGGGAGGTGATAGCTATGGACACCGACATACTAAGGGCGCTCGATCCACACGAGTTAGGACGCCGATTGCAGGAGGCTCGCAAAGCCCGGGCGCAAACCCAGCAAGATGCAGCCATGCATCTGGGCGTGGCGCGGACGACGATTACCGCCATCGAGAAGGGTGAACGGAGAATCCAGCCTTCGGAGCTTGCCCGTCTAGCCATCTTCTATGGGCGGAGCGTCGGGGAGTTCCTTCGCCAGAGTCCCCCAATGGCACCGTTCACCGTGCAGCTCCGCGCTGTGCTCGCACCGGGCATGGAGGTGGAAAAGGAAATCTCCTCGGGCATGGCCGAGTTCGAGCGTTTGTGCCTGGATTACCTCGAGCTTGAGCGAATATGCGCGGCACCTCTAGTATGGAAATACCCTGAACAGTATCGTACTGAGGGAGTCCCCCCTGAGTCGGCTGGAGAAGACGTGGCCAGCGCCGAGCGCAACCGGCTGGGGCTGGGCGACGGCCCGTTGCTCAACCTGCGGGAGGTCATGGAAAGCGATGTTGGTCTCAGGGTTTTCAATATGGATCTTCCGTCCCGTATTGCCGAGATGTTCGCCTACACCGACGAACTCGGAGGGTGCCTAGCGGTCAATCGCAAGCACCCCGAAGAGCGCCGGCGCATGTCTCTGGCCCATGGCTACGCTCACTTTCTTGCCAACCGCTACCGACCGGAGGTCGCCTTCCTCGGCCGCTACCAGCGAGTGCCTGAGCAAGAGCGCTTCGCCGACTCTTTCGCCCGCTCGCTTCTCATGCCTGAGCCCGGGCTGCGACGCCGCTTTAACGAACTCAAGCGTAGCCGACAGAGTCGCTTCACCCCGAGCGATCTATGCACGCTCGCCCACTTCTACTTCGTCTCGGTCGAGGCCCTGACCCTCCGTCTGGAGGAATTGCGTCTTCTCCCCGGGGGTGCCTGGGATCGACTGCAGCAAGCCGGATTCAAGGTCCAAGAAGCTAAGGACATCCTGCATCTGCGGCAGTACCAAGAGAGCAATCAGCTGTTGCCCCTGAGGTATAGGTACTTGGCTGCCGAGGCATTTGAGCGGGCCGAGATCACGGAGGGTCAGCTCGCGCACTTTCTGCGCGTCGACCGCCTGGAGGCGCGCCGGATCATTGCTGAGCTTGCCAATCGAACGGTGGTCTCCGATGAAGGCACCATATCCAGCATGCCGATCGACCTGGGCAAGTCGCTGTCGGCTTGACAGGGGGTAGAGCCGTGGGTGAGTGGGAATGACGATCGACCTTAGCGGCTGTCAGGCGGTACTGCTCGACTGCTGTTCGCTGCTGAATCTCTACGCGAGCCGCCGGATGGCAGAGATTCTCCAAGTCCTTCCCGTCCGTTGCGCCGTGGCCGAAGCAGTGATTAGTGAGGCTACCTACGTGCTGCGAGGTGGCGATGGGGAGGATGCCGCCGAGCGTGAACCGGTCGATCTCCAGCCATTCATTGCCTTCGGGCGCATAGAGGTTTGGCGGCTGGAGACGGAGGCCGAATTCACCAGCTTCGTCGGACTCGCTGCCGAGATAGACGACGGCGAGGCCGCCACGTGTGCCTTGTCCTTTCACCGGGCGGGAGCGGTCGTCACCGATGATCGCAAGACGCACCGCGTCATGGCCCGTTCTGCATCCCGGATTCCCGCTATTACCACGAGCCAGCTACTGAAATACTGGGCCGAAGCGACCCATCCCGAGGAGACTGCCTTGCGGGCGATGATGCTGGACATCCAGACAAGAGCTCGCTTCGTGCCGGGCAAGCAGGATCCTTTGCTCGCGTGGTGGGAGGCTCTGATCAGAATCTCAACCACCGGGTGACATAGGTCTGGCACCGCCTCGTGCTACCCAGCATAGCGGCGCGACGAAGGGCGAGGGACCGTGACCCCTCGCCCTTCTGACTGTGGCTAGCAAGACGGAGTGCTGGCTCGAGAGTCCTGAGCCCTGGAAACCCAGAACTCAGAACCCAGCACCTCTCAGCGCTCAGCACCCGGCGGGCGGGACGCCCGCGCTCCCGGCAGCAACCAGCACCCGGCCGGCCCTTACCCCTCGATGTACACCGACCGCATGGTGGAGCGGGAGTAGTCGGGGTGAACGGCCACCCCCTTCACCTTGGGGAGGATCGCCACGATCGACTTCTCGAAGTAGGGCACGATGATCGGCCCCCGGTCGACGAAGATCCGCTGGATCTTCTTGTACAGCTCGACCCGCTTGGCGTGATCCATCTCGGAAGCGACCTGGGCCGCCAGCTGATCCAGCTCGGGATCGGACCAATGGGACTCGTTCCACTTGGCGCCCGTGACGTAGGCCAGCTGGAGGTAGGGCTGCGGCGTGGCCCGGGAGCCCCAGTCGGTGATGCCGTAGTCCACCTGCAGCCACCCGTCGTCCTGGTAGTAGCTGTCCACCGGAACGACGTTGATGTCCAGCGTCACCCCGGCCTCGGCCAGCTGCTCCTTCCACACCGTGGCGATCTTGGGGACGTCGAAGCTGTTCTGGGCCATCACGGTGATCTTCAGATTCTCCGCCCCGGCCTCTTTCAGGAGCGCCTTCGCCTTCGCCACGTCCCTCTTGGGCTCCGGAACGGCCAGGTAGTAGTCGCCGAAGGCGGGGCCGATGGGGGTATCGCGACCCGCCACGCCGTAGCCCAATCGGGCCGCCTGAAGGATGGCGGAGCGGTCGGTGGCCAGCTTCAGGGCCTGCCGGACGCGTGGATCCTTGGCCGCCCCCCGATCGGAGCGCATGCGGATGGCGAAGTGCATGTTGGTCTGGCCCTCCAGGAGGGTGGTCTTCCCCTCCTTCTTGAGGGTCTCGGCCAGCTCGGCCGGTAGCCCCATCACCATGTGCAGCTCGCCGGCCCGCAGCGCTTCCACGTGGGAGGTCAGCTGCGGCGCGTATAGGTCCTGGATCCCGTCCAGATAGGGCAGGCCGGACGTCCAGTAGTTGGGGTTCCGCTTGAATGTGGCCCGATCCTCCGGCGAGAACTTGTCCATGATGAAGGGGCCGGTGCCGTTGAAGGTGCCCTTGAAGTCCTTCTGATCGCTGGCCACGATGGCGGCGTGGTAGTCGCCTAGGTCGGCCGGCAGATCCGGATTCGCCTTGGCCAGGACGAACTGGACGTGGGAGGCATCCACCGCCTTCATCTCTTTGATGTTGGCGTAGAGATCCGCCGTGGCAGCGCCGATCGTCTTGTCCTTCAACCGGTTGAAGGTGAAGATGACGTCGTCGGTGGTCAGCGTCTTGCCGTTGTGGAAGGTCACCCCCTTGCGCAGCTCGAAGGTCCAGCTGGTGCCGTCTTTGCTGCTCTCCCAGCGCGTGGCCAGGGCCGGGGCGGGCTGGTTCTTCTCGTCGATCCAGACGAACCAGTCGTAGATCTGGGCAACGGCGGCGATCTCGTTGACGTTGGTCTGCAAGGCAGGATCCAGGGTGGTGGGAGGCTGCCAGCCCCGCTTCAGGATCCCACCCTTCTTGGGCCCCGAAGGCGCTGCCGGAGCCACGGTTCCCGCGGCGGCAGGCTGGCCGGACCCCGCCGGAGCAGTCGCGGCCGGAGCGGGCGGGTTGCCGGCGCAAGCCGCCAGCGAGCTCGCCCCAGCACCGGACACCCCCAGTAAGAGGAGCGCCTGGATGAACTGGCGACGGCTGATCTGGCCCGACCGTAGCCGATCGCTCAATCTGTTGAGCGTGTCCTCGGTACTCACTTCTTGTCCTCCTCCCTGAATTGAGCGTGCCGACTTCTCGTTCGATCGACGATGGGCACCAAGGGAATCGATGAAGTGGTGAGACTGGCTGATGGCGGTAGTATATGACAACGGGGAGAGGCGGGTATAGCGGCCTCCGTCAACCTCTCATCGCAGGCGGGGCAGTCGACGATTCCCCCCGCTTGCGCCGGTCCACGTACTCGCGGATTGCCTCCTCCAGGGCGGGATCGAGGGGAGGCTCCTGGTACTGCCCCAGCCACTCCGGCCACAGGCTGTTGGCCCGCCCGCTGACGGTGGGAGAGCCCTCCGCCCGCCATGCCTCGTAGCTGCGGGTCTCCAGCAGGGGTGAGCGGCGGAGCGAGCTGCGGTGGTGGGCGAGGGTGTGGTCTGCCATCAAGAAGCTGCCTCCCGGCCCCACCTGGGCGATGGTGCCGAGGGCCACCGTCTCATCGTCCACCGGGATGCCCGCCAGGAACCGCTCCATGCCCTCCAGCATCTCC
>JAJZQR010000228.1 GCA_021806765.1 Chloroflexota bacterium | reverse complement strand
ACATCTGGACCCCCGCTTTCGCGGGGGTGACGTTGGCATCAGACTGTAACTCTATCTACCCGCCCTCGTGAACCATGCCGACAGGAGCGAGCCAGGCCAGAAATCACCGGAGGGGGGTATGGTCAGGGCAACTCGACCACATACTCTACAGGGATGTAACCCTCCGTGCCGTTAGGGGCCCGAACCCTCATCCACTTCCGGCCATCGCCTTCCACTGGGCCGCCGATCACCTCCATCCTGGTTCCGTCGCGCCAGGCCTGAAGCTTATCTTCCATTCGAGGTGTCTGGCGGAGATACACTCCTTGCCCGTCGGTATTGCCGACGACCATCATCTTGGATGTCTCCGTTGTTGGGGTGCGGACAGGGGAAGGAGAAGGGGTCGGTTTCGGAGTAGGGTTCGGCTGGGACGCGGCCGTCGGGGTCGGAGCGCCGGCAACGACGGATGCCGAGTTCGTCTGGGAACCCACCCCGAAATCGGCCAGGTTCACCAGGTCCTTGCCGGTGATCAGCCGGTAACCCGTCATGGCACCTACGGTCGCCACCATCATCATTAGTAAGAAGGTGAATACTCTCAACGGCTGACACTCCCTCCCTGGTGCGTGGCAGCTACTTGCACAACTGGCCAACCCCCGAAGAAGAGACTAGCACGTTTTGTACCTTCTTGAACAGCTATCCTGCCCGGTCCCCACAGGACGCAAAGAGGGGCGGCCCGGCAGGCCGCCCCTCTGCTGTCTCCCCTACTGGCCTATTCGGCGCCGTTGGACTCGACAGGTACCGCCGTCTTGGGAGCGCTCTTCCGGCGAGAGCGCGTCCGCTTCGGCTTCTCCGCAGCTGCCGGCTCAGGCTCGCCCGGTACCGCAGCAACTTCTGCGGCGGCCGGAAGCTGCACCTCCGGCTCCAACTCCTGAAGAGACTTGACAGAGAAGGGCTCCGAGCCCCTCAGCACCGACTCCACGAAGGCGTCGAGATCGGCACCCGAGGAAAAGTCGCTCTTCTCCGGCTCCACCACCAGCGGCTGACTCGCCGCCTCCGGCAGCGGTTCGCCGTGAATCATCCCATCACCGACCACCACATCGAAGACCTCGGCCGGTTCCGACTCCTTCGCCGGGGCCGATGACCTGGCCGGTGCCGGACTCTCAGCCACCGTGGGGGCCATCCGAGCGTGCCGATCCTCTCGGGTCAGGATGGTCTCCACCGAGGTCCCGCCTACCACCAGCCGCTCTCGCAGCAGTTTGCCCGAGTCTACCAGGGACTGGACTCGATTGGCTATGCGTGACCGCAACTCGCCGGTTGGGGTCCGATCCACAGGGCAGAGGGCGCGCGCGAGACGGCGAGGGGTGCAGATCCCCTCCGCGGCGATGATCTTCCGTACCTCAGCCAGCACTTCACCATCGCTGGGAAGCCGTACCTGGTCCTGGGCCTCAGCCCGGACCGGTTCGGGGGACCGCTCCACCCGGGCAGGCTCCACCGGCCGCTCCACCCGAACAGGCTCCGCCGGCCGCTCCACCCTTACAGGCTCCGCCGGCCGCTCCACCCGCACAGGTTCCGCCGGTCGCTCCACCCGAGCGGGTTCTACCGACCGCTCCACCCGAGCAGCCACCGATCGTGCGCCCCGGCCGGTCTCGGCCGTCCGCGTCGAGCGGGAGGATTCCTGAGACCTCTCAGCCCGGGTTGGGGGCAGCGCCACGAACTCGTCGGCGCACGTCCGGAACTCCCTGCACACCTTGGCCTCCTCAGCCACCACCACTACTCGCCGATCGTGCCGCCGGAGGGCGTTGGCCACCGCGATGTAATCGCGGCTGGTAGCCACCAGGAGGAAGGTTTCCACCCCCTCCAGTTCCTCCAACTGGTCGCGCAGATCCTGAGCCATGATGTCCGAAACGATGGGCTTGGGAGTCCCATCCCCGTTCGGCCAAGTGGGGCAATGCACCAGGGTGAATCCCATCTGGTAGAGCTGCACGGACAGATCGGAGAGACCGGACTGCTGGAAGTCGGCGAAGGCTCGAGCGGCAACCGGACGCCCATAGCGGTTGATGATGTTCCTCAGGGCGTCACCAGAAGTAACGCCGAGGTCCGTGGCGTCGATGGTCACGCTGATCAGTTCATCAGCGGCCATGCTCGCCCGCAATTTCTCGTTTTGGATCGCCATAAATCCGTCGAATACTCCGAACTCTCAGAATGTCTAATATGCTTAGACTCTAGACTGATTATAGCGCACTGGGCCGTCACAGTCCAATTCCCTCATGAGACAAAAGTCACAGCGGCGACCCCGGGCGTTTATTATGCTTTTTGCCACCACAATAGTCTTAGCCTGGATGCCGGCCCGCAGCCGGGGAACCCGAGGAAGGGAGGGAGAGGATTGACCGAGAAACCAATCACCACCACCACCACGGTACGGGAGGCGATGGTGCGCTACCCTCAGACGGAGACCGTCTTCAACAGGCACGGCCTCACGGGATGTGGCGGGCCTAGAGGCCCCCTGGAGCCCATCGGCTTCTTCGCCACAGTCCACCAGGTCGATCCCGATATCCTGCTGCACGAACTGAACGAGGCCGCCATCGACGGCTCCGGTGAGCCGGCCACAACTCAGGCCACCGCCGAAGAGGCGGACATCTACCGCCCCTTCGTCAAGACGGCCCTGGGGATCGTGGTCACCGTCGGCTGCAGCCTGGGGGCCATCAACCTGGCGGCCATGGCGATGGCGGGAGTCACCGATAGCTTCTGGGAGGCCATCACCCAGGCCCATGGGCACGCCCAGATCTTCGGCTGGGTGGGGCTCTTCATCATGGGGGTTGCCTACCACGTGCTTCCGAGGCTGAAGTCCACCCAACTCCAGGGCCGGCCGCTGGCGCTGGCTTCCTACTGGCTGATGCTGGCCGGGATCGCCCTGCGCATGGTCGCCCAGCCCCTGGCCGAGTCCCCCTCCTTCGCCGGCATACTGGTGCTGGCGTCGCTGAGCGAACTGGTGGCGGCCTCCCTATTCCTGTACGTGATGGTCAGGACCCTGGCCAGCAATCCCGCCGCGTCCGCCTTCTACGACAAGTACGTCATCGCCAGCGCCGGGTGGCTCTGGGTGTCGGCCGCGGCCACCGTAGCCCTCTCCCTCTATCTGGCTGGTCGCGGGCTAGCGGTGATCCCCACTGCCCTGGACGCCCCCTATCTCCACGTCGCGCTGATGGGCTTCGTGGCCATGATGATCTTCGGCATCACCCTCCGCACCATCCCCGTCTTCATGGGGCTGAGGAACCCCAACGAGAGAGTCTTCGACCTCCTGTTCTGGACACTCAACCTCAGCGTCGCCCTGAAGGCAGGCGCAGGGTGGGGCAACGCCGTCACGACGCTGGATCTGTCGCCCTTCGCCACCGCCGGCGCCCTCCTGGAGTACGGCTCCCTGTTGGCTTTCGTCTACTTCCTGGGAATATTCCGCAAGCCCGAGAGAAACGTCGCCGAGGAGGGAGCGAGCCGAGGCTACGAGCGATTCGTACGAGCCTCCTACCTCTGGTTGGTGGTCGCCGCCACCATGACCTTCACCTACGCCCTCTACCAGGCCAGCACCGGGCAACCGGTTCCCCACGCCCTGGTCGGCGCCTACCGTCACGCCCTCACCGTCGGGTTCATCTCCATGATCCTCATCGGCATGGCCGCCCGTGTCATCCCGGTCTTCACGGGAGTGCGGCTCCACAGCGACCTGATGCTGCTGGGAACCTTCCTGCTGCTGAACCTGGGCAACGCTGTGCGGGTGATCACTCAGCCCCTGGCCGCCCTGCTGGGCGGGCCTGTCTTCGTCTTCATGGGGATCTCCGGCTTCGTCGAGGTGATGGCCATGGGGCTGTTTGCCTACAACCTCTGGCGCACGATAGACAGTCCTGTAGAGGCGGAGATGCCGGCGGCGCAGGGGGCGGACGGTATCTCCCCCTACACCATCGTGGCCGATCTGCTGGCACGCTATCCGGAGGCCCTGGAGGTCTTTGTCCGGCACGGTTTCACGCAACTGCTGAACCCCCTGGGCCGGCGTACTCTGGCAAGAGCCGTCACCCTGGAGCAGGCAGCTCAGATCAAAGGTATCGAGCTGGAGGGGCTGCTGCGGGACCTTCGCCAGAGCTGTCTGGTAAAGGCAGCGCCCCTAAGCTTCTCCTACGCGCCGGCAGCGGAACTCGAGGCTGGAGCGCCGGGGCCTGCCTCGAAAGGGCAAGCCGTTTCCAGGGAACTGGTGATGATGGCTCTCAAGGGCTGCTACGACCCGGAGATACCGGTGAACATCGTGGATCTGGGCCTCGTCTACGGTCTTCGCATCGCGGGACACAGGGTGGAGGTGAAGCTCACCCTGACGGCTCCAGGCTGCCCCATGGGCGACCAGATGGTGAGAGAGGTCAGAGAGTCCCTGGCCCAGTTGCCCGCCGTGGAAGAGGTGGCCGTGGATCTGGTGTTCGATCCACCCTGGACCCCCGACCGGATGACCGACGCGGCGAGAAGGAGACTGGGCTGGCAGACGGCGTAACCCCGACGGGGAGAAACCTGTAGGAGCCAGCTCCCGCTGGCGATCACCAGAACATCGCCGGCAGGAGCCGGCTCCTGCGAGAAACGACAACGAGGAGAAAGGACATTCAACGATGGCAGAGGGAAGGATCGTGACCCTGGACGTGCGAGAGATGGCGCCCTGGGATAGGCATCCCAGGATCTTCGAGACGCTGGAGGCGCTGGAGGTGGGGGATACCCTGAAGCTCGTGAACGACCACGAGCCCAAGCCGCTCTACTATCAACTGATGGCAGAGCGCCCGGGAGAAGTGGAGTGGGAGAGCCAGCAGGTAGCCCCGAGGCAGTGGGTGGCGTTGATCAAGAAGGTGGCCTAGCTTTCATTGCCCTCACTCCGTGAACCTGCCAGAGAGCACGTTCACGGGGTGAGGGTGGCGCAGAACCCGCTTCGCCCCATTGCTGCGCCAAGAGCGCCAGCCGCCGCAGCCCCTCCAGCATGTCCCTCAACTCAGCCTCGGGCAGTTCCCGCAGCGTCGCCCCCATCAACTCGCGTTTGCTCCGACGCAGCGAGGCCACCACATCCTCACCCCGGGCGCTCAGCCGAACCCGCACCACACGCCGGTCCTGAGGGTCCGGCACTCGCTCCACCATCCCCCGTTCCACCATGGTGTCCACCATTCGAGTCATGGTGGTGCCGTGAACCCGCATCGCCTCGGAGAGGCCGTTCATCGCCGTCTCCCCCAGATCCCTCAGGGTCTGGAGGGTGTCGGCCTGGGACCTGGTGAGGTCGAGGGAAGAGGCCAGCCGGCGATCGCGGCGCTCCAGGTCCATGATCAGCCTTCGAGATAGCCGGTCTATCTCCTCCACCACAGCATCGACAGAAACCATTACTATGCCCCACTTGTGCAGTTGCGAGCATTTGTATTCTACAAGCTAGTCTCCTGTCAAGCCCCCAGTGCTCGGGCCAGCCTTTCCACCCCTTCTCTGATCTGCGCCTCGGACATGCCGGCGTAGCCGAACACGAGGGCAGGCCCCGGACTCGGACCGTAGTAGTAGGGCCCGGCCGGATAAACGGCTACTCCCAGAGAGGCGGCTCTGTCCGCTACCCAGCTTTCCTCCACCGGGAGCAACAGCCGAACCATCAGATGCATGCCGGCGTTGGCCCCTATTAGATGGATTGCCCCCGCCAGCCGGCGCTCCAGAGCCTCCACCAGGACATGCCGCCGCTCCCGGTACAGCAGTCGCATTCTCCTCAGGTGGCGCTCGAAGTGCCCCTCGCCCAGAAAGCCGGCCAACAGCTGCTGCTCCAGGATCGGGGTCTGACGATCGGTCAGCTCCTTGGCAGCCTGGAAGGGTTCCACCAACCCTCGCGGCAGCACTGCGTAGCCAACCCGAAGCGATGGGAACAGCACCTTGGAGAAGCTGCCCAGATACACCACGGAACCGGAATCGTCCAACCCCTGGAGCGACGCCAGCGGCCTCCCCTCGTACCGAAAGCCGCTGTCGTAGTCGTCCTCCACCACCAGGGCATCCTCCGACCGGGCCCAGGCCAGAAGGGACAGACGACGGGGCAGGCTCAGCACGGCCCCGGTGGGGAACTGGTGGGATGGAGAGACCAGCGCCAATCGAGCGCTGCTGCCCCACAACTCCTCCACCACCATACCCTCCTGGTCCACGGAAACCGGCACGAAACGGATCCCCTGAGACGCGAACAGCTGCCTGGCACTGGGGTATCCCGGGTTCTCGATCCCCACCCGATCACCCGGTTCCAGCAGCACCCTGGCCAGCAGGTCCAGGGCCTGTTGGGTCCCATTGACGATCACCACCTCCTCCGGAGTACAGCGAACGGCCCTCGAGCGGGCCAGGAAGCCGGCCACCTCCTCCCGCAGAGGCCGGTACCCGCCGGGTTCGCCGTAGTCCATGGTCTCCCGCCAGCTCCTCCGCCACTGGCGAGCCAGCAGCCGCCGCCACGTTTCCGCCGGGAAGCCGTCCCAGGCTCCCTGACCTGGATGGAAGTCGTAGGGAAGACCTCGGGGGAGGGATTCCGGCTCGGCGGCGGCCGCCTGCCGGGCTGCAGGGGACCAACGGGGGGCGAGCAGGCCTCGCCTTCCGCCCCGGTTGTCTCGCGCCACTCTTTCCGCCGCCCCGGAGGGCCGCTCCTCCGGCAGCTCCCTGGACACGTAAGTACCCGAACCGAGGTGCCCATCCAGGTAGCCCTCGGCCTCCAACTCGGCGTAGGCCTGGGTGACCGTGTTGCGGGAAACGCTGAGCTCTCTGGCCAGGGTCCGGCTGGAGGGAATCCTGCGACCCGGCGTGAGCAGGCCCGAAAGGATAGCCTCTCGCAGACCCTCGTACAGCTGCCGGTAGAGGGGCTGCGCGAGGGAATCGTCCAGGGTGATGGCGAGATCCAAAGACCCTCTCCTCATAAGTGGTACCATATCATTGCACAGAAGTGGCTCTTGCGGAAGGCCACTTGGAGATTTAGGGTAGCTGGCGAAGGGTCCGGCGGCAGGGGACGAGCCCCTGCCCTACGCCAATTCGAACGGCTCAGGAGGAGACATGGAACAAGCTACATCGACGGTGAAGAAGGGCCTCGCCCAGATGCTGAAGGGCGGGGTAATCATGGACGTGGTTACCCCCGAGCACGCACGGATCGCCGAGGACGCCGGGGCCTGCGCGGTGATGGCGCTGGAGAGGGTGCCCGCCGACATCAGGGCAGCCGGCGGCGTCGCACGCATGAGCGACCCGGAGATGATCCTGAGTATCATGCAGGCGGTGAGCATCCCGGTCATGGCCAAGTGCCGGATCGGCCACTTCGTCGAGGCCCAGGTGCTGGAGGCGCTGGGGGTCGACTACATCGACGAGAGCGAGGTGCTGACCCCCGCCGACGAGGCCCACCACGTCAACAAGCACGCCTTCAAGGTTCCCTTCGTGTGCGGTTGCCGCAACCTGGGCGAAGCGCTGCGGCGGATCGGCGAGGGGGCGGCGATGATACGCACCAAGGGTGAGGCCGGTACCGGAAACGTCGTCGAAGCGGTCCGCCATGCCCGTACGGTGCTGGACGAGATCCGCCGGCTCCACGTCCTGCCCGAGGAAGAGTGGATGGCCGTGGCCAAGGAGCTGCAGGCCCCCTACGAACTGGTGGCTGAGGTCGCCCGGACGGGTAAGCTGCCTGTGGTCAACTTTGCGGCGGGGGGGATCGCCACGCCTGCCGACGCGGCGCTGATGATGCAACTGGGTGTGGACGGCGTCTTCGTGGGTTCCGGCATCTTCAAGTCGGAGGATCCCTCCCGGCGGGCCAAGGCCATCGTCCAGGCAACCACCCACTACAACGACCCGAAGATCATCGCCGAGGTCTCCCGGGGACTCGGCTCCGCCATGCCGGGGATCGAACTCTCCACCCTGAGCAGCGAGGAACGGCTGGCGACCAGGGGGTGGTAGCATGGCCCGCATCGGCATCCTGGCCCTCCAGGGGGCCTTTCTCGAGCACGCCCAGGCATTTCGGAAACTGGGAGCCGAGGCCGTGGAAGTTCGTCTCCCAGAGGATCTGGAGGCGCTGGACGGTCTGGTAATCCCGGGGGGCGAGAGCACCACCATGACCCTCCTGATGGAAGGTTACGGCCTGAGGCAGCCCTTGATAGAGCTGGCACGCAGCGGAATCCCTCTGTGGGGCACCTGTGCGGGGATGATCATGCTCTCCAAGGAGGTGGAAGACCCGCGGGTACACAGTCTCGACCTGATGGACCTGAAAGTGATCCGAAACGCCTTCGGCCGGCAGATAGACAGCTTCGAGGCGGATCTGCCGGTCCCGGTTCTCGGGGACCCGCCCTTTCGGGCCGTCTTCATCCGGGCGCCCATCGTGGAGAGCGTCGGCGATGGGGTGGAGGTGCTCGCCCAGTTGCCCGGCGGCCGTATAGCGGCCGCCCGCCAGGGGAAGTTGCTGGCCACCGCCTTCCACCCGGAGCTAACCGACGACCCCCGGTTCCACCGACTGTTCCTCCAGATGACCAACGGAAAGCAGTAGCGACT
>JAJZQR010000227.1 GCA_021806765.1 Chloroflexota bacterium | reverse complement strand
GGGGCCATCCGGATCGACCGGTTCCGGACAGTCAAGGAGTTCAAGGCCGAGATGGACGCCATGATCCGCGAGGTGAAGGACCAGCCTCTGGGCAAGGACTTCGACAGGATCCTGGTCGCCGGCGAGCCGGAGTACTTCACCGAGGCGGAGCGGCGCGAGAAGGGGGTACCCCTCAGCGACGCCGTCGTCAACGACCTGACCAAGCTGGGCAACAGCGTAGGCGTGCCCTTCGAGTAGGGGCCACCTCCCACCGACGACCCCCTCGCCCAGCGCACCGAGACGAGACCGTCGCAGTTTCCCAAACCGCGGCGGTCTGCACTCTCCCCTCTGTCCCCCTCTTTCCTTGACACTGCCGCTGCCCTTGGATATCCTTTCCTTAGAGGCTGCGAACAAGAGGAGTAGGCGGGGACGAACCGATAGAGAGGAGCGGCCACCGGCTGGAAGCCGCTCTCGGCATTGCCCGTTGAAGGTCGCTTGGGAGCCGGTGCGCTGAGCCCGTGCGTTAGGCGCGCCCGGGTACGCCCGTTACAGCGGAAGAGGGTCGCCGCCCGTGTCCAGGGTCGGTGCGACCGAACCGAGGTGGTACCACGAAGGCTCCTTCGTCCTTTGGATGAGGGGGCTTTGTTGTTGTCAGGCACAAGGATAGTTCTGAGTTCTGGGTTCTGGGTTCTGAGTGGACACCCAGAACTCAGAACTCAGAACCCAGAACTGATCTGGGGAGGTGTGCATATGACTGAGACAGCGATGACGGAGATGCCGAAGAGCTACGACTCGAAGCTGTACGAGGAGAACTGGTACCGCTTCTGGGAGAGCCACGGGTACTTCAAGCCCGAGATCAATCCCCAGGGCAAGCCCTTTACTATCATCATGCCGCCGCCCAACATCACCGGCGAGCTGCACGTGGGCCACGCCCTCACCGCCTCCATCGAGGACATCCTGACCCGATGGCACCGGATGATGGGCGACGCGGCCCTCTGGCTGCCGGGAGAGGATAGCGCTGCCATCGCAGCCCAGAACGTGGTGGAGCGGGAGCTGGCCAAGGAGGGGCTCAGCCGCCACGACCTGGGTCGGGAGAAGTTCCTGGAGCGGATGTGGGAGTGGGCCGACAAGTACCGGCACATCATCGCCGATCAGCACAAGCGGCTGGCGGCCTCCTGCGACTGGAGCCGAGAGCGGTTCACCATGGACCCCGGCCCCTCCAAGGCCGTCCGGACCGCCTTCGTGCGGCTGTACGAGCGGGGTCTCATCTACAAGGGCAACCGGATCATCAACTGGTGCCCCCGTTGCTCCACCGCCCTGTCGGACCTGGAGGTGGTGCACAGCGAGGAGCAGGGCGACCTCACCTACGTCAAGTACCCCCTGGTTCCCAAGAAGGAGGGGGCCGAGCCGGAGTACCTGGTGGTGGCGACCACCCGTCCCGAGACGATCCTGGGGGACACCGCCATCGCCGTGAACCCGGGGGATCCCCGCTACAAGAAGATGGTGGGCCGGCGGGCGGTGGTGCCCGAGATCGGGCGGGTCATCCCCATCGTGGCCGACGAGGCGGTGGACAAGGAGTTCGGCTCCGGCGCCGTGAAGGTGACCCCCGGCCACGACCCGACGGACTTCGAGATCGGGCTGCGCCACGAGCTGCCCGTCGTGCTGGTGATCGGTACCGACGACCGGATGACCGACGCCGCGGGCAAGTTCGCGGGTATGCCGAAGCTGGAGGCCCGGAAGGCGCTGGTGGCGGAGCTGAAGGCGCAGGGACTGATCCTGAAGGTGGAGCCTCTGCGCCACTCGGTGGGCCACTGCCAGCGGTGCGGGACCGTGGCCGAGCCGCTGGTGATGGAGCAGTGGTTCGTCAAGATCAAGCCTCTGGCGGAGCCGGCCACCGAGGCCGTCCGTGACGGACGCACCCGGATCATCCCCGACCGGTTCACCAAGGTGTACTACAACTGGATGGAGAACATCCGCGACTGGTGCATCTCCCGGCAGCTGTGGTGGGGCCACCGGATACCGGTGTACTACTGCGACGCCTGCAGCGAGGTGATCGCCTCGGTGGAGCCCCCGGAGCGGTGCGAGCGGTGCGGAGGACCGCTGCGGCAGGACCCCGACGTGCTGGACACCTGGTTCTCCTCCGGCCTGTGGCCCATCTCGACCCTGGGGTGGCCCGAGGAGACCGAGGATCTGAAGAAGTTCTATCCGACCTCGGTGATGGAGACGGGATACGACATCCTGTTCTTCTGGGTCGCCAGGATGATGATGCAGTGCATGGGGATGACCGGGGAGGTCCCATTCCGGGACGTCTACCTACACGGCCTGGTCCGGATCGGCGGGGAGAAGATGAGCAAGTCCAAGGGGAACGTGGTCAACCCCCTGGACATGATCGACCGGTACGGCGCGGATGCCCTGCGCTTCGCCCTGGTGACGGGCACCACGCCGGGCAACGACTCCCAGATGTCGATGACCAAGATGGACGCGAGCCGCAACTTCGCCAACAAGCTGTGGAACGCGGCCCGCTTCGTGGTGAGCAACCTGCCCGGAGGGTGGGAGGCCGGCGACCTGAGTGCGCCGTTGCCGCTGCCCACGGGGCCCGGCGCGACGGACGCGGACCGGTGGATCGTCAGCCGGCTGAACGGGGTGGCCAACGAAACCCAGCGGCTGCTGGAGGCCTTCCAGTTGGGCGAGGCGGCCAGAAACCTCCACGACTTCATCTGGAGCGAGTACTGCGACTGGTACATCGAGATCGCCAAGGTGCAGCTGCGGGAGGCCCAGCGGGACGGGGAGACGGGGAGACGGGGAGACGGGGAGACAGACGACGCGGGGACGCGGGGACGCGGGGACGCGGAGAATGATTCCCCTCTCCCTCTGGGAGAGGGTCAGGGTGAGGGCTCTTCCACTCAGCTGCCCTCCCAATCGGAGGGTCAGGGTGAGGGCTCTCAGTCCTCAGCCCCCAGTCCTCAGTCCTCGGCAGAGGTGACGCGTCAGACCCTGGCTGCCGTGCTGGAGCGTTCCCTCCGGCTGCTGCACCCCTTCGCACCCTTCGTGACGGAGGAGGTGTGGCAGAGCCTGATGGGCAGGCCGGCCGAGAACCAGAAGCAGGGGATCCCTGCCTCCATCATGATCAGCCCGTGGCCTGCTGCCGGGGAGCGGGACCTGGAGGCCGAGGGCAGGATGGAGCGGGTGATGGAGATCGTCCGCGGGATCCGGAACATCCGGGCCGAGAACGGGGTGGACCCGGCCAAGTTCGTGCCGGTGGTGCTGCTGGCCCACGAATGGGCGGAGTTGATGCGGGCCCAGGCACCGGTGTTGATAGCCCTGGCGAGGGTTCAGCCGCTGGAGATTCGGGAGGGCGGCGAGCGGCCGAAGCGGGCCCTGGTCCTGATCACGAGTGGGGTCGAGGTGTACCTGCCACTGAAGGGGCTGTTCGACGTGGAGCAGGAGATAGCCCGTCTCTCGAAGGAGATAGCCTCGGCCGAGAACGACGTCCGGCGGGGCGAGGCCCTGCTGACGAGGCCGGGCTTCGTGGAGAAGGCTCCGGCCGGGGTGGTGGCCAAGGAGCGGGAGAAGGTCGAGTCGAACCGTGATCGGCTGACCCGCCTGCTGGAGCGGCTGGAGATGCTGAAGCGGTAGACCTAACCCCCAACCCCCTTCCGACCTAACCCCCCCTTCCCCCTTCCCTTGTAGGGAAGGGGGGAGAACTCCCCTCCCCGTTTCGGGGAGGGGTCGGGGGAGAGGTCGGTCACCCCCTTACGGCCTGGTTACCAGCCGCTTGGCTGCCTCGAAGGTGTTGCGGAGCAGCACGGCGTTGGTGGTGGGGCCGGTGCCGCCGGGCACGGGGGTGATGGCGCTCGCGACCTCCTTCACCGCCTCGAAGTCCACGTCTCCTACCACCTTGCCTTCCACCACGTTGATCCCGAAGTCCACCACCACGGCCCCGGGCTTCACCATGTCGGCCGTGATCATCCGAGCCTTGCCGATGGCGGCCACCAGGATGTCGGCACGGCGGGTCACCTCCCCGAGGTTCTTCGTCCGCGAGTGGCACACGGTAACGGTGGCGTGCTCTTGGAGCAGGAGGAAGAACATCGGCTTCCCCACGATGTTGCTGCGGCCGACGATCACCGCCTCTTTTCCCTTCAGCTCGATGCCGGAGCGCTTCAGGATCTCCAGCCCGCCGAAGGGGGTGGCGGGTATGAAGGTGGGCCGCCCCAGGGCGAGCATGCCGGCGTTGTAGGGGTGGATGCCGTCCACGTCCTTGGCCGGCGACAGGATGGAGGTCACCATCTCCTGGTTGAGCTGGGGTGGGAGCGGCATCTGGACGATGATGCCGTGGATCCGCTCGTCCTGGTCCAGACCGACCAGGGCGCCCTTGAAGTCCGCCTCGGAGATGTTGGCGGGCAACTGGTGGAGGGTGCTCAACATGTCCGCGGCCGCAAAGGCTTTCCCGATGCGCTTGACGTACGCCGTGGCCGCAGGATCCTCTCCCACCTGGACTATGGCGATCTGTGGGGTGATGCCGTACTCCTGCTTGAAGCTGGCCAGCTCTTCGGCCAGCTCCGTCCTGATCTGATCGGCGACGGGTTGCCCCATCAGCAACTCTGCAGCCATGGCTGCTCTCTCCTCCTCGACTTCCTCGGCTACCTGTCCTGAGTTCTCACAGGATCCGTGTCAGCAGTCAGCACCCGGCGGGCGAGACGCCCGCGCACTCAGCAGTCAGCACTCAGCAGTCGGCACGACTGCTACGACAGCCGAGCCATGCCGTCCTGGATGGCCCCGGTCACCTTCTGATTGAGCCCCGGGAGCAGCGCCTGAGCCTGCTCGTTCAGCTGCCGCACCGCCTCCTGATCCTTCACCGAGCGGAGGTTGATGTCGATGTTGATCACCGCGCCCCGCAGCGCCCCCTCCGCCAGGTAGGCCGCCATGGCCACGTCGCCGATGGCCTGGACGTTGGTCAGTCTCGCCGCCGGCCCCGCCAATTCGACGATACGGGCGCACTTTTCGGCTATCCGCAGTGGCACGCGGCTGGCCTCGATGGTGGCCTCCTGGATGCGGGCCGCGCGAAGCTGCTTCTCCTCATCGGTACCCCTGGGGAGGCGGTATCCCTCCATGATCTGGTTGAATGCCTGGGCGTCGGCGTCTACCAGTTGGAGCAGCTGGCCGCGCAGCTCCTCGGATTCGGCCAGCAGCTTCTTCACCTCCTCCTGAACGCCGGCGTACTTCTCCTTCCCCAGGGTGAGGTTGCACACCATGCTGATCAGCCCAGCCGACAGAGCGCCGGCCAGGGCGGCGATCCCACCGCCGCCGGGGGTGGGGGAGGGGGAGGCCAGCAGATCCAGGAACTTATCGATGGGCATACTGGCCAGGGGGCCTGGAGTGGCGTCGGGATTCACAGTACACCTCCTGTAGGGGTCAGGGATCGGGGGCCAGGGGCCGGAGTACTTGGCATCTTCGGCCCTGACCCCGCTAACGGCTGATGGCTGAGAGCTGACAGCTGAGAGCCAGCGGCTCGATTATATCTTCTGCTTGGAAGCCACCACAAGCCAACCCCAACCCTTTGGCCCGATTATTCGCGGGAGCAGGAGGCAGGGATGACAGTCTGTAGCCGCAGGCTTTACGCCTGCGCGGTCCTCGTGGTGGAGCTGCACTTCGCCGAACGTGGCTGCGCGCACCCGTGAAGGGTGCGGCTACAGGGACGATGAATAATCCGGGTTGGGAGGGCTCACGGCAGGCAGGGGCGAGCTATTCCGCCCAGAGGGAATGCTTTGCCCCGGGTCCGCACGACGCTCTCAGCGCATCCGCAGGCGGGGATCCAGGGCGTCCCGGAGCCCGTCGCCCAGGAGGTTGAAGGCCAGCACCGCCGTGAAGATGGCGATGCCGGGGAAGGTGGCCATGTTGGGGTTGGAGAAGATGTAGTTCCTCCCCTCGCCCAGCATGCTCCCCCACTCCGGAGTAGGTGGCTGGATGCCCAGACCGAGGAACCCTAGACCGGCGGCTACCAGGATGGCCGAGCCTAGAGAGAGGGTAGCCTGGACTATGACCGGTGCCAGGGCGTTAGGCAGCACGTGGCGCAAGATGATGATCGGGCTGCCCGCTCCGATGGCCCGTGCCGCCTCTATGTAGGTGAGCTGCTTGATGCTGAGGGTTGAGGCCCGAACCAGCCGAACGAAGGAGGGCGTCGAGCTGACCCCCACGGAGATGATGACGTTCTCCAGCCCCACCCCCAGTGTTGCTACCAGCGACAGGGCCAGCAGGAAGCCGGGGAAGGAGAGCAGGATGTCGATGAAGCGCTGGACTATGAGATCCACCCAGCCGCCGAAGTAGCCGGAGAGGGCGCCCAGCGGCACTCCTACCAGTGCCCCAAAGGCCACGGCCAGGAAGCCGATGGCCAGGGAGTAGCGGGCGCCGTAGAAGATCCTGGCCAGGATGTCGCGGCCCAGATAGTCGGTGCCGAGAGGGTGGGCCAGGGAGGGATTTAGCAGTGCGTCGCTCAGCTTCTGATGGATCGGATCGTAGGGCGTGATCACAGGAGCGGCCACGGCCAGGGCTGCCCACACCCCCAGCACGGCCAATCCGAGCATGGAAGCCCGATGGCGGCTAAGAAGCCGCCAGAAGCGGGGAGTGGTTCGCCTGGCCGGGACCGCCAGGCTCTCATCCATAGTGAATTCGCGGGTCAACGTACGCATAGAGGAGATCCACCACAAGATTAACCAGGATGAACAGGGCCGAGAAGGTGAGGGTGATCCCCTGCACCATCGGGTAGTCTCTCGCGAAGATGGAATCCACCAGCAACTGGCCCATGCCCGGCCAGCCGAAAACCGTTTCGGTCAGCACAGCTCCACCCAGCAGGGTGCCGAACTGGAGACCGACGACGGTTATCACCGGCAGCAGGGCGTTCCGGAGAGCGTGGCCAAACACTACCACCCGCTCGTGGAGTCCCTTGGCCCGAGCCGTTTGGACGTAGTCCTGCCGCAGCACCTCCAGCATGCTGGACCGGGTCATCCGGGTGATGAGTCCCACTACGAAGCCGGCCAGGGTGAAGGAGGGCAGGACGAAGCTGATGGGTTGATCGGCTCCGGCAGCCGGGAACCACTTCAGGGTGATGGAGAAGACCACGATCAGCATCAGCCCCAGCCAGTAGACCGGCATGGAGACCCCGAAGAGGCTGATGGCGGAGACCAGGTAGTCCAACTTGGAGTTGTGATGGGTCGCGGCGATAACGCCGGCCACCACCCCTGCCACCACCGCGATAGTGATGGCAACCAGCGCCAACTCGAAGGTGTAGGGGAGCCGCGCCATCACTTCGTTCAGGACCGGCTGTGATGTTCGCGCCGATATCCCCAGGTTCAGGTGGAGCAGCCGGCCCAGGAAGTCGGCGTACTGGACGAGAACCGGCTGGTCGAGGCCCAGCTGATGCCTGATCCTCTCCACGTCGGCGTCGCTGGCCAGCATCCCGGCGATCACCCGCGCGGGGTCGCCCGGCAGCATGCGGAGCATCAGGAAGACGATGGTCGCCACCCCGAAGAGAGTAGGTATGGCGGCTATGAGTCGCTGCACGATGTACTTGAGCATGAGACGCCCTGCATAACGTAGGGCGGGGCCCTGTGCCCCGCCGCCCCCGGGCAATCACCCGACGGGCGGCAGGGCAGAGCGCCCTGCCCTACTTCTTATGTTGGTTTAGGCCGGCTCGGCGTAGATGGCCGACCACTTCTCGGTGGCGATGGACCCCACTCCCTTGACCTTGGCCGAGTGGACGATCGGGAAGTTCTGCACCCAGAGGAAGATCCAGGGAGCCTCGTCCCAGATGATCTTGTTGGCCTGAGCGTACTGGTCTGCCCGCTCCTTCTCGTTGGTGTTCACGTTAGCCTTGGATATGAGATCCTCCACCTGAGGGTTGGTGTAGTGGGCAGTGGCAAGTCCCGCGGGAGGCCATTGGCTCTTCTGGAACATGGTCATCTGCTGGGCGGCATCCAGCATCATGGGGGCCCAGCCCAGCATGTGGAAATCGCTCGAGGCCTTCTCTGGCGCCACGTTGATCGCAGCCAGGTAGGTCGGCCAGTCCATGGTGGAGGCCTCCACGTTGATCCCCACGTCCCGCAGATTGCCGACGATGGCCTGGGCGGCGGCGGCGTCCTGCACGTACCGGCCGGTGCAGTAGTACATCTTGAGGTTGACGTTGTTGTACCCGCCCTGCTTGAGCAGTTCCTTGGCCTTGTTGGGGTCGTATGGGTACGGGCCGGTCTTCGAGTAGCCGAAGAGCGAGGATGCCACGGGCGAGTCCATCACCTGGCCCGCGCCGAAGAGGATGCTCTTGATGATCCCTTCCTTGTCCACGGCGTAGTTCATCGCTTGCCGGAACAGCTTGTCCTTGGTAGGTCCGTCGCGGGTGCAGTCGATGGCCATAAAGATGGTTCGGTCGCTCTGCCCCATGATCACCTTGACCTGGTTGTTGGCCTGCAGCTTGGGGATGTCGGAGGTCGGCGGCAGGATGATGATATCCGCCTGGCCGGCCAGCAGCAGGCTTTCTCGG
>JAJZQR010000226.1 GCA_021806765.1 Chloroflexota bacterium | reverse complement strand
GGGTGCACCATCCGCAAGACTCCTGGGCGAAGAACTGCTCCAGGTTCAGCACCATCCCCACCGGGCAGGTCTGGTCGTCCAGGACGATCATGGTGCCGGTCCCCAGCCGGCTTCCTGCCGCCTGGATGGAGCCGTAGTCCATCTTCACGTCCAGTTGCTGCTCCGTGAGAAAGTCGGTGGAGGCTCCCCCCGGCTGCACCCCTCGGAACCGCAGCCCTTCTCGCATCCCTCCGGCGTGCTCCTCCAGGATCTCCCGGATGGTGGTGCCCATGGGAAGTTCCCAGGCGCCCGGCCTCTTCACCTTGCCGCTCACGCCGTAGATCTTGGTTCCCCCATCCTGGGTGAGGCTGAGTCCCTTGTACCAGTCGGCCCCGTTGTTGACGATGTGGGGCAAGTTGCACAGGGTCTCCACGTTGTTGACGATAGTAGGCTTCCCCCACAGCCCGCTCACCTGAGGGAAGGGGGGCCTCGCCCTGGGCGTTGCCCGTTTCCCCTCCAGGGAGTTCAGCAGGGCGCTCTCCTCGCCGCAGATGTAGCGGCCGGCGCTGGTGTGCAGGTGCAGATCCAGGCTGTAGCCGGAGCGGAGGATGTTCCTTCCCAGGAACCCTGCGCGGTAGGCCTCGGCGATGGCCCGGTTCAGCCGTTCTGCCGCCAGGACGTACTCGCCCCGCAGGAAGATGTAGGCCACCTCGGCCTGGATGGCGTAGGCTGCCACGATCATCCCCTCCACCAACTGGTGGGGGTCCCCCTCCATCAGGAGACGGTCCTTGAAAGTGCCCGGCTCCATCTCGTCGGCATTGGCCACCAGGTACTTGGGACGAGGGACATCCTCGCCCATGGGCACGACGCTCCACTTCACCCCGGTGGGGAAACCGGCCCCACCCCGGCCCCGCAGGTTGGAGTCTTTGACCACCTGCTGCACCTCCAGGGGCTTCATGCCGCCCACTGCCTTGCGCACTGCCTGGTAGCCGCCGGCCCGCTCGTATCCCCTCAGATCCGGCGGCTCCTCGCCGGGCCGTATGTTCTTGGTGAGAGGTTGCTCCATCAGCGTTGCCTGGAAACCTCGGCCCTGAAGGGCCGGGTCAACAGCCCGACGCCTCTCAGGTTAACCCGGCCCTTCAGGGCCGGAAGCAAACGTTTCACTACCTGTACTCCTCCAGGATCCCATCTATCTTCTCCGGCGTCAGTTCCCGGTACAGCTGGCTGTCCACCATCATGGTCGGCGCGTGGTCGCAGTCGCCCAGGCAGACGATGGGCAGCAGGGTGAAGCGACCGTCGGCGGTGGTCTGGCCGAGATCGATGCCGAGCCGCTGGGTCAGATGCTGTCGCAGCCCGGGGTACCCCATGACCCAGCAGCTGACGCTGTTGCAGATCATGATGACGTGCCTTCCCACCGGCTTGCGGAAGACCAGGTTGTAGAAGGTGGCAACGCTATCCAGTTCGGACTTCGTCATCTGCAGCAGCTCGCCCAGCTCCTGCAGGGCCTCGTTGGACACCCAGCCCCGATGTCGCTGCACGATCTTCATGGCATCTACGGCGGCCGCCTGCGGTCGCAGGTACCGGCTTGCCTCGGCCTCGATCTCCCGCCTCTCCTCTTCTGTCAGCATCGTCTTCCTCACCTATCCACATCCGCCAGCACGAAATCGATGCTCCCCAGGGTCGAGACAAGGTCCGGTACGGCATAGCCCCGGCTGATCATCGGGAGCATCTGCAGGTGCGCGAAGGAAGGGGTGCGAATGCGGGTCCGGTAAGAGATGGTGTTCCCATCGCTGATCACGTAGTAAGCAGTGCAGCCCTTGGGCATCTCGACCAGGTAGGTGGACTCTCCCACCGGCATCACGGGACCCCAGCTCACGTTCAGGAAGTGATCGATCAGGGTCTCGATGTCGTACATGGTCCGCTCTTTCAAGGGCGGTGACGTGAGGGGGTGTTCCGACTTGTAGGAGCCGAAGGGCATGTTGTCCACACACTGCTGGATGATGCGTAGGCTCTGGCGCATCTCCGCCACGTGCACCACGGCCCGGTCGTAGCAGTCGCCGTGGGTGGCCGTGGGGATATCGAACTCGAACTGGTCGTAGGCCGAGTAGGGACGCCTCTTTCGGAAGTCCCACTCCAGGCCGCAGGCCCGCAATCCCGGTCCCGTGACCCCCCATTCGATGGCCTCGTCCAGGGTGTACTGACCTACTCCCTGGGTGCGTGCCTTGAAGATCCGGTTTCGCATCACCAGCCCGTCGTACTCGTCCAGACGGGGAGGGAGGTACTTCAGCAGATAGCGGATCTTCTGATCCCACCCGTTGGGGAGGTCTTGGGCCACCCCGCCGATGCGGAACCAGACCGGGTGCATGCGAGCGCCACAGATGGCTTCGACGATCTCCAGGATCCGCTCGCGGTCGGTGAACATGTAGAACACCGGGGACATCTGCCCCAGGTCCTGGGCGAAGGTGCCGTACCAGACCAGGTGGCTGGCCAGGCGGAACAGCTCGGACATCATCACCCGGATCACCTTTGCCCGGTCTGGTACCTGGATGCCGGCCAGCTGTTCCACCGCCGTCAAGTAGGCCAGCTCGTTCTGGACGCCGGCCAGGTAGTCGACCCGGTCGGTGTAGGGGACGTAGGTGTGCCAGGACTGGCGCTCGCCCATCTTCTCCGCTGCCCGGTGGTGGAAGCCGATGTCCGGCACGGCGTCGACGATCTCCTCCCCGTCCAGCTGCAGGACGATCCGGAAGGGTCCGTGGGTGCCAGGGTGTTGGGGGCCCAGGTTGAGGAACATGAACTCCTCGCCCTCCCGCCGCCGCTTCATCCCCCAGTCCTCCGGGCGGAACTGGAGCGCCGCCTGCTCCACCTCCTCCCTCTGGGGCGTCAACTGGTAGGGACCTAGCTCCGTGCCTCGGGCAGGATGGTCCTTGCGCAGGGGATGGCCCTTCCAGGTGGTGGGCATGAGGATGCGTCGCAGGTTCGGGTGCCCATCGAAGATGACGCCGAACATGTCCCAGGCTTCCCGCTCGTACCAGTTGGCCGAGGGCCAGAGGCCGGTGATGGTGCGCAGGGTGGGGTGTTCGCCCTTCAGCGGGACCTTGAGCCGCACGTCGGCGTTCCGGTCGTAGGAGAGCAGGTGGTAGACGACGGTGAAGTCGCTCTCCGGCAGATCTCGCCGGTTGGCCCTGGTCCGCTCGTCGACGGCCGTGAGGTCGAACAGGGTGCGATAGGGCTGTCTCACCCCCGACTTCAGGAAGGCCAGCACCTCTCCGATCCTCTCCTCGGACACCCAGAGGGTGGGGATCCGGTCAGCGGTAGGCTGGACCGTGAAAGTCTGCTCGCCGAACCTGCTGTTCAGTCCCTGGACGATGTTGTCGCTATCGCTCACTTCGCATTACACCTCGTTGGGCGGGCGAAGGGTGGTCATCTGTTGCCGCTGGGGCCGTTTCAGTTCCCTCATGGCGGGCATCTCCGGGCGCACCACCCCCTGGGGGCCCACAATCCAGCTCAGGGGCCGCTTCTCCCTGCCCACCTTCTCCCGCAGCAGCAGCACCCCCTCAAGGAAGGTGTCCGGGCGGGGCGGGCAGCCCTGGACGTAGACGTCCACCGGCAGGAACTTGTCGACTCCCTGAACCACGCTGTAGATGTCATACATGCCGCCGGAGTTGGCGCAGGAGCCCATGGAGATGACCCAACGGGGCTCCATCATCTGCTCGTACAGCCGCTGGATGATGGGCGCCATCTTCAGGAAGACCGTGCCCGCGACCACCATCAGGTCGGCCTCACGGGGCGTGCCCCGGATCACCTCGGCCCCAAAACGGGCGATGTCGTACTTGCTGGTAATGCTGGTGGCCATCTCCACGTAGCAGCAGGAGAGCCCGAAGTTGAAGGGCCATATGGAGTTCTTCCGGCCCCAGGCCAGAAGGTCCTCCGCTCTGGACAGCAGGACGTTGCGTCGGACCGCTTGCTCCATGGCCCGATCATCTGCTGCGAAGGAAGTTCCGGTAGTTGCCCGGCTAAGCCACCATTGCACGATCGAGAAGTCCTTTCTGCTCCTACCTCAATCTCTGCCCTCGCTGTCTCGGGGCTTTCCAGTCGAGGGCGCCCAGGCGCCACAGGTAGACCAGGGCGGCGGCCAGGATGGCGATGAAGACCAGCACCTCGATGTAGCCGGGCCAGCTCAGTTCCCGAGCTGCCACGGCCCAGGCGAAGACGAAGGCCGCCTCCAGGTCGAAGATCACGAAGAACATGGCCACCAGGTAGTACTTCACGTCGAATCGCCGCCGCGCGGGCCCGGTGGCGACGATGCCCGCCTCGAAGGGCTGTCCCGTCTGAGGTTCCATGTGGCGCTGTCCGAGGACGTAGGAGAGCCCCAGCATGATTCCCACCAGCAAGAGCACAGCGCCGAAATAGACTACGAAGGGCCATAGGGGTGCCGTCTGCATCGGGTAGATGCCTCCACGCGGCGGGAAATATCCTCTCTAGACTCTTGCAACTTATGGACCAACAACCTCTTTCCCCTGATCTTGCATCTATCCCTTCGATGACCTATTATTGATAGGACAAGCGAATACTTCTCTTCGGCTGCCTCTGGGAGCAGGCGATCCTGGCGTTGTTCCAGGATGGGGCTGGGCTTAGATGGCAGCGAGCAGTAGCTCGTGGGACTCGGTGGCCGAGAGGTGACCTCAGTTAGAGATCACCCCTTGGTGCCGGCGTACCGGCGAGCTATTTTTGTTACCCTCTGGATGGGGAGGTTGTACCTGTGTTATCGAGCAAGGAGGGAGTTGCCGCTCTCTCTGTTGCGCTAAACGCGTTGTTGGTCGTTCTGAAACTGGCGGTGGGGTTTGCCATCGGCTCGGTGGGAGTAATCTCCGAGGCCATTCACTCCGGCATCGACCTGCTGGCGGCCTTTACCGCCCTCTTTGCCGTGCGGACCTCCTCCCGTCCGCCCGACGAGGAGCACCTCTATGGCCACGGCAAGGTGGAGAGCCTGGCGGGAGCCGCGGAAGCGGCGATGATCTTTCTCGCAGCCCTCTTCATCATCAATGAGGCCGTTCAGAGACTGCTTCACGGTGTGGGGATGGAAACCGTCGACCTGGGTATCGCGGTCATGGTGGTTTCCACCGTGGGCAACCTCGTGGTCGCTCGATGGGTGATGCGGGTTGCCAGGAACACCGACTCGGTGGCGCTGGAGGCGGACGGTTGGCACCACATGACCGACGTGCTGACCTCTCTGGGTGTGGCCCTGGGGTTGGTGGTCGTGCGGGTCACCAATCATTCCGAGTTGGACCCGCTGATTGCCATCGGGGTTGCCCTCTTCATCTGCAAGGCTGCCTACGATATCACCGTCCGCTCGGTGCAGGATCTCCTGGATGCCAGCCTCCCTCAGGAGGAGCAGGCGATGATCCGTGAGGCCCTGGAGACCCACAAACCTGACGTCGTGAGTTACCATCAGGTCCGCTCTCGGAAAGTGGGGGCCGAGCGCCACGTGGACCTGCATCTGGTGGTGAAGCGCGACGCCACGGTCCAGGAGTCCCACGACCTGTGCGACCATCTGGAGGACCACCTCCGGGACTCCCTGGGCCCCTCGACCTCCCTGGGCATTCACGTCGAGCCCTGCCATGGCGAGTGCGGGGAATGTCACTTCGACTGCCCTCCCGAGGAGGAACGGAAGGCAGAGTAAGCGAGAGGCGACCTATCCCCCTGCCCCCTTCCCGACACGGGAAGGGGGTGTTCTGTGCCGCGTGGCGGGGCCGGAAAGGCGGGTGCTATACTACTGGCAGGTACCATGGAACAGTACAGTTCTGAGTTCTGGGTTCTGAGTTCTGGGTTCTGAGTTCTGAGTAACCCAGAACTCAGAACCGGAATGAGGCAGCGATGAGCATCAGCCGCGAGGAAGTGGAACACGTCGCCTATCTGGCCAGGGTGGGGCTGACGGAGGAGGAGAAGCAGCGCCTCCAGGGCCAGCTGTCGGACATCCTGCACCATGTGGCCGTGATCAATCAGCTAGACACCGAGGTCATACCCCCCACAGCTCAGGTGATCCCGCTTCAGAATGTCATGCGGCCCGATCGGCCGGAGCCGTGCTACTCGCCCGAGGAGATCCTGGCCAACGCCCCCAGGGCGGAGGATCACTACTTCAAGATCCCTCCCGTGTTGGAGGAGGACGTTGCCCTCGGTGGGCCCCCGGAGATCTAGACGTGAGGACTGAGGACTGAGGACTGAGGACTGAGCGATAGAACGGCTACTCAGTCCTCGGTCCTTGGCCCTCAGTCCTGGTTAAGGAGAACAGCCTTGAAGCCCTATGAAGCGACTATCCACGAGGTCCACGACCTCCTGCGAACCCGGCAGATCTCTTCCGTGGAGTTGACTCGCTCCGTTCTGGAGAGGATCGAGGCCGTGGAGTCGCTGGTGCACGCCTACGTGACTGTGACGCCTGAGATAGCTCTTGAGGAGGCCCGGAAGGCCGACGAGCGGCGCACCGCCGGGGAGGACAACCCTTTCCTGGGGGTACCGGTTGCTCTGAAAGACGTCATCTCCACCAAGGGGGTGCGCACAACCTGTAGCTCCAAGATGCTGGAGAACTTCGTGCCGATCTACGACGCCTACGTGGCCCAGCGGCTGAAGGCGCTGGGGGCGGTGCTGGTGGGCAAGACCAACATGGACGAGTTCGCCATGGGCTCCTCCACCGAGAACTCCGCCTTCTTCACCACCCTGAACCCCTGGGACCTGGCCAGGGTGCCCGGGGGATCCAGCGGCGGCTCGGCCGCGGCGGTGGCCGCCGGCGAGGCGATCTTCGCCCTGGGCTCCGATACCGGCGGCTCCATCCGGCAACCGGCATCGCTGTGCGGGATCGTCGGGATGAAGCCTACCTACGGGGCCGTCTCCCGCTTTGGACTGGTGGCTTTTGCCTCCTCTCTGGATCAGATCGGCCCTCTCACCAAGGACGTCACCGACTGCGCCCTGGTGCTGAACGCCATAGCGGGCTATGACTCCCAGGATTCCACCTCCCTGAACTTCCCGGTGCCTGACTACACTAAGGCCCTGACTTCGGACCTGAAGGGGGTTCGAGTGGGGGTGCCGCGGGAGTACTTCGCCCAGGGGATCGATCCCGAGGTGGAGAAGCTGGTGCGGGCGGCTATAGATCGGCTGAAGGATCTGGGGGCGGAGATCGGCGAGGTGTCCCTGCCCCACACCGGCTACGGGCTGGCCTCCTACTACATCATCGCTCCGGCGGAGTGCAGCGCCAACCTGGCCCGCTACGATGGGGTCAAGTACGGCTACTCGGCTCCCGATGCCGAGAGCATGTGGGACGGCTACTTCAAGACCCGCCAGCGGGGCTTCGGCCCCGAAGTCAAGCGACGGATCATGCTGGGGACCTACGCCCTCAGCTCCGGCTACTACGACGCCTACTACCTCAAGGCCCAGAAGGTGAGGACCCTGATCAAGCGGGACTTCGACGAGGCGTTCGAAAAGTTCGACGTGCTGGTGGCTCCCACCTCCCCCTCGGTAGCCTTCAAGGTGGGGGAGAGAGCGGACGACCCCCTGGCGATGTACGCCTCGGACGTCTGCACTATTCCGGTGAACCTGGCCGGGCTTCCCGGCATCTCGGTGCCCTGCGGTTTCTCCCAGGATCTCCCGGTGGGGTTGCAGTTGATTGCCAAGCCGCTGGGCGAGGAGATGATGCTGCGGGCGGCCTACGCCTACGAGCAGAGCACCGACTGGCGGAAGCAGAAGCCGCAGCTGGTGTAGAGGACTGAGGGCCCAGGACTGAGGACTGAGTTCTGGGAAGCGGGGGTCCAGGGGGCGGAGCCTAAGCACCACGGCGTGGCTGCATCGTAGGAAGCGGGTCTAGGGCGCGGCGCCTGGCGGGGTTTGGGGTGTCCCCAAAGGATCTCCTTTTCTCCTCTCCCTCTGGGAGAGGCGTGGACATGTCAGAGGGCATGTCCACGGGGTGAGGGTGTTGGACTCGACTGGGCGTAGTCACACCACCAAAGTGGAGTGCTATGCCGGCCGCCACTATCCGGACCGGCCCCTGGCCTTTCAGTGGGAGGGCCGGCGGCTGGAGGTAGAGGAGGTCGAGCAGCAGTGGCGCGCTCAGGAGGCTGCCTACGGTAGCCCGATCTTCTACCACTATCGGGTTCGCACGACCGAGGGCCGCTTCCACCTGGTTTACGACAGCAAGAACGACGATTGGCAAATCCAACAGGACTGAGGACTGGGGACTGTGGGCCGAGAAGCTGGATGGCACACTCAGTCCTCAGCCCTTAGTCCTCAGTCCTGCGCGAGGAGCGAGATCATGGAATATGAACCGGTAATCGGCCTTGAGGTGCACGCTCAACTGCTCACGGACAGCAAGATGTTCTGCCGGTGCAGTGCGGACTACGCCGGCGCCGCACCCAACACCCACGTATGCCCCGTCTGCCTGGGGATGCCCGGGGTGCTGCCCGTCATCAACCAGAAGGCGGTGGAGTACACCATCATGACGGCGCTGGCCCTCAACTGCGAGATTCCGGAGTTCAGCAAGTTCGATCGGAAGA
>JAJZQR010000225.1 GCA_021806765.1 Chloroflexota bacterium | reverse complement strand
TCCATGCTGATCCTGGTGGTGGAGAGCGCGTGCGCCACCTGGCAGGCCGCGTCGACATTTTTGTCGGGCAGGTCCGCCAGCATCCGACCGAAGAGTGCCAGATCGGCGGAACCGTTCCCACTCAACGATGCCAGCAGGGATTTCCCGAGTTCTGCTGGAAGAGCGCCCTTTGCCTGCTTCTTGGCATCCCTGGCGTTTGCCTTGCCCTTGGCGGGCGCGGCATCCTCCCCATTGGAGCCACCGGCGAGACCAGGCACGGCCAGTTGGTCCCAGCTCTGGTCGCACAAATCGGCCAATTTGGCGATCTCGGAGTCGGCAAGATACAGCAGGTACTGGGTCTTGCCCCCATCGGCCACGCCGAGGCCGAGGCCCTTCAGCGCGGCCTGCGCCACGGCCATGGCTGCCTCCGGCTCCCTTCCGCGCAGCTCCAGCCGCCGGGTCAACTCCTCCGCGAGCCGCTTGGTACGGGCAGCCAGCCTGTCCGGGGGCAGGAGTTGCTCTTTCTTGAAAGCTGTGCGGATCGCCCGCTTGAGGCACTGGCTGGAGATGCGAGCGCGGCGATAGCCGCCGAACTCGCAGTCCTTCGGTGAGCCGGTGTCATCGCGGTTCAGGTTCGCCGGCGCGAAGTTCTGCAGGATGTGTAATTCCAGAAGCATCGTTTCCCCCTCTACCACTTATCCCCACTAGCAGGGGATGCTACGGCCGCCGGCGCGGCGCCCCCGGTCCCCGACGACTGCTCCGACTGTTCGCCGGGGTGGCTCCCCCAATAGGCCCTGGCCCAGCCTCGCTGCACGGGGCGGCTCTCCAACCCCCAGTTCTGGATGTCGCGCAGCAACTGGCTCCAGTCGACAGGGATCTCCTTGGACTTCAGCAAGCCCACTGCGTGGCGCAGATGAGTTGGCAGGTCGTCCCTGTGACAATTGAGCATCGCCACGAAGCGGCCCTCGACGCTGTCGCTCTCCACACTGGCGGCAAGTCTGGCGAAAGAGGCGCCCAGGTTGGTGGCTCTTGGGGAGTCATCTTCACGGTGCCAATTCCCCTGGTGCCAGGCGAACAGCGCGGCCACGATGTAATAGGCATCCTCCTGCCACGGCGAAGCCCCGGCCGGTAGCCAGGGCACGACGTGCCGGTACATCTCCGCGACAGTGCCAGGGTCCTTTCCCAATCCCCGCCGCAATGCGGCCAGGGCTGCCCGATCCTGGGTGGCAACCAGGCTCTCCAGATGGTCGACGAATGCTAGCTGACGTTCCCTTGGTGGGCTCACGAATCACACCTCCTCAGCATCTTTCAGTCTCTCCTCAAGCAGCTCTCGCAATCTGCGGTTGAACTCCCGCTCGGCCAGGGCAACAGCACGAAGGGTGCGCCCGGTGCCGTCCAGCCCAAGGGTAGCCTCCTTGAAGGCGCCCACTGCCGAGTCTCGCAGGGCCACGACCCACTCCCGGAACGCACTCTCACGCTCGTTGCCCGCCTTCTCCTCTGCCAGCTCGACCATGAACCGCTTGAACGGCGTCTCCAGCCGCGACCAGTACAGGCGGCCCGGTGCGAGATGCACGAGCAGTCTCCCCACCGCCCCTGGGTCGGCCTTGGTATCATCCATCGGCGACAACGTCACGGCCGCCAGCTTGAGGAAGGGGCTGGGCACTTTCCTTGGGCCTTCTTCCGTCGTGATGTCCACGAAGCCGCTGGAGAACAGCTTGCCCACAGACTCGGCCAGGTCCAGCCCATCCTTCAGCGTCGAGAGGAGATCGGTATCGTCCAGGTAGGCCAGCGGCAGGGGAACCCTCTCATGCCGCCACAGAAGCACTTTTGCCCTGTCCGTACAAAGGCCAAAGAAATCCACTGGCAGGGTCTGTGCGCGGCTCAGGATCCTCTGGTGCTCCAAGTCACTCAGCCAATCCAGAGTCTTGGGCCGCTCCCGCTCGTCCCCCAATGACTGGAACAGCGCCACGCTATCTCGCCACAGACCTCGGTTCTCCTGGAAGGACACGGCAGGCCAGGGATCACCAGCTTTTCGGGCATTTGGATTTCGGCAGAATGCGGCCATGGTCTCCCGCCCTCGAATGGACCAACCGTCGGGAAACTGATAGCCCTTCATGATCACAACTGATGGAACAACCAGACGGCCAGAGGCCTCCAGTTCGGCTCGCAGCCTCACCCTTCTGCTCTGCCAAGTCAGCAGATCGATGTAGCCGGTCGGATAGCGGTCGCCAGCCTGCGTCTCCTCGTCCCGCTCCCACGCCGGCATGTCCAACGTCTCATCAAACGAGAACGGCTCTTCGTCCTCACCGTTGTACTGGTGGAGGTTCAGCATCAGGGTCTCGAACAGGTTATCCCCTCGCACAACAGCCACCGCTGCCTTCGTTAGAGGGGCATTGTCAGCGGATCCATAGACCCCCCTGTCCTGGCCCTTTTCAAACGAGACTAGCCCACCGATTGCCAATGCCTGATGCGCCACAAGGTAGCATGCGGCCTCGGCGGCCGAAAGAGCAGATGGAAGCCCATCAACTGAATGATCAAACAGGGTCGCGTTGTTCCCCGATGAGAACTCGTGGACAAGCCTGGATACAGACCCCTCATACTGGAAAGACAATCCCTTCGCCTGATAGAACGGATGGCAATCATCGAAAAGATCGAAGCGGCTGTACCATCGCTGGAAGTACTCCACCAGCGGGCCCTCGTCCCACGCACCGCGACTCCACAGCCGTCCCCATTGGGCGGTATCCTTCGGCCCGTAGTTGCGGTGAAGAATGGACAACAGGATACGGTGCAGGGCAGCCATGACCAGTGGGGATGAGTGTGACAACTCCCGCACCTCCGGCGAGCGGAGCAGCACGTCGCTGAGTCCGAACTCCCGGACCGATCCATCCGCCACCATGACACACGGTATCCATGGTTCGTCAACCAGGTTATAGCTCGGCATGAAACACCTCCATCCCACTCAACGAGCCACGTACAGCCCGATCTCATCACTTGCTCTAAGATAGTGCCTCCCGATTACCACGCCGCCATCTCGATCGAGGATCAAGGCTCTGTGATGGCGCAGCAATGGGCTGCGACGCCAGCCGGCGGGAACTGGCATGGCCATCAGGTCAAACACGATCCTCTTGTCAGACACGGAGGCGGAACGAGCAAGCAGACGAGTCGCCTGATCAACTGTTGGCTCAACATTCCTGTCGATCTCTTCGCCTGAATCAGAGCTCAACCGAGGCTTGCCCTCTGTCCCATGCAGGAGGACTAATGACACCGAGGGCTCGGCAAGCCGCGTGAGCGCCTGGTGCGCCTGATGGAAGTCAGGCCTGTCCTCCTCTCGCGGGTCGCCGGTGAGTCTCCAAAGCGCTCCCCCGTATACGGGGTGCTTGAGCCATCGATCCTGGGCTTCCAGTGTGTCCCTATCCATTTCCTCACTGAGTCGTCGCAGGCTTGCTTCCCATGCAGCTTGGAGGGCAGGGCACGCATCAGAGGGGCACGGCCGGTCCCCGTACACCGCCTCCACCAGATCCTCCACCTCCTCCGGCACCCGCACACCCGTGCGGTCCCTCAGCTCCAGCCACGTCCTGAGCAGCACGTGCTCGTCGTAGACCTTGGCGAAGCCGGGGTCGAAGAAGGGGACGCCATCCTCTTCGCGCGGCCGGCAGATCCAGAGGATCGGATGCTCAGGCCCCGGGCGCCCCTTCCGCTCGTGCCGGTGAAGCCTGCCGGACCGCTGCAGCAGCAGGTCCGCCGGCGCCAGATCCGTCACCATCAGGTCGAAGTCCAGGTCCAGGCTCTGCTCGATGATCTGTGTCGATACGAGCACCGCCCGGTCGGGTCGCTGGACCTTGCGAATGGTGCCGTCCTCCATCTCCACCTCGCCATCGGGCTTCCCGAAGCGGGCCAGCGTCCGCTTTTCGCGCTTCTGGCGGTCCTCGTAGAGATATCGCGCGTGGAGGAGGTCGAGCACCGGCTGTCCGTCGTCCGCGGTGTCGGGGAAATGGGGCTTGAGGGCCAGGTAAACCTGCTGCGCCCTGGCCACAGTGTTGCAGATCACGGCGACGCAGCCACCCCGATCCTCCAGTACCGCTCTCAGCCGCTCGCCCAAAGCGAAGCGTTCGCCGTCGGCAGGGAGCGCGCCGTCGACCCACTCCAGCTCCAGCTTTCGGCTTGAGCGTGGGGACACACCAACCTGCCGGGCGCCACTGCCCGCCCTGGATGCCCAGCTGATCCGGGGATATCTGGCCTGCATGGCATCCCTATCCGTGGGGTACCCGGCACCACGCGCATAAGCCTCCACCAGGTGGAGACGGCGGCCGTCCGGAAGGGTCGCGGAGAGGAGCACCACCGACGAACCCAGGGCTCCGAGCCACTCCAGCAGCCGCTCCAACAGCGCCGTCATGTAGGTATCGTAGGCGTGGATCTCGTCCAGGATCACGGTCTTGTGCGCCAGCCCGAATAGCCGGACGAAGACGTGACGGGTCTGCAGTGCCGCCAGCAGCGCCTGGTCGATGGTCCCCACGCCGAACGGCGCCAGCAGGCCGCGCTTTCGATAGGTGAACCACTCGCCCGCCACCACGCTGGCCGTCGCGCCGTCGTCGCCTTTCTCCCCGTCGATCCCCGCAGGCTCCAGCCCCGCGACCACTGCCCTCTGCTGCTTGCCGCTTCGCAGCAGGCCCTGGAACAGGGCCGACAGGGAGGCGTGGCCGTGGAGAAGCTGGAGATTCACGAGGTCGGCCGGGTAGCGCCTCTTCAAGAACTCCCACACCCGCCGGTACATCTGGTCGCTGGTAGCCTGGGTCGGCAGCGCGAAGTAGCAGCCGCGCTGGCCCAACGTCACGCCCCACCGATCCGCCAGGTAGACCGCGGCCTCCGTCTTTCCCTCCCCCATGGGGGCCTCCACCACGACCAGCCCGGGACCGTCCAGACTATCGACCAGGGCGGCCACCTCCCGTTGCACAGGGTACGGCGAAGCGATGTTTGGGAAGAGACGGGAGAAGTCGAGGGGCTCGGAGGGCGGGGCCCAGCCGGTCCAGCCCAGCAACCCCAGCGCCTCCTCGGCCATGGATACTGACCGACGGTAGTAGTCGGAGGCATCCACTCTCGGTTCCATGTAAGGGTACCGGTCGCTCGGTGGAAACAGCTCCTCCACCGAGCCGATCCAGTCCGCAACGGAGATGAGCCCTGCCAGGAACATGGCGGTGGCGTTATCCAGCCGCACGGGCGGGTCCCGGCGGGGGAGGCCCAAGAGAGTGGCCAGCAGTTCGGCCAACGCGCCCCTTGCCTCCGCCCATGCCCCTCCCCCGATGGACTCCTGGTTGTCCATGGCGCGGCCCACCTCAGAGCTCTGCGGAAATACCCCGTGATGCCCGCCGACGAGGGTCGCGAATCTATCCGCCATGCTGTTCGACAGGCCGAAGGTGGGAAGGATCTCCTTGAGCGAGACGGTGGAAGCGACGCCATGGGGCGTATCCCTCACCGGCTTGCGACAGACAAGGCCGGCAGCCTTCAACCGCGCGCGAGCCTCCGGGTCCATGGACTGGAAGGCAGGACTGGCTTTCCCCACATCATGCAGCCCTGCGACGAACACGATCCAGGCGGCAGCAGCGCCCTCGGTGCACCCAAGAGACGACGCAACCCGGCGCCGCTCCCCCTCCGTCAGGACGGTAGCCCAGATCGCCCCCGCCACGGCGGCCACGTCGATCATATGGCAGATGAGGGGATGCACCACGTCGGGTTTGCCGCGAGGTGAGAGCTTCGCCCAGAAGACCGCCGGGTTGATAGCGCTATCTTCCATCCCTGACCTCCAATGGCCATTCCTCGCGAGTGCCGCAGTTCACCATCCCCCTCGCCTCCTCCCTCACCCACGCGGCCAGGCTATCGGGGCGGATCACCCGCGCCTGGCGGCCGAAGCCGAGGACCCAGCGGCGTAGCTCGGGGGTGATCCCCACGTAGAAGTGCAGCCGCACCCGGCCGTCGGGGAGGTCCTCCACCCGCTGGCTGGGGTGCCACTCCTCGTCCCTCACCCACCGGCCGGCATCGGGCGAGAACTCCAGCACCACCTCCTCGGGCTCCCCGGCCTCCCCCCGCAGCAAGCCCCAGGTCTGTCCCAGGTACCCGGCCAGGTCGAAGCTCTCGGGCAGGTCGAACTGCTCCCCGGTGCGGGCGAGGCTCTCGATCCGGTCGGCCTTGAACATCCGGATCTCCCGGCGCAGGTGGCAGTAGCCCACGAGGTACCAGCTTTTAAGGTAGGGGAGGAGGGTGTAGGGGTCGACGAGCCTGTCACGCGGCATGGTCGAACCCCGCGCCACGGGAGGGCCGGCAGAGACGCCGGCCCCCACGGGATGGGGGACATCGGGCGACGGGATAGAAGAAGCAGCGTCTTCGGCACCGGCTCTTCCCCCCGAGGCGCTGCGGTAGGTCAGTCGCAGCCGGGCTTGCTCGGCTATGGCCAGCTGCAGCTCCCGGAGGGTCGCATCCCGAGGGCCATCCTCGCCGTTGCCCCGAGCCAGCCCACCAGCCAGTGGCAGCAGCTCCGGAGGCAGCAAAGCCTCCAGTCGGGCGATGGCGGCGGCCAGGTCGGCGCGGGACACGCCGGGCATCTGCTGCCCCAGGCGGGCGGCCAGCAGCAGCGATAGGGCCTCGGGGAGGCTGAGGGTCAGGGAGGGCAGGCTGGTCAACCGTTCGAAGTAGTAGCCCTGGGGGCAGTGGCGGAGGGGCATCACCAGGCCGTGGCGGATGAGTTGGAGGTCCTTGTCCATCTGCTGCTCGCTCACCTCGTAGCAAGCCGCCAGGTCGCGGCGGGTCCAGCGGCTGGGCTGGTTGGCGATCCGCAGCAGCAGGTCGACGATGCGTCGGGTCCGGCGGTACTCCTCGGGGTTGGGCATCCGGCACCTCCCATGTCGGCAAAGGGTGGATAAGGCCGATGGATGAGCAGCAGGATACGCGAGGCCGCACCTACCCCCTGGTAGGCGTCGAGGGGTTAAGGACTGAAATCACGGAAAAGGGCTGCGAGCAGGAAGGGAACGTGTTCGTTCTAGATGGCAAGCATACCACCGGCAGGGCAAGACGTCTACAACCGTCGCACGGTCGACCGGGCGGGGGGCGGTGGCGCACAGGGAGCGCCACCCTGCATGTTAGAGGTAGCGCGGCGGAGCACCGGTCTTCATTGTGTCCAGAGGGGGTGCCAATAGGGTGCGCGTCGGGATTCCGGGAGGGTGCTGGGCGCCATGTGACATATGGAGTGAGTGCAAGATGGGTAGGGGCGAAGCATTGCCTGCAGGCGATGCTTCGCCCTTGGGCCGGTCGCGGGCAATGCTTTGCCCTCCTCAGGCGGAATGGGCGATGGACAGGGTGGGCAGAGGCGAACCATTCGCCCTATGCCAGTCATCGCTCTGCCCTGAATGAGGAGGGCGAAGCATTCGGCTGCGGCCGAATGCTTCGCCCCTACGCCTCGCGGGTCCCAGTCCCAAGACCCATCGTGCCTACACGGAAACGTGACGAGCACCGGTAGCAATCGCAATTTTTGACGCGAGGATTCGCTGGTGTTATACTCGTGACAGAGTTTGGGGCGATGAAGCCTTGGCGGTGCTGATTGCTGCCGGAAGGGCCCCGGGGCAATGTGTGCCCCCCGTATGGACGCATCCATGTCACCTCCGGAAACCTCCGGAGTGGCCTTCCGCAGCGGCTTCCGCGTCTTCTCTCCCCAGCTATCCTGTAGTTTCCAGCGGATCTCGGTGTTCGGCTAGTCGATAGTGGGATCACTACCACCCCATAATCCCGCCGTTCTGCTTGGAGGTAGTTGATGCTGGTCTCGTATGCGCCCGTAGCTATCTTTCTCGTCGTGGCGGTGGTGTTCCCGCTGATACCGATCGGTATGGCGAAGCTGATGGCACCCAAGAAGCCGCTGCCCCACAAGACCGAGGTGTACGAGTGCGGCGCCGAGCCGTTCGGCCCCGCCAACATCCAGTTCAAGGCCCAGTTTTACCTCTTCGCCCTGATCTTCGTCGTCTTCGACGTGGAGGCGGTGTTCCTGGTCCCCTGGGCGGTGGCCTACCGGAAGCTGGGGCTCTTCGCCCTGGTCGAGATGGTGATCTTCATCGCATTCCTGCTGGTGGCCCTGGTGTACGCCTGGCGCAAGCGGGCCCTGGAGTGGAGATAAATGGAAGAGAATAAGGAGATTCTGGGGACACCCCAGGCTCCAGCACTCGGCACTCAGCACTCAGCACTCAGCACCGACTCAGGCGCTGCGCCCTGGACCAGCTCTGAGGATCTGCCGGAGGAGGTGAAGGGAAATCTCGTCCTGGCGAAGCTGGACGGCCTGCTGAACTGGTCGCGGAAGAACTCCCTCTGGCCCCTGGGCTTCGGCCTGGCCTGCTGTGCCATCGAGATGATCTCGGCCTCCACGGCCCGCTTCGACATCGCCCGCTTCGGTGCCGAGGTGTTCCGCGCATCGCCCCGCCAGGCCGACCTGATGATCGTGTCGGGCACGGTCACCACCAAGATGGCCCCTATGATCCGCAAGATCTACGACCAGATGGCGGAGCCCAAGTACGTGATC
>JAJZQR010000224.1 GCA_021806765.1 Chloroflexota bacterium | reverse complement strand
CTGATGACCGAGAGGGGTGAGGGTCTCTCTTCTGAGGCTAAGCTGGCCACTAACTGATGTCCCGAACAGAACGGTAGGGGCAGACCTGTGTGTCTGCCCAGGGCGCACACGCAGGTGCGCCCCTACGGGGGATCGATAGGCACTCTGAGCATGAAGACACCGACTGAGACAGCCCGAGAGAGGTTTGGTGGCAAGAGGGTCACCGTGGTGGGGCTCGCCCGCGAGGGCGTGTCCCTGGTGCGGTTTCTGGCGGGGGTGGGTGCTGAAGTCACTGCCAACGATCGGGCTACCGAGGCGAGTCTGGCCTCCACTCTGGCTTCTCTGGAGGGGCTCCCGATCCGCTTCGCCCTGGGCGGACACCCCTCTGAGCTGTTTCTGGAGTCGGACTTCGTCTTCGTGAGCCCGGGTGTCCCTCTCCAGATGGCCCCGCTGGTGGAGGCTCGAGAGCAAGGCGTTTCCTTTACTAGCGAGACGCAACTGTTCTTCGAGCTGTGCCGGGGGCAGCTGGTGGGCATCACCGGCAGCAGCGGCAAGACCACGACAACTACGTTGGTGGGGGAGATGGCGCGGGAGGCCGGACTCACGGTCCACGTGGGAGGGAACATCGGAGTGCCGTTGCTGGAGCGGCTGGATCGGATCGACAGTGGGGATTGGGTGGTGCTGGAGATGAGCAGCTTCCAGTTAGAGAGGCTGCCCTACAGCCCCACCATCGCGGCGATCCTGAACGTGACTCCCAATCACCTGGATCGGCACGGCGACATGGACAGCTACGTGGCTGCCAAGGCCAACATCCTGCGCCATCAGCGGCAGGGGGATCGGGCGATCTTGAGCGCCGACGACAGCGTGACCTCGGGCCTGCAGACCGTCGAGCCCCCCCTCTGGTTCAGCATGGAGCGGCCGGTGGAGGGGAGTTGTCTGGAAGGGGGCCGGATCGTCCTCCGCCGAGGGACCTCCGTGGAGATGGTGTGCCGGGTGGCGGAGGTGCGGCTACGGGGTAGACATAACCTGGCAAATGTTCTGGCGGCTACGGCCGTGGCGTCGGCCATGGGGGTGCCCCCAGAGGCCATGCGGGCGGCCATCTCCCGATTCCGGGGCGTGCCTCACCGGCTGGAGGTGGTGGCAGAGATCGATGGTGTCGTCTACTGCAACGACTCCATAGCCACGGCTCCCGAACGATCAATGGCCAGCCTCCGCTCCTTCGAAGAGCCTATCGTCCTCATAGCGGGCGGGCGGGACAAGCATCTGCCCATGGAGGAGTGGGGGGAGTTGATCCGCCAGCGGGTGAAGGCGCTGGTGCTGTTGGGCGAAGCCGGTGACCTGATCGAGAGGGCCGTCGCGAATGCCCCCGGTCCCACGGCGCCGCCCATCTTCAGGACCGACTCCATGGAGGAGGCGGTACACGTTGCTCGGCGGGCCGCATCCAGCGGAGACGTCGTCCTGCTGGCACCGGGAGGCACCAGCTTCGACATGTTCAAGGACTTCGAGGAGCGTGGGGAGCGCTTCAGGGAATGCGTTCGAGGACTGGGCAACCAGTCCGAGGGGAAGGGGACTCGATGAGCGCCAGGGCTCATCCCAAGCCTACACCCGACATTGCGCTGTTGGTGGTTACCATCATTCTCCTCGTGCTGGGCGTGGAGATGGTCTACAGCGCCAGCTTCGTGGTGGCGCAGTCCGAGTTCGGGGATGCCACCTACTTCCTCAGCAAGCAGGTGGTGTGGGCACTGGTTGGTACGGTCTTCATGGTGGCCGCTGCGATGGTGGACTACCATCGGCTGGAGCGGCTGTCGGTGCCGCTGATGGTGGTCACCGTGGGGGCCATGATCCTGATGCTGATACCAGGTGTCGGGGTCGGCAACTATGGTGCAACTCGCTGGATCCGGCTGGGCCCTCTGCCGCCCATGCAGCCCAGCGAGTTCGCCAAGCTGGCGTTGATCGTGTATATGTCCGCCTGGCTGGCCCACAAGGGGGCCAGAGTGAGAGAGCTTACCTACGGGTTCATACCCTTTGCCCTGCTGTTGACCCTGGTGACGGCGCTAATCATGGCCCAGCCCGATATGGGCACCTCCTTCGTGGTGGTAGTCACCGCGGGCTGCCTCTTCTTCGTGGCCGGTGCCAACCTGCTCCACTTCTTCGTGGCAGCCGCTGGGGGCGTGGTGGGTTTCGTCTACCTGATAGTTCACTCCGGCTACCGTTCCGATCGTCTCCAGGCATTCCTCAATCCCTGGGCCGATCCGAGAGACACGGGATGGCACACCATTCAGACGCTGATAGCTCTGGGGTCGGGCGGAGTCACGGGTCTGGGGTTAGGGGCCAGCCGGCAGAAGTTCTACTACGTTCCCAACGCTCACACCGATGCCATCTTCGCCATCATCGGCGAGGAACTGGGACTGATAGGGGCAGTTGCCGTCATCCTGCTGTTTGGGGTTCTGGCGTGGAGAGGGTTTCGCATCGCCTTTAGGGCGCCAGACCGACTCGGTAGACTGCTGGCAACGGGAGTGACCTCCATGATCCTGGTGCAGGCGGTCACAAACGTCGCAGTGGTCACCAACACGATCCCTTACACCGGGATTACTCTGCCGTTCATCAGCTTTGGAGGTTCCTCTCTCCTGGTCTGCATGGCGGGAGTGGGACTGCTTTTGAGCGTATCCCGCCACGACCGTCCCTCTCCCGTTAAGGAGGGAGAGCGACGGGAGATCGTCGTCAAGATGTTTCAGCGAAAGCCTTCTCGCCCACGTCTCGCTGCCTCGGGTGCGGATCTCGCGCCCAGAAGGAGCAGCCGTTCTCGTCGGGGGATCTGACCTATGACAGTGAGCCAGCCAACTTGGGGTTCGAGACTGCTAGCCGATGCCAAGACTGTGCACTTTGTCGGGATCGGGGGTATCGGGATGAGCGCCCTGGCGGAGCTGTTGCTTGGCCGGGGCAAGCGGATAACAGGGTCCGACATGAAGTCCTCCCCGCTCGTGGAACGGCTCGAGGGGATGGGGGTTCGTGTCAACGTGGGCCATGCCGGCGAGGCGGTGGTGGGCGCGGATCTGGTGGTGGCGACATCTGCGGCAAGGTCCGATAACCCCGAGCTGGTGGAGGCGCAGCGGCGGGGTATACCGATGGTGAAGCGGGCCGAGCTGCTGGGGTGGTTGATGAGCGACAGCTACGGCCTTGCTGTGGCAGGTACCCACGGGAAAACCACCACCACCGGTATGCTGGCCTTCCTTCTGCATCGTGCCGGATTGGACCCCACGGCTTTGATCGGCGGCGAGCCGCTGGATTTCCCGAGCCACGGCCTGTTGGGTGGGAGCCCATACCTGGTGGCCGAGGCCGACGAGTTCGATCGCTCCTTCCTTCAGCTCTGGCCCAAGGTAGCTATCATCACCAGCGTCGAGGCCGACCACCTCGACTGCTATGCGGACCTGGACGATATCGCCCGTGCCTTCGCCGAGTTCGCGTCTCGAGTGCCGCAGGAGGGGCTTCTGGCCACCTGCGCCGACGACCCCATCTTGAAGAAGATGCGGGTGGCAGCTCCCCGTGAGAGCTATGGGCTTGCCCCCGAGGCGGACTGGCGGATTGTGGATATCGTCCCGGTGGCTCCTTTCGGTACCCGTTTCACCTTCGAGACACCGGCGGGCTCGCGTCACCAGTGCGACCTGCAGCTGCCCGGGCGGCACTACGTCCTGGATGCCCTGGCAGCCATCGTGGCAGCCAACCATGTTGGCGTTGGTCCCGATCAGGCTGCCGGGATGCTCTCGGCCTTTCGTGGCACCCGCCGCCGTTTCGAGTTGGTGGGTGAGGTGGCCGGGGTGACGCTGCTGGATGATTATGCCCACCATCCGACGGCGGTGGAAGCAACCCTCCGGGCGGCCCGGGAGCGGCATCAGGGGCGCATCTGGTGTGTCTTTCAGCCCCACACCGTCAACCGGACGGAGAGACTGTTAGACGAGTTCGCCCGGTCCTTCGCCGACGCCGATCGGGTATTGGTGCTCCCCATCTATCACCCGGCAGGTCGGGAGGAAGGGGAGTCCGTTAGCAGCCGGGATCTGGTAGCTCGGATGCACCACCCCGGAGCGCATTCGGTCGGCAGCCTGGCCGAGGCTGCCGTGATCCTGGAAGCCGAGGCAGCCCGGGGAGACCTGATCATCACCATGGGGGCGGGCGACGTATACAAGGTGGGTGAGCATGTGCTGTGCCGCCTGAAGAAGAAGGAAGCCAACGGTAAGTGAGAGACCAGGCTATCAGCAGCAGGCGTAAACAGCGGCGACGGACAGTCCGGTCGGCCACTTCTGCGGGCATTCGCAGGCGCAGGTCCTTCTCCCTTCGGGGAGTCCTGCGGGTCGTGCCGACCCTGGCGTACCTGTCCGTATTGATTCTCGCATCCTGGTTGCTATACTATTCTATCGATTCCCCGTACTTTGCGGTCCGAGAGATATCGGTTTCTGGGAACAAGCTGCTCGACGCCGGTCAGGCGACAGAGGCGACCCGGGCATCGGGGCAGAACGTGTTGCGGCTCCGAGGCGACGAGATCGCCCAGTTGGTCGCCAGGATGAGCGAGGTCCGAAGCGCTCGGGCCGTACTCGCGCTTCCAGGCCGGCTCGATATCGAGGTGACGGAGCGAACCCCTCTCGTGCAGTGGCAAGCTCGGGAGGGGTCCTTTCTGGTAGATAGAGAGGGTGTGGCCTTCAGCCGGCAGGCGCCGCCCAGTCCTGTGGTTGTGGTCAAGGAGCCGGATGGCCCGGCGATGGACGTGGGAAGCCGCATAGAGCCCAACGTCTTGGCCGCTATCGAGACCCTAGGACTCGCCCTTCCCAAGCAGGCGGGCGTCCAGCCGCCATGGTTCGAGTACTCCCAGAGCACAGGGATCGTGGTGCCGGCTCAGGGCGGTGCCAGAATAATCTTCGGCGACGCCAGCGACCTGGATGCGAAGATCGCGGCGCTGGCGGCGGTTCGAGCGCACCTCGAAGCGAGCAAAGCTCGCGCAGAGAAAATCGATCTTCGTTTCAAGGGTCGACCCGTATACGTCCTCGCATCTACCACCCCGGTCAAGTCGGGCCAGGCACGCTAGGGAGCGGGCTCTGGATGCTGGCTTCACTGGCGGCGGCCGGTGAGGCGGCACTGGCGATCTGTCAGCATTCGTCCGGAGGAGTATCTCCCATGTGGCTTCCTCTGCTCGGCCTTCTGACCGGAGTGGTGATTGGGCTCTCTTTTTCCATATCGGTGCCGGCGGACTATGCCCGATACACTGGTATGGCCATTCTGGCGGCCATGGACTCGATCCTGGGCGGCGTCAGTGCCGAAGTGGACGGCCGGTACGAGAACGACATCTTCGTGGCGGGCCTGTTCACCAACATGTTGCTGGCCGGTACGCTCACCTACCTCGGTGATCGGTTGGGCGTAGAGCTGTACTTCGCGGCCATCGTGGCTTTTGGGGCACGCATGTTCAACAATCTTGCCATCGTTCGGCGGCATTTCGTAGCGAAACTTCGCCAGCGGCAGAGGTTGAAGGCGGGCCAGAGCTGATGGCTGGGGAACAGGTAGTTGTCGGCCTCGACGTTGGCACGACTAAAGTATCGGCCTTGATCGGCGAGGTCAGGGGCCCGCACCTGGTAGAGGTGGTGGGTGTAGGCATTTCCCCCTCTCGAGGGCTCAAGAAGGGGCTGGTGATGGACATGGAGGAGGCCTCCGGAACCATCGCCGCTGCCTTGAGAAAGGCCGAGGCTTTCTCGGGCTTCAAGATAATCGGCGCTTACGTCTCGATATCTGGTAGCCACCTGAGTTCCGAAACGGCCCACGGCAGCATCTCTCTGGCGGGAGATCGACCCGTCTCGCAGCAAGAGCTGTTGGATGTCTTGAGTGCAGCTCGGCTGGAAGAGGTTCCTGAGGGGAGAGAAGTGATCCACGTGCTGCCCAAGGCCTACGTGGTGGACGGTGAAGACGGCGTCCGCAATCCCATCGGGATGCTGGCATCTCGCCTGGAGGTGGAAGGGCTGGTGGTTAGCTCCGCCTCGGCGCCCCTCCACAACCTGGCCCGGTGCGTGGAGCGTGCGGGTATCCAGATCGATGGCTTTGTGGCGGGTGGCCTTGCCTCGGCCCAGGGTGTGTTGAGCGATACCGAGCGCCAGCTGGGTGTGCTGCTGATAGATCTCGGGGGAGGAACCACCGACCTGGTCTGGTATCGGGATGGGGAGGTGCAGTTCGTGGGAGCCCTTCCCGTCGGGGGTAACCACATAACCAACGATCTCTCCGTAGGGTTGGGGATGTCCTTTTCCGCTGCCGAGGAGATGAAGGCTCGCTTTGCCTCTGCCCTTCCGGCGAACGTGAGCGAGGAGGAGACCATCAACGCAGGCTCTTTCTCCGATGGAGAGGTGAAGCAGGTGTCGAAGCGCTTCATGGCCGAGATCGTGGAGGCGCGGATCTCCGAGATCTTCGGCCTGGCCACGGAGGAGTTGGAGCGACAGAGCTTCAACGGCGTACTACCAGCGGGCGTGGTGTTGGCGGGGGGAACGGCTCAGCTGAGGGGGATTCGGGAACTGGCACAACAGGCCTTCAACGCTCCCGTCCGGATCGGTCTCCCCGAGGGGTTATCCGGATCCATCGATTCCATCAGTGCGTCGGCATATGCTACCGGAGCGGGTCTGCTCAAGTGGGCGCTGGCACGGGCGGAGGAGTTGCCCAGCGCTAGATCCATGCGCAGGCGGGTTGGCTGGGGATCCAGGGTTAAGGGCTTGGTCAAGGTGTTCCTGCCCTAAGCCTCTGGCCTGAGATCGTGTGCACAATCCGTCGTCATGCCCGCGAAGGCGGGCATCCAGGGTCCTCTCCGAGCGGTGATGTCCTGGACCCCCGCTTTCGCGGGGGTGACGAAGGGCAGACTATCTGGGGCCAGCTGCTTAGCGAGCGATGAGTCAAGAGTGATGAGTGATGAGTGTCATGTTGCGGATCTCATGGCTCGTCACTCATCACTCGGGTGAAGAGGTGGGGTAAGTGCTCAACAGGGGGCATCAATTGGAAAGGGATGGCATACCTCGGATTGTGGTTGTCGGCGTCGGTGGCGGCGGGGGCAATGCGATCAACCGGATGATCCAGGCACAGGTGCGGGGCGTGGAGTTTGTGGCCGTCAATACGGACCAGCAGGCCCTGGCCCGGACCGAGCGAGGCGCCATGCGGTTGGGCATTGGCGACAAGATCACCAGAGGACTGGGCTCCGGCGGCAATCCGGCCATCGGGGCGAAGGCAGCCGAAGAAAGTTCCGAAGACATCTACCAGGCATTGAACGGCGCCGATATGGTCTTCATCACTGCGGGTATGGGCGGTGGCACCGGCACCGGCGCTTCCCCGGTGGTCGCTCAGATCTCGCGAGAGGTGGGGGCTCTCACCGTCGGTGTGGTGACCAAGCCCTTCGTCTTCGAGGGATCCCGCCGCAAGACCGTGGCGGAGGAAGGGGTCAATGCTCTGAAGTCGAAGGTGGACACCCTGATTACCATCCCCAACGACCGGCTTCTCCAGGTGATCGAGCGAAACACTCCCGTCGAATCGGCCCTACGAGTGGTGGACGACGTCCTACGGCAAGGCATCCAGGGCATTTCTGAGTTGATCACGGAACCCGGACTCATCAATCTCGATTTCGCCGACGTGCGGACGGTAATGTCCAGCGCTGGTTCGGCACTGATGGCCATCGGACAGGCCAGGGGCGATAACCGGGCGGTTGAGGCTGCTCGAGCCGCCATTGCCAATCCGCTATTGGATGTGTCGATGGCGGGCGCCAAGGGGGTGCTGTTCAACGTGACCGGTGGATCCGACATGACCTTGAACGAGATCAACGAGGCCGCAGAGGTAGTCTCTGCCGCTGCCGATGGCGACGCCAACATCATCTTCGGGGCGGTGGTCGACGAGAATCTGGGCGAGGAGATCAGAATCACAGTTATTGCCACCGGGTTCGACGGCCACGCGGTTTACACCTTGCCTTTGGAGAAGTTCGATCGTCTGCGGCCCGTGCCCGCACCGGCGCCCGCACCGGCGCCTCGCCCGGTGGACAGGGGTGACTACGACTTGCCGGCTTTCCTGCGGCGCAGACAGGGGCTGTAAGAAGAAATCCCGTAGGGGCGGGTCTCACTCAGGCCCGTCCCTACAGCATTTAGGGACGGGTGCGCGACTTGCATTTGGACTCGGCGATGAAGGTGGAACATCCCGGTGACATAGCCCTTTACTCCTTTGGCCACCTGCAGTCCTGGGCTGAACTGACGCAGGGCATCTTTGGCCGCGGGGGAGGCGTCAGTGAGGCTCCCTACGATTCCCTGAATGCCAGCTTCGCCGTCCGGGATGACCCGGAGAAGGTAAGGGCCAACCGGCAGTTGATGGCTCGCGCGGTGGGTTGGGATCCGGAGCAGTTCGTCTCGGCCGGACAGGTGCATGGCCGGCAGGCCGTGGCTGTGGGACGGAGAAACCTCGGCGGCCCGGACCTGGCCGGCACCGACGCGCTGGTGACCGACGAGCCGGGGGTGCTGCTGCTGCTCAAGTTCGCCGACTGCGTGCCGGTGATCCTGTGGGATCCCGTGCGGCGAGTGGTGGG
>JAJZQR010000223.1 GCA_021806765.1 Chloroflexota bacterium | reverse complement strand
ATGTCCAGGGGACGGTACGCCATACTGACGATCAGTGACAAGGGATCTCGCGGAGAGAGAGAGGATCGGGGAGGACCGGTCATTCAGCAGGTGGTCGCCGAACTGGGCGGCGATGTGGCAGTCTACGAGATCGTGCCCGACGAGAAGGAGAGGATCCAGGAGAAGATAGTGACCTGGACGGACCAACTGGGCGTCGACGTGGTGCTGACCACGGGAGGCACCGGCCTGGCGCCGCGAGATGTGACTCCCACCGCTACCCTGGAGGTAATCGACTACGAAGTGCCGGGCATCCCGGAAGCCATGCGGGCCGAGAGCCTGAAGAAGACTCCCAACGCCATGCTCTCCCGAATGGTGGCCGGAGTGCGGGGCCGCACCCTGGTAGTGAACCTCCCCGGCAGTCCGCGAGCCGTCCAGGAGTGCCTGGACGTCATAAAGCCGGCCCTTCCCCACGCCATAGACACCCTTCGAGGGGAGGTCGGGGACCACGCGCGGCCGTGAAGCCGAGAACCGTCCCAGGAGCTATTCCCCGCCGAAGTCCAGGGAGTGCTGGTACTACTTGCTTCTGATGTAGTACCTGACTGTGTCCACCAACTGATTTACGTCGAATGGCTTCGGCATGAACCCGTCCGCCTTTGCCTCGGTCAGGTCGGGGTTAGGTGCGGCGCTGAACAGCAAGACTGGTATGTTAGCGGTGGCAGGATCCTCCTTTATCCGACGAGACACCTCTCGCCCATCCAGCCCCGGCATCATCACGTCCACCATCGCCAGGTCGGGGTGCTCCTCCTTCGCTAACCTGAGGGCCTCCGGGCCGTCGGGAGCCTGGATCACCTGGAAGCCCTCTAACTCCAACGCGAACGCCACCAACTCGGTGATGGCCTCCTCGTCGTCCGCAACGAGCACCTTCTTGTCAGTACCGTTACCTGTCATTGGGCGCGCCTCCCCCGCCAGTGGCCGATGCCCGTCAACACCGCCTCGGCGCTTCCGAAGGTGTTGGCCACGTGGAGCCCCCCTTCCGATATGGTGAACTCTCGGATGGAGGGATCAAAGTCGCTCTCTCTCACTTTCAGGATCGAGATCAGTCGATGGAGTTCCGACCTCAGCTCCACGTACTGCAGCGTGATGATGTTGTCGATGGCAGCCCCAACCTGGTCGTAGAATGACCCATCCAGTCCAATCCCCGCCAGTCGAGGCAACTCATGAGTCAGGATGGTGGTAACGTTCTTGCTGCGCAACGCGGAAGCCAGGGCGGTGACGAAGGGCCGAGCCCGACCGCTATCAGCCAGGCTGGCCACCACCCCATCCATCCCATCGATGACCAACCTCTGGGCATCGGTGCTTTCTATTTGCTCCAGGATCTGCCAGCCAACCTTGTCCGGAATCACCTCGAGGGGCGGCAACCACTCTAGCCGCAGGGACCCGTCTTCGACCATCTTCCCGAAACCAAGGCCGAGAGCCTCAGCTTTCCCGATGAGGCGAGATGGAGCTTCTTCCAGACCCAAATAGATCCCGCGCTCGCCCCGGCTCGCCCCTTCCGCCAGGAAGCTCAGCCCGAGGGTCGTCCTACCGGCGCCAGGAACGCCGGCCACGAGGGTGACAGTCCCTGAAGGGATTCCACCACGGAGCATCTGGTCAAGACCGGGTGCCCCGGTCCCTACACGGCTCCACTGGCCGGGGGGTTGCGCTATTCCCTCAGAACTCAAGGCCGATTCCAGCCTGGGATACACCCACACCCCATCTCGAGTTATGGTAAGGGCGTGCCGGCCAGCCAGGTACTCCGATCCCCGAAGCTTCAACACCTCCAGGTGACGTTGCCCGCCCTCGTAGCCGGACTCCAAAGTCAAGGTAAGAATGCCCTCGGCCACCGCGAACTCCGGATCAGTGGCTTCCCACTCCACCCATGGCCCAAGAATCAGGGTAGTGGCGCCCAGGGAACGGAGCTGCGCGTTCAGATCGAACACAAATCTCCGGAAGTCCAGGGGAGTGGGCGCAGCCGCCTTCAAGGTGGATATGCCATCCACGACCACCAGGGAGGCCTTGTGCTCGAGGGAGAGCATTCGGACCTCATCCAGGACAGCCGGCAGCCCTCCCTCCTCCAGCTTGCTGTAGACGCTGATGTAATAGATGCGGTGCGCTACCATGGCCGGATCGAAGAAGGTGAAGCCAGAGGCATGGCCTACCAACCGCTCAGCGCTCTCAGACAACGCTACCAGGTAGAGCACATGCCCCCCCTGCTTGGCATGGTGGTAGCTGATCTGCTGGGCCAGGGTCGTCTTCCCCGTCCCCGGCAAGCCGCCAACGACGTGCAGCGCCCGGGGTCTGAGCCCACCGTGGAGCACACGGTCCAGCCCGTCGACCCCAGTGGATATCGGCTCCATCGGTCCCTCCTTGTCTACAGCTATCGGCGGTCAGCCTCCAGCTATCAGCTCTTGCCCTGCCGCTTCTCCCCAAGCTGACTGCTGCCGGCTGACGGTTGATAACTCATTTCGCCAGGGGCAGGCGCACCAATACCGGCAGGTCACAGTGCTCACGGTGCAGTTCTGGCTGCCCGGCCTGAAACTCTGCTATTTCTAGCAAGTCTTGAACCAACCGTGCCAACCGCTGGCATGGTTCATGGGGACGGGTAGTTGGAGTTACAGTTTAATGCAACGTCACCCCCGCTTGCGCGGGGGTCCAGACGTCCCCTCTCCTCGTGAGGCTGCTCCTTCACGCCAACGGGGGAACCCTGGATGCCCGATCAGGTCGGGCATGACGATCCGGGTAGCCTGCCTTCACTAGACTGTCACTCTCCCCATGAACCATGCCAGGCGTGGTCGGAAATGGCATGCATCTTGCCGCCACTCACTAGCCATCAGCTGTCAGCCGTCAGGCCTCAGCTTCTCAAGGCCGATGGCAGCCGGATTGGTGCAAGGGGGGCTCGGGGTAGCGCAAGCAGACCACCCCAGAGCCGAATGTTGACAGTTGATTGCTGATAGCTGAGCGCTCAACGGGGAGGGTAACCAGATGGCCGGCGAAGACGAGAGAATAAGACAGGCAGTACTCCGAGCTGCATCCCAACTCGGCGAGCCCTCGGTGGGCTGCTCCGTCGAGGACGGGCACGTAGTCCTGGATGGGGTTGTGGCCTCTGACGAGCAAGCCTACCAGTTGGAGGGCGCAGTCCGAGGCATATCGGGGGTCCGGTCTGTCACCAACGATCTGATGATCGAGGGGTTTGCGGCATCGGTCGGCAACGTGGCGGAGGGAGTCGACCTGACTCCCGACTTCACGGCCGAGGTAGGGACTGGCGACTACCTGGAGGCAGTCTCCGAGGCCGAGCCCTACACCCCACCCACCGACCCGGTAGTCAAGCCCGACCGCAGCACCGACGGCGTGGAGATGCTCAACGGGTTCGCGGAGACGGCCGACGACGAGGCGGCCGTGGCGCAACTGCCCGGCCTACCAAGGGGAGACGACGAGATTCGGGAAGCGGTACTGGCAGCCCTTCACGCCGATGCAGCCACTACCGACCTCTCGGTTGAGGTAGAGGCTCAGGACGGCGTGGTCTTCCTCCGGGGCGTCGTCTCTTCTTTGGATGACGTCGATCTGGCGGAGAGTGTGGCGGCCGAGGTCCCGGGGGTCCAAGAGGTTCGAGAGGAGTTGCAGATCGAAGGAATGTAGCACGCGATCCACTGGCACGTGTTTTGCCTTAAGGGAGCCAAAGCCGTCTGGCTCCAGCATGGAGCCAGTCAATGCTGTGCTGCCAGGTGAGGATCGCCGTTGCGCCCTGTTGCCAAGGATCCCATTACTCTCCGGTCACCCTTCAAAGAAGCTCTGCTCCAGAGTGGCTTCTTCACCGCCTCTGCCCTGAGGATCGCCTCTAGCCTGGTCGTGGCAACTACGGTGGTATTCCTGCTCAGCGCGTGGACGCAACAGCCCACCCTCCTGCAGCTGTTTGCCGCTGGAACCGGCGTGGTACTGACGTACGCTCTAGTCAATAACGCATCGCCCAGGGGTTTGGGTCAACAGCTCACCGAAGTCTCGTCTCGAGATTCGGAGCCCAAGATGGATCCTTCCGACGAGGCGTCGGATCAACCCACGCTGACCTGCCCGGAAGGACACTCCGGGTGCTGGGTTCTCGACAGTATTCAGCGACTGGTCACGACGGGCCAGGAGGGAATCCACGGGACCGATCTATCCCAGGTTGCAAGCAGCCTGGCCCGGCAAGCCTGCGAACTGTTCGATGCCAACGCCTCGTGGGTCTATCAGACGGCAGACAGTGGAGAGACGGTAGCTTTGATCTCCAGCCACGTTCACCCGCGGGCCGCTCGCCGTTGGGAGGAACTGTCGGAAAGGGCGCATCAACTCGCGAAGGAGAGAGCCCGTTCTCTCGGCCACGGGGGTGGGAGCCGCCGAGATGACCACCCAACCAGGGTTACCCTGGTTGGTGAATACATGACAGTGGCTTTGATCCACCGGGGTCGCGTTCTGGGAATGATGGTCGTTCACGATGCCCGCACGGCGGGTCCCTCCCAATTCAAGCAGGAACTGCTCTCCGCGCTGGCGAGTCAGGCGACCATAACCCTGGAGAACGTCCTGCTCCGCGAATCCCAGCAGGATATCGAGGCGAAGCTACGCCAGTTCGAACTCCACAGGGCCGACTACGTGGCAACCCTATCCCACGAGCTGCGAACACCACTCACCTCCATCAAGGGCTTTGCCCAGTTGCTCACCAGAGACCAGGAGACATCCGACGACAGGATGCGCCAGTTCGCCGGCACCATCGCCTCAGAGGCCGACAAGCTCGCCCTGATCGTTAGCGACATCGTCGATCTCACCCGGATGGAGACCGGGCTGCTGGAGATGCACCGCGAACCGGTGGCGCTGGGCCAGATGCTCCGAAACGTCGCCGCGAGAGTGCAGCTGATGGCGCCCTCTCAGCAGCTGCGAATCAGCCTGCCGGAGCGGCTCCCGCTGGTTCGGGTGGATCCCGACAGGCTGGTTCAGGTGCTGGTTAGGCTTCTGGTGGACGCTACCGGCCAGTCCACGGCGGGCAGTGTCGTATTGTTGGCAGCGGATGCCGGCGAGGAGGAGGTGGCGGTCCGGTTGGAGTATCGGACTACCGAGATCCAGATCGACGACCTGACCCACGCGATCAAGGGTCCCGGCCGGGTTACGGATGATGGGGAGGCAACACAACTGGGCCGAGGTAGACTCGGGCTGTATATCTGCCGGAACTTCATCGAGGCCCACGGCGGGAAGATGTGGATAGAGCATCCCGATGAGCAGGTGGCGAGGGTCGTTTTCACCCTACCCTATTAGCTCACGGGCCCGGGCACCGAAGTTTGACCGTGGCGCCAACCATCCGCACGTAGCCGACACTAGCTGGATTTAGCAGGCGACTGCCGGTATAATCATAGATGGCAGGCATGAGGGGGAAAGCTCCTTATGGATATGGACCTGGACGCAATTCAAGAACAACTGCCGCAGCAGACAATGAAGGTCTCGCCGAGGCTGGTGGCGGCGAACCATATCCTCCAGTTGTCCTCCATGGAGTTACAGCAGGCGATAGCTTCCGAGTTGGAGGAGAACCCGGCCCTCGAGCTGATCGACATACCTACCTGCCCTACCTGTGGAACCCAACTCCAGGGCAGCATCTGCCCCGTGTGTATTCGGCGCCAGAAACCGGACAATCAACTGCTGGATGGTCCAGACGCCAACGACGAACCCTACTACGGGCAGAACCTCCGCTCCAGCGACGAGGAGTTCGACCCCATCACCCAGGTTGCCGCCGAGGTTAGCCTGCCCGAGCGCCTTCTGACGGAGATGCGGGCAGTGGTGCAGCCGGAGCTGATGCACGTGGCTGAGTACCTGGTGGGGAACCTGGACGAAAAGGGATATCTATCCTGCTCTATCGAGGAAGCAGCCTACGACTGCGCCGCTGAGGAGTACGAGGTAGACCTGGTGTTGAAGATGCTCCAGTCCCTCGAGCCACCGGGGATCGGAGCCAGAACTCTCAGAGAGTGCCTCCTCATTCAGCTGGAGTATCTGGATACCCTGGGTGTCCACCAACCCTTTGCCCAGGAGATCATCGGCACCCACCTGACGGAACTGGGGGAGCATAAGTTCAGCAAGATCGCTCAGGACCTGCGGATATCCTCAGACGTGGTCAGCGACGTTTGGGAGTTCATCAAGCGTGAGCTGAACCCCCATCCGGCCCATGAGTTCACCTCTTCAGCTGGGCATCAGGATGGGAGGGAAACCCGGTCCTCCTACGTCCTGCCCGACGTCATCATCAGCGAGCGGGATGGACAGTTCGACGTAGAGGTGGTGGAATCGAAGCGATTCCTGTTGCGGGTATCGCCAGTCTATTCGCAGATCAGCGCCGACCTGGAGCGCGACGGCGAGCGCTACTCCGACGACGAGAAGCGCCACATCCAGCAGTATGTGGCCCGGGCTAAGCTGTTCATCGCCAACATCAATCAGCGCCGGCAGACGATCCATCGAATCACCAGTTGCCTCGTGGACTGCCAGCAGGACTTCCTCTCCAAGGGGGTTCGGCATCTGAAACCGCTGACCCGCGCTGCCGTCGCCAGCAAGCTGGGCATTCACGAGTCCACGGTTAGCCGTGCCACAGCCTCCAAGTTTGTCATGCTGCCCAACGGCGAGGTTATTCCCTTCAGCAACTTCTTCACAGCATCCCTGAGCATCAAGGATGTCATTGAGGAGTTGATCGAGAACGAGAAGGCTCCTCTGACCGATGCCGAGATCGCCGAAAGACTGGCCCAGCGCGGCATCCACGTGGCGCGCCGCACCGTGGCCAAATACCGGATGCAGTTGAAGATCCTTCCCTCGTCGCTTAGATAGCTCAGGCTGCGCCGGAAGCCAAAACCGGCGCTTGAATCCGTTGGGGTCGTGCCAGCCTCGAAACCTTGGTACAATGGTTGGCTGTCAGAACCCGACCCTTAGAATCCTCACGTCGCGAGCCTGTCTGTGGATGGTTCACGGCTCTCCCAAGAGAGAGCAGGATCTGGAATCACGCCGCACTCATCACCCTCTCAAGACTGGAGACAGGAAATGGACAAGGTAGTCTTAGCGTACTCCGGAGGCCTCGACACCTCCGTGGCCATCCGCTGGCTGCAGGAGAAGTACAACATGGAGGTCATCGCCGTCACCGCCGACGTGGGCAGCGAGCGAAACCTCCAGGCCATCCACGACAAGGCCCTCAAAGTGGGCGCCGCCAAGGCGCTGGTGGTCGATGCCAAGGACCTCTTCGTCAAGTACTTTGTGTTCCCGGCCCTACAGGCAGGCGCCATTTACGAGGGAACCTATCCCCTCGCCACGGCCCTGGCCCGGCCCCTGATCTCCAAGATCATGGTGGACGTGGCCCGGGAGGAAGGCGCCGTCGCCATCGCCCATGGGTCCACCGGCAAGGGGAATGACCAGGTGCGGTTCGACGTCTCGGTGGCAGCCCTGGCGCCGGACCTGAAGATCATCGCCCCCGTGCGCGAGTGGCGGATGACCCGGGACGAGGAGATCGAGTACGCCGAGAAGCACGACATCCCGATCCCGGTCACTGCTGCCAGCCCCTACAGCATCGACGTGAACCTGTGGGGCCGCAGCATCGAGGCGGGCATCCTGGAGGACGCATGGATCGAGCCCCCCGAGGACGCCTTCCTCTGGACCGTAGATCCCCGCCGCGCCCCCGACGAGCCGGCCTACTTGGACATTGAGTTCCGCCACGGGATTCCGGTCGCCCTGAATGGCGAGGAGATGGATGGGGTTGAGCTGATCGGCCGGCTGAACGACCTGGCCGGACAGCATGGCGTGGGCCGCATCGACACCATCGAGAATCGGCTGGTGGGCATCAAGTCCCGCGAGGTCTACGAGACTCCCGCCGGAACGGTGCTCCATCTGGCGCACGCCGAGCTGGAGAAGATGACCCTAACCAAGGAGCAGTCCCGGTTCAAGGCGAGGGTGGCCACCGAGTTTGCCGACATGGTGTACAACGGCCTCTGGTTCTCCGCCCTGCACCAGGACCTGGCCGCCTACATCGCCAGCTCCCAGCGTCATGTGACCGGCACCATCCGGATGAAGCTGCTCAAGGGCGTCGCCCGAGCGGTAGGACGGCAGTCCCCGAAGGCCCTTTACGACACGTCCCTGGCCACCTACGAGCGAGGGGACACCTTCGACCACTCCGCCGCCGTCGGCTTCATCCAACTGTGGGGCCTGCCTCTCCGGACGCAGTCGCGGATCCAGTGGATCGGCCAGTCCTCCGACGAGATCCTCCGGCTGACCGCGCCCGAGGTGAAAGAGGAGAAGTAGGGCGCTATGGCGGCTGAGCTGCAGGGTACTGTCATGCTGAGCAGAGCGAAGCATCTCCTCGCTACAGGAGATCCTTCGCTATCGCTGAGGATGACACCTCCCAAATCGCGAGTCACAAAGCAGTAGGGGGGACGGGCATCCGAATGAGAGGGACTAAAGACAAATTGTGGGGCGGGCGCTTCGAGAAGGAGATGGACGCCGAGGTGCACGCCTTCGGCGCCTCCATTCCGGTGGACCGCCGCCTCTACAGGCAGGACATCACGGGCAGCATCGCCCAC
>JAJZQR010000222.1 GCA_021806765.1 Chloroflexota bacterium | reverse complement strand
GCCTTCATGGCCATGCCCTTCAGCGCATTCAAGGCCGTGACGCTGGCCTCGTACGCCCTAACCGCGGACATCATGTTGGTCATCTCTTGGACGAGGTCGATGTCCGGGTAGGCAACGTTGCCGTTCTCGTCTGCATCTGGATGGCCGGGGTCGTTCACCAACCGAACGCCATCCTCCGCCACGACACCGGCTACACGGACCCCCGTGGGGTTCGCGGCGCGGTCTCGCAGTGGAACGATGCCCGCCCGAGCGGTTGTGGCCATCAACACCACCTCTCGCCTCTTGTACGGCCCGCCGTCGGTGCTCCGGGTGGTGCTGACGTTGGCGATGTTGCCGGAAATCACGTCCATCCTCAGCCGCTGGGCGGTGAGAGCGGAAGCCCCCAGACGGAGTGACGTCGCGAAGCTCATTAGCTGACTCCTCGCAGAGAGATGTGGCGAATGAATGCTACTGGGGAGAGAAAGGGGGCTACATAGGGAATCTCCCTAATTGCAGGGCAGATTCTCCCTATTCGTGGAAGAGAGGGGGTGGACAGGACAGCCGGGAGCTGCGGGGGTGTAGGGGCGACCGGGTGGTCGCCCCTACCGGCTGTCTCAGTGTGTGCCGTTTTCCCGCAGTGCCAGCTGCATCTCGATCACCCCAGTGGGCGTCTCGAGTGGAAACACCAGCCGGTGCATGTTTGGGGTAGAAATGACCGTGTTGCTGCCGAGAATGACAGCCGGAGGGGTGATGCCACATCGGTAGCCCAGCTCCGCCAGCGAGGTCACCGAGGACCCCACCACTACGTTGCCCAGTTCCGCGATGCCGCTCTCGGCCACGGAGTCGAACTCGGTGAACTGTTGGCCCATCATGTGGGAGACGAGGGAGAGGGCTGTACCTGTCGAAAGCCCAAAGATCACCATCCCCCGCAAGTCGCCGGTCACTCCTACGAGCGCCGTCACGTCCTGAGTCAGGTAGTTGTCCTTCTGTGCCGACAATTGGCCAACCCCGACCGGCGCCCCCATCTCCGTGCTGAGCACCTGCCGTCCCGAGTTAACGAACCGCTCTATTACCTTCCCGTTCACGCAGATAGCCTCCTATCGCGCCCCCCATGCTCCATCGGCGGCTCCACCCCCAGCCTCGGCCGGGGGGCATGATGGTCATGCTCGATGACGATCGGTCCTAGTGGCCGACCTTGCGGTAAAAGGATACGCTCGTGCTTTCGAATCCGATCTCTCGAGCCCGGGGAATGATCTCTGTGCCTCCTACGAAGAGCACCCCGCCGTCCACCAGGGAGCCGGCGAACTTCCGGTAGAGGGAGTCCTTGGCCTCCTCCGTGAAGTAGATCACGACGTGCCGGCAGAGGATGACCTGAAACCCCGACTCGAAAGGATCCATCAACAGATCGTGAACCTTGAATTGCACCCTGCGCCTTAGGCTGTCCTTGACCTTGTAGCCGGACTCGTCGCGCTCGAAGTACTTGGCGAGCCTGCGCCCCCCCACGTTTCGAACGTCGGCGGGGGCGTACTTGTCTCCCCTCTGAGCCCTGGCGAGGGTGGTCCGATCGACGTCGGTTGCGAGCACACTCCAGCGCCCCAGAGGCGCCATCTCATCCAGCAGCATCGCCAGCGAGTAGGGCTCTGCACCGTTCGAGCAGCCCGCGCTCCACACCCGCAGCCCTCGCCCCGCGGCCAGCAATTCCGGCAGCACCCGGGTCTCCAGGTACTCGAACTTCTCCGGGATGCGGAAGAACTCGGATACGTTTATTGTGAAGAAATCCAGGAACTCCTGCAGCTTCGCCGGCTGGTCCAGCAGCTTGGAGTACTCGAAGAGGCTGGCCATCTTGTTGCGTGCCAGCAGCGTGCCCAGCCTTCGACGCATTTGCTGGCTCTTGTAGGCGGTCAGGTCTATCCCGGTCAAGCGCATCACACGCCGCTGGAAGTAGGCGTAGCCCAGGTCGTCCACCGCCGGCAAGCCATCGGAAGGGTGCTCTACTGCAATGTTCATCTCTTCGATGTCCCAACTTCCTTCTTCTCACCCGACACGGCATCGACGATGGCCTCCGCCATGGCCTCCAGTCGCACGACCCTGTTGGCCGCCCCGGCCTCACAGACGCTACGGGGCATCCCATACACGACGCAGGTCGATTCATCCTCAGCCATGACCAATCCGCCCGCCCGCCGAATGGCAAGGGCACCGCTGGTGCCATCCACGCCCATACCCGTGAGAACCACGCCCACCGTAAAGGCACCATAGACCGAGGCAGCTGCTTCCATGGTGATGTCCACGGAGGGTCGCACGCCGTGGACTGCGGGCGTCTTCTCCAGGGCAATCCGCCCGCCCCGCCTCACCGTCAGATGGAAATCGCCAGGCGCCAGCAGAGCCAGTCCCGTCTGCACCAGGTCCCCTTCTGCCGCCTCCCGCACCTGCAGGCGAGAGACGTCGTTGAGCCGGCTGGCCAGGGAGCGCGTAAAGCCGGGCGGCATGTGCTGCACCAGCAGCACCCCTGCCTGTAGCCCCGCCGGAAGCCTGGGGACCACCTCGAACAGTGCCCGAGGCCCGCCGGTCGAGGTGCCTATCACCACTACCTTCTCGGCCTTGGCCGCCGGTCGAACCGAAGGCGCCGGTTGGGCGGCCCGCTCCGTAACCTCCCGAACCCGCTGAGAGCCGAGCCGGTTCTTGTTCCCAAGCCGGCGACCGTCCAGCGAACCGGCACCTTTCACCTTGGCGATGAGTTGGTGCCAGACGGCATCGGAAGCGGCGGCTTGAACGGCCGAGGGCTTCGGGACGAAGTCGGCGGCTCCTAGCTCCAGCCCTCGGATCGTGACGGCGGCACCCTCCTGGCTCCAGCTGCTCAGCAGGATGACGGGCACGGGCATCTCCGTCATGATCTTCTCGAGGGCCGTCAGCCCGTCCATTCGGGGCATCTCGAGATCCATGGTGACGACGTCGGGCCTCAGCTGAGGGATCTTCTGCAGGGCATCGAGACCGTCACGGGCCATTCCCACTACCAGGATGGCCGGATCTGCCGACAACTCCTTCGATATGATGTAGCGCATGAAGGCGGAGTCGTCGACCACCAGTACCCTGGTCTCCTTCTCGGATCTCGCCACGCGCAGTCCGTCCTGCCCGTCCATCTAGCCCACCAGTTTCTTGACGGTTGCCAGGACACGGTCGCTCTGAAAGGGCTTCAACACGAAGTCACGAGCCCCTGCTTTGAGGGCCTCCATGACGGTCGACTGCTGGCCCATCGCCGTGACCATGGCGACCTTCGCGTTCGGGTCCAGCTTCCGGATCTCCCTCAGCGCGGTGAGGCCATCCATCTCGGGCATCGTTATGTCGAGCAGCACGGCGTCCGGGTGATGTTCCCGGTACTGCTGCACCGCTTGCACACCGTTCTCGGCCTCGATGACCTGGTAGCCACTCTCGCTCAGCAGTTTCGAGCATCGCATTCGCATAAAGGCGGCGTCGTCCACAACTAGCAAGGTCGCCATTTCATACCCACTCCCTCCAGGATACTGCAGAAGAAGCCTACAGCTCGGTCTCGTTCTCGCCGATGGTGCGAACCATGATCTTGCCCGAGGCCAAGTGAACCGACAGAGTGCGTCCCCGGCTTCCGCCGGTATCGGCCCGCACAAGCGGCACTCGGTGCATCCCCAGCACCGCCTTGACCGCCTCCACGTTTCGCTCGCCCACGTTGAACCCGTTGCTGCTGAAGCCGGGGGCGGTCAGCATCTGCGCCCCGCCCGCGATCTTGCACACCATCCGGTGCGGTACCGCACCCAACTTCCGCATCTCCTCCATCAGCATCGGAACCGCTTGGTCGGCAAACTTGCTCAAGGGCCGCTGGCTGTGGGCATCCACGCTGTTTGGCAGCATCACGTGGGCAAGTCCCCCTACCTTTGACTCGGGATCGTACATACATACCCCGACACAAGAACCAAGGCCGTAGGCAACCAGGACTTCCGAGGGGTCTTTGCTAGCCCGAAGCTCCCCAATCCCCACAGGCACCACTACCTGATCCGCCATCGCTTCTCCAGCACCTCCAGGATGGCCTGCAGCGATGGCATGTCTGGCATGACCAGGAAAGCCGCCTCGATGCGACGCTGGTCGTCCAGAAAAACGGTCTTGATCACCAGTGATTCGTCGGCAGACGTCGCGAGCGCGGCGAGAGGTACGTCCAGCACCGCCGTTCCCATGTCCACCATGACCGCCGGTGGCGATGGCTGCATGTTCAGGCGCGTTACCTCTGCCAGCGCGTTCAGAAAGAAAGTTCCCGTAAGGTTCCCGACCTCCCCCAGTGCCGACCGCTCCATGGTGCCCAGCGAAGTGGTAGTCCCGGGGGCCTGGTCCATCACCATGTCTACCAGCCCCTCGGCCTCCCGTGGCGAGAACATCAACAGTATGTGACCTCTCACGTCGCCACAAATGGCCAGGTACACGCCAACGACGGTGTCCTCCGGGCCTCCTAGCAAGCCGGCAACTTCGCCGAGCCTCACCAGGAACACGTCTGGGGTCTGGATCCGTATGTTCCGCCCAACCATCTCGGACAGGCCCGCAGCGGCGTTGGTGGTGCCCCTCGCAGCCACGTCGCGGAGCGCCCGCCACTGCCCGTCCTGTAGCGCACCCGTTAAGGAGATCATGCTGCCCATCCCTTAGACTGATCTTCCAACACGCACTTCACGAGACTTGGTACGTCCAGGATCAGAGCCACTCGCCCGTCGCCCAGAATAGTGGCTCCGGTAACACCCGCTATGGTACCGATCTGCCTGCCCAGAGACTTGATCACCACCTGCAGCTCGCCCAGCAACGAGTCGACCACCAGGCCGAAGCGATTGTCCCCCACCCTCACCGCCACCACGAAGGCTCGATCGCTGCCGGTGCTGCAGGAGGGCAGCCCCAGCGCGCGGTCAAGACCGATCAGGGGCAAGACGCTCTCGCGCAGCTGGATGGCCTGCCGCTTGTTGATCCACTGGATCTCCGATCTCCACACTCTCAGGGTCTCGACGACGGATACCAGCGGGATGGCCAGGATCTGGTCCCCGAGCCCGACCATCAGGGCATCGATGATGGCCAGGGTGAGAGGCAGCTCGAGGGTGAAGCGGGTGCCCTCACCCGGACGGCTCTCCACGGTGACCGACCCGTTCAGCTTCTCGATGTTGGTTCTCACTATGTCCATGCCGACCCCGCGGCCTGACACGTCGGTAATGGTCTCCGCCGTGCTGAAGCCGGGGGCAAAGATCAGCTCCATGGCCTCCTGGTCGGAGAGACGCTCCGCCGCCTCGGCCGTCAGGATCCCCTTCTTGAGGGCGGTGGCTTTGACCTTTGCCGGATCGATCCCGGCGCCGTCGTCCTCGACTCGTATCAGGATCCGGTTCTCCTGGTGCATGGCGGCAAGCCTTATCCTGCCAACATCGGTCTTCCCGGCCGCTGCCCGCTTCTCAGACGCCTCTATTCCGTGGTCCACGCTGTTCCGCAGCAGGTGAACCAGCGGATCGTGCAGCTCCTCGATGACCGAGCGGTCCAGTTCGGTCTCTCGTCCCTCCACCACGAAGTCGACCTTCTTCCCCGATCGCTGCGCCAGGTCCCTCACCACCCGGGGGAGTCGGTTGAACAGGCTCTCCACGGGCAGCATGCGCGCCTTCATGATGCTTTCCTGCAGCTCGTCGACGATGCGGCCGATGTGCTGCGACGTCTCGTTGAGGTCCCCGACGGAGAGGTCGTCGTACTTGGACTGCAGCTGCCCGCCCAGTTGGGCCAGCCTGGTGCGGTCTATCACCAGCTCGCCCACCAGGTTCATCAGGTGATCCAGCCGCTCCACGTCGATCCGAACCGTCTTTCCCAGGCTCTTCGCGCCGCCGCCATTGGCGGGGCCCCCGTTCGGTCCCGCTTCCAGGGTCTGCGCGGGAGATGGGGCCGCAGTCTTCGATTCACCCGGCTCGCCGGAATCCTCCGGATGGGGCCCGCCCTCTTGCCCCACCTCCGGCTGGTTCACGATGACCTCGAGGACGTCAGGCAGCGTCTCCACCGCCTTGACCATCTCCTCAACCTGCCCGGTCCGGACCACCAACTCCATCCGGTGGGTCGCCTGCTGGTCCTCGATCGCCTCGAGGCTCGGCGAGCAGGCGATCACGGCACCAAAGCTGGATGCCTCCAGATACACCTGCAGACATCGTGCGGCGAGCAGCAGGCAGTCCTCCGCGATCTTGACCACTATCCGCAGACCGTCGGACTCCGCTAACTCCTGCTCTTCGGCTGCCCTGGCGGCCACCAACGCGGGGTCCTCCGTGGGCTGCGCATCTCGGCTCCCCGCCACCACGGCGTTCAGCCGTTCCACCAGTTCCGAGGGGTCAAAGCCACAATCCTGGAGGGTTTCCACCTCTTCCTTTAGCAGCCTCAACCCATCCAGGCTTTCCAACAAAGCGTCGATCAGCTCGGTTGAGCACTCCGCCTTTCCATGGCGCAGCTGATCCAGGACGTTCTCCATGGAATGAGTGAGCGCAGCCATCTTGGCATGGCTGATGGTCGCCGAGGACCCCTTGAGGGTATGGGCAGCCCGAAAGATCTCCTGGAGAAGCTCAGGACGAGGTCCCTCCTTTTCCAGAAGGACTATGTCCTGATCCAGCAGTTGCAGCTGTTCTTCCGCTTCCTCCAGGAAGAGCTGCAGTTCGTCTGGCGCCGCATCAAAACTCAGCATTGTTGCCCTTCCCGTACGGCCGGGCGCGGTGAACGCCCCTAGTCTCGTTCCACCAACAGTATCGGCCACTCGTGGCGCCCACCACCCTGCCCAAGGTCCCCTATCCGAGGGCCAAAGGTCCCCATCCAGTTTCGGGCTCTTTTCGGCACCCCACGGCCGTCTCAGTCCTTGGATCTTAATGCAGGCAGAGCATGAAGCCCGAGCGGCCTCTGAAGGGGAAATGGGTGACCTAATGCACATCGGTGGAGGACAGAATGGCGGAGGACTGGGGACAAGAGGCGTCGCTCCCGAGTATTGGCACACGAATCCAAAGGGTGCCCCCTACGGACCAGCCTCGAGGGTCCCCATCGCCCTAGCCTTCAACTGCTGGCCGAAGGCTAGCTATGTCGATCGACCAGGAGGCCCAGATACTGGTCGATGGCCTTGGCGAGGCGAAGCATCTCGTCGGCCGGTATCTGGCGGAGCACCTTGCCGGAGGAGTCCTTCAGTTGTACCACCAACTCCCCGGAGTCTTCGTCCTTCTGAAAGGTGATGCGGGCATCCTGATTCTGAGCCTGCAACTGCAGCCTCAGCCCTTCCCCCATCGGCGTGGTGTCCTGGTCGCTGCCGGCATCGGCGGCGACCCTCACCGCCGGCCCACCCTGCCTCGCATTCTCCGACAGCCCAGGACCGGAAGGGACAGGTCGATCGACCGGTATTCCCGTTACAGGCGCGATGCCGTCGTCATGCGGGACCATCCCTCTGTCCTCCTTGCTCCCGCTACAGAACCCTATAGGGTCCATCCTGAAGTCGCTGAAAAGATGGAGTTCAACTGCTGCTGCTGTTGGTACGCGGCCACCATCATCGACTGCAGCTGTATGAACTGCGTGCGCAGGGTGGCCTCTCTTTGGGTCAGCCGACCATTAAGCGTGTCTATGCGATGGTCGAGAGCGGTCTGCTGGCCGGAGATGGCGTCCAACTCCTGCTGAACGTAGGATTTCTGGGACACGACCACCGGATCCACGTAAGGAGCCAACCGATTCGACACCAGCTGCGCCACACCCGAGCTGCTCCCGAAGAAGTACTGCACCCCGGTCGGGTTGCTGCCGAGTTGGCCATCCAGCTTCGCAGAGTCCGAAATCACGAAGTGCCCGCTGCCGTCCATCTGGATGCCAAGATCCCACAATCGCTGTGGGGAACCCGCCGATCCTCCCGTGACCTGCGTCAACAGATCGCTGGCCAGGCTCGATTCCAAACTGGTGTAGAGGGTGTAGCCGCCCAACGGGCCACGGGTGTAGTTTCCGTCGCTGCCTTTAGTCGACGCGGACTTGGTCTTCAGGTAGTCCACCAGGCCATTAAGTCCGTCGAGAAAGGACTGGATCTTCGAGTGCATGGAGGTGGTATCGCCCGCCACCGTCAGCTTCACAGCGGTTCCGGCCGTGCTGTCCTTGAGGTCGATGGTCAGTCCGCTCACAACGTCCGAGAGGCCGGTGTTCTTGGAACGGGTTACGGCGACACCGTTCACGGAGAACTGCGCGTCCTGCGCGGGAGACAGCACCGGTTGGAGAAAGTTGCCGCTGCCGTCAACGAGGTCCACACCGCCGGAGGCCGCGGGGCCGAGCACCGCTCCAGTAGGATCAGACACGGTCACGGTGGCGCTGCTCCCAGTGTTCTTGTTCTCCAACACAAGCCTGCTGTTCGTGGCGTTGACGTTGACGATGGTAGCCATCACTTCCTGGCCCGCCGCATAGCTGGCACCGTTGATGGCGTCCCGAAGGGCAGACAACGAGGCCCCGGCAGCAACGGTGATCGCGACTCCGTTCACCGTGACGGTGCCCCCGGCAGTGGTCGTCCAGCTGCTGGCTACCGAGTTGGACTGCACCCGTTGGCCGGAGGCCAGCTGCGTCACGTCTATGGAGTAGGTGCCATTGACGGCCGATGAAGAAGTG
>JAJZQR010000221.1 GCA_021806765.1 Chloroflexota bacterium | reverse complement strand
TGCCGTGGGCGGGGTGCTGGGGGCCAAGCTGGCCGCCCCTGATCGCCCGGTCGTCGCGGTGTGCGGGGACGGCGGGTTCCTGATGTTCAACAACGCCGTAGCCACAGCGGTGGAGTACGACCTGCCGGTGGTATGGGTCGTTTGGAACAATCTGGGCTTCGTGTCGATCCGGGACCAGCAGGCCGGTTTCTTCGGACAGGGACGGGAGTTGGGGGTACGGTTCCGGAGGAACGCCACGGGTGATTTCCTGAGCCCGGACTACGCGGCCCTTGCCCGAGCGATGGGCGCCGAGGGCATGCTGGTGGAACGTCCGGGGGACCTGAAGGGACAAATAGCCGCCGCAGTGGAATGCGGACGCCCCTGCGTCCTGGACGTGCGGGTGGACGCCGATGTTCGGCCGCCCGCCACCGGCAGCTGGGATCTGCCGCCGCTGCCGGCGCCCCTGCCCAATTACGGCTGGGATCAGTAGGGCGCGGAGTACCAGTTGCTACCAGGAGGGGACTGAGATGGATCCTGAAAGCCCTTTCTTCGCTGTTGAGGAGTTGCCACGCGATTTCCTGCGGCCTGGCACGGAACGGCGGTCCATCCGGCTGGGCGAGGTCCAGTTCATGTTCATCTCTTTCGACCGGCCGACGGTTTCGCCCCTCCACGACCACCCGCACGACAGTATCATCTATGTGGACCGGGGCGAGTTCGAGGTGACCGTGGGCGACGAGTCTCGCCAGTTGCACCCGGGGGAAGGAGTGGTGGCACCGGCCGGAGTTCGACACGGGCTCACCACCGACGCCGGCGCTCGCCTCATCGAGGTGTGGTACCCGATACCCAGGGGGCAGTAGCGAAAGGAGGAGGCCACGGGCGAGAGACCAGGGGGAAGGTCGCGGCCTCTTGATCCCTGGCCCTGGCCTCTCAAGGGAGGGTCGTAGTGATAATCGACACCCATGCCCACCTCGGGAACTGCCAGGTTTTCGATCTGGAGGTCGGCGAGGAGGAGTTGCTCACGGCGATGGATGCCCATCGGGTGAATGCCGCCATCGTCTTCCCGTTTCCGGGCGCCACCGACGTCCCGGCCACCCACGATCGGATCTCGAGACTGGCTCAGGCCCATCCCGGCCGGATCTTCGGCCTGGCCAGCGTCAACCCGCACCTTCCCCCTGGGGAGTATGCGGCCGAGGTCCGTCGTTGTGTCCGGGAGTTGGGTTTCGTGGGGGTAAAGCTGCACACCATCGGACATGCTGTGAATCCTCTCAGCAAGGATGCGCAGAAGGTCTACGAAGCGGCCCAGGAGCTGGACGTTCCAGTGATGGCTCACACCGGTCTCGGGGTTCCCTTCGCCCTTCCCTCCCTGTTCCTCACCGTTTCCCGTTCCTACCCGCAGGTGAAGTTCGTCCTCGCCCACGCTGGATATGGTATGTTTACTGCAGAGGCTCTGGCGGTGGCCCGTGTCTGTCCCAACGTCTATCTGGAGACCTCCTGGTGCCCGGCGCACATGATCGGCAATCTGATCCGGACCCTGGAGCCGGGGCGGCTCGTGTGGGGCTCCGATGTTCCGGTAAACGTGGGTGTCGAGCTGGCCAAGGTCGAGGGGTTGCAGCCCGACTTCGAACGTCGCACTGCCTATCTGGGTAGCGCTGCGGTCGAACTGTTCCGCCTTGAGGGGGTGTGGGATGGGTAGGAAGGTGCTCCCATGATCATCGCGCTGCTGATCGTGACCTTTCTCGTTTCCTTCGTCGTCGCCTCGATCGTGGTCCTCGTCTTCAGCAAACCCATCAGTGGCATCATGCATCGCGTTATCGGAGAAGAGATCAGCCAGGCCTGGACGAGATACCTCCAGTTTGCCATCTTCGTGGTGGGTATCGGTGGTGGCGTACAGGTGTGGGAGTTTGAGAGGTACCTGACGCCGCAGGGGCCGGGCCAGTCGGTGATCGAGCTGACGACCGATCGATGGGTGCTGGAGATCTACCGAACCGTCATGGGGACGCTGCAGGGCGCTGCGTGGCTGCTCCTCGTCTTCTTCGTGTTCGCCCTGATCGCCTTGGTGATCGTCCGAGCGTTGGAGTTCAGGAGGGCGAGGCCCGAAAGGGAGGAGCGGGCCGAGCGGACCGTCAGAGCAGAGGAGCCAGGGGTTCCGGGGTTGAGGACCGAGTAAAGGCGGGCGGCGTTGTGTAGGGGCGAAGCATTCACTGCGGCGAATGCTTCGCCCCTACACGTTCCCTAATGTACCAGTCCCGCCGCCGCTAACCTGGCGAAGCTGACGAAGGGATCGGAGAAGATCCCCAGGGCGAAGACGGCCACCACTGCCACCACCAGGGAGGCGAAGGCCGTGGCGGGGAACCGGACCGGCTCCTCGTCGGACGGGGCCACCAGGTACATCTGGCGTATCACCCAGACGTAGTAGAAGAGGGATATGGCCGAGTTGATCAGGCCCAGCACCACCAGCCACACCAGACCGGCCTGATAGGCCGCGGCGAAGAGGTAGAACTTGGCGAAGAAGCCCGCCATCGGCGGCAGCCCCGCCAGGGAAAGCAGGCTGATGGCCATGGCGAAGGCGAGCAGCGGGGCCCGCCGGTTCAGCCCGGCGTAGCCCTCGATGCGGTCGTCCGGGATCGCCCTGGAAGCCAGGATGACCACGGTGAAGGCCGCCACGTTAGTTACCGTGTAGACCAGCAGGTAGAACATCACGCTGGAGACGCCCGAGACCGTGGCCGCCGCCACACCCAGCAGCAGGTAGCCCGCGTGGCCGATGCTGGAGTAGGCCAGCATCCGCTTGATATTCTGCTGGGTCAGCGCCACCACGTTCCCCAGGGTCATGGTGAGGGCCGACAGCACCGCGAAGAGGGTGACCCAGTCGGCCTGGATGCCACCCATGGCCACGGTGAAGACCCGGATCACCACGGCGAAGCCCGCGGCCTTGGAGGCGACCGACAGGAAGGCCGTCACCGGGGTGGGAGCGCCCTCGTACACGTCGGGTGCCCACATCTGGAAGGGGACGGCGGCGATCTTGAAGCCGAAGCCGGCGGCCACCAACGACATGGCCAGCAGCAGTGCCGGTGAGCTGCCCTGCGCCACAGTCTTGGCGATGCCCGCTAGCTCCGTGGTGCCGGACAGGCCATACAGCAGCGCCATGCCGTACAGCAGGATGGCCGAGGAGAGGGCTCCCAGCAGCAGGTACTTGAGAGCGGCCTCGGAGGACTTGCGGTCGCGCTTGGCCAGCCCCGCCAGGAGGTAGAGGCTGATGCTGGTCAGTTCCAGCGCCAGGTAGATGGAGACCAGCTCGCGGGTGCCGGCCATCAGCATCATCCCCGTGGTGGAGAAGAGCATCAGGCCGTAGAACTCGCCCTCGGCCCCCGGGTAGCGTTCCAGGAAGGCCACCGCGGACAGGGCCACCAGGGCCGCCGCCAGCAGGAAGGCGAGCTGGAAGAAGATGGCGAAGTCGTCTACCACCAGCATCCCGTAGAAGGAGGTGGTGTTGCGGCCGATCAGGGAGACGGCTGCCACCGCCGAGGCCGCGATCCCCACCAGGCTCAGGTAGAGGTTGACCCTCTTCGCGGCCGGCGACAGGAACAGGTCGACCAGGATCACCAGGGAGGCGAAGGTCGCCAGTATCAGTTCGGGTGCCAGCAAAGTAATGTCCAAGTTTTCCTCAACCTCCGCTTGGGAGCTAACCTAACCCCCTGCCCCCTTCCCCACTGGGGAAGGGGATGCCTCCCCTCCCCGCGTCGGGGAGGGGCCGGGGGAGAGGTCGACTACATCCCTGCTAATCGTTGCGCCATGGGCCCCACGCCCATCTTGATTACGTCGGTCAAGACGCTCGGGTACACCCCGACGCCTACGATGACCGCTACCATCACCCCTACGGTGAACAGTTCCAGCCGGTTGGCGTCTCCCAACCCGGCCCATTGGGCGGGGAGGGGACCCATGAAGACCCGCTGCAGCATCCAGAGCAGGTAGCCCGCGGTGATGACGATGCCGAAGGCCGCCAGTATGGTAGCCACCTGCCACACCGGGAAGGCCCCGATGAACACCAGGAACTCCGCCACGAAGCCACTCATGCCGGGCAGCCCCAGGGAGGCCAGGCCGGCGACCACGAAGGCCACCGCGATGGCCGGCATCCGGGTTCCGAGCCCGCCCAGCTTGTCGATGATGCGGGTGTGGGTCCGGTCGTACACCAGCCCCACCATCAGGAAGAGGAGGCCGGTGATGGTCCCGTGGGTGAACATCTGCAGCACGGCGCCCTGCAGCCCCACCCCGGTGAGGGCCGCCGCCCCCAGCAGGACGTAGCCCATGTGGCTCACGCTGGAGTAGGCGATCAGCTTCTTTAGATCTTCCTGGACCATGGAGACGGCCGCACCGTACAGGACGTTTATCACCGCCAGTACCGCGATCCAGGGAGCCAGCTCCCTGGCCGCATCGGGCAGCATCCCGAAGGGGAGCCGGATGAGGCCGTAGCCACCCATCTTCAGCAGGACGCCCGCCAGCAGGATGCTGATGGCGGTGGGCGCCTCTGTGTGGGCGTCGGGAAGCCAGGTGTGGAAGGGGAACACCGGAACCTTCACGGCGAAGCCGACGGCCAGCAGCAGGAAGACCACCAGCTGGAAGCCCGCGGCGTACTGCTGCGCCCCCAGCACGGTCATGTCGAAAGTGTTCTTGCCTGCCGCGAAGTAGAGGGCGAAGATCCCCACCAGCATGAAGATGCTACCGGCGATGGTGTACAGGATGAACTTCATCGCCGCGTACTCGCGCCGCGGGCCGCCCCAGACGCCGATCAGCAGGTACATGGGCGCCAGCTCCAGTTCCCAGAACAGGAAGAATAGCATCAGGTCCAGGGCGGTGAAGACGCCCATCATGGCCGTCTCCAGCACCATCACCAGGGCGAAGAACTCCCTGGGCCGGAGCTGCAGCCGCCAGGAGGCCAGCACCGCTATGAAGGTGAGCAGCCCGGTCAGGACCACCATCGGCAGGCTGATTCCGTCCACTCCCAGGAAGTAGGAGACGCCGTACTGGGGTATCCAGGCCGCCTTCTCGACCAGCTGGAAGCCCGAGGCCGTGCGATCGAAGACGGCAAATGCCTGCAGGGAGAGCGCCAGCACCGCCAGGGATGCCCCGCCCGCGATCCACCGGCTCCACTCCTTGGGAGTGAGCATGATGACCACCGCTGCCGCCATGGGCAAGAAGACTAACACACTCAAATACGGCATCTCAATCAGACTCCCGTATAACGGTTACTGTCGGTTCTCCTACTTCGCGTACTGTGCTACCAGCGTCGCCAGGGCGATCACCACCGCCCCCGCATACATAGCCCAACCGTAGTTCTGCAGGCGGCCCGTCTGGACCTGCCTCAGGGTTCTACCTGTGGCTCGGGTCAGGGTTGCCACGCCGTTCACCGCGCCATCCACCACTCTCACATCGAACAGCCACAGCAGCTTCGCCAGTCCCAACACCACGATCCGGACGATGCCGTTGTACAGCTCGTCGATCCAGTACTTGTGGTACAGGACCTGGTAGACGGGACCGAAGGCCGCCGAGACCTTCTCGGGCGCCAGCGATTTCGCGCCATACATCAGCCAGGCCAGGTAGATGCCGGCGAGGGCCACCACCGTGGAAACCCCCATCACCATCAGGTTCATCGGCTCCGCCTCGACGTGGCCGCCCTCGAAGAAGCTCGCGAAGCCGTTGCCCATCAGGGGGGAGCCCCAGAAGCCGCTCAGGATGCTGGGTATCGCCAGCAGGATCAGCGGTATCGTCATGACCCAGGGCGACTCGTGGACTGAGTGATGAGGACTGTGGACTGAGCCGTGAGAGCCATGCACGGCATCCTCAGTCCTCAGTCCTGAGTTCTCAGTCCTGGTCTCCCATCGCGGCTGCCCCCAGAAGGCCAGGAACCAGGCTCGGAACATGTAGAAGGCGGTCAGGAAGGCCGTGAACAGCCCTACGCCGTACACCAGGTACTGCCCGTGGTCGAAGGCGGCCGCCAGGATCTCGTCCTTGCTCCAGAAGCCGCTGAGAGGGAAAATCCCCGACAGGGACAGGGCCGCTATCGCCATGGTGATCGCGGTGATCTTCGTCCGGCTCCACAGGCCGCCCATGAAGCGCAGGTCCTGGCTGCCCAGGGCGTGGATCACGCTACCGGCGGTGAGGAACAGCAGCGCCTTGAAGAAGGCGTGGTTCATCAGGTGGAACATGGCAGCGGCCGGCGCCCCAACCCCCAGGGCCAGCATCATGTAGCCCAGCTGGCTGACCGTGGAGTAGGCCATCACCCGCTTGATGTCGTTGGCTACCAGCGCCATGCTGGCCGCGAAGATCGCCGTGATGGTGCCGGTGGCCATCACCACGGTCATGGCTGCCGGACCAGCCTCGAAGATGGGGAAGGCCCTCGCTACCAGGTAGACGCCCGCGGCCACCATGGTCGCCGCGTGGATCAAGGCGCTGACGGGGGTCGGACCCTCCATCGCGTCGGGCAACCACACGTGCAGCGGGAACTGGGCCGATTTGCCCACCGCCCCCGAGAAGAGCAGTATTCCCACCAGGCTCAGGAAGGCGGGATCGAACTGACCCGCCGCGATCATGTGCTCCAGCTGGGTGAACTGCAGGGTCCCAGCCCGGCTCCACAGCAGCAGGATGCCGATCAGCAGGCCGAAGTCGCCGAAGCGGGTGACGATGAAGGCCTTCTTGGCCGCCGCCGCCGCCTCCGGCTTCTGGTACCAGAAGCCGATCAACAGGTAGGAGCAGAGCCCCACCAGTTCCCAGAAGATGTAGAGGACCAGGAGGCTGTTGGCCAGCACCAGCCCCAGCATCGACATGGTGAAGAGGGAGATGAAGGCGAAGTACCGGCTGTAGCCCGGGTCGCCGTGCATGTAGCCCTGGGAGTAGATGATCACCAGGGAGGCCACCGCGGTGACCACTATCAGCATTATGGCGGTGAGGGGATCCACCTGGAAGCCGATCTGCAGGGCTCGGTTGGCGGCATCTGCCAGGGGCAGCCAGTTGAACTGCTGCTCCAGGTGGGCGCCCCCCAGGGCCTCACCGAAGACGGAGACGGCCAGCAGGAAAGAAGCCAGGATCCCGCCGACGGCCACGTAACCGCTGAACCGCTTCCAGGGCCTGGTGGCGAAAGAGATCACCAGGAAGGCTGCCAGGGGAAACACCGGTATCAGCCAAGCCCACTGCATCATCTAGTTATCCTCCCCCTACCACTTCATCAGGTCGATCTCGTCGACGTCCACGGTCTTCCGATCGCGGTAGATGGCGACGATGATCGCCAGCCCCACCGCGGCCTCCGCGGCGGCGACGGTGATGATGAAGATGGCGAAGATCTGCCCCAGCAGCGGCACGGCCGAGGCGATGAAGTGAGAGAAGCCCAGCAGGGTGACGTTCACTCCGTTGAACATCAGCTCGATGGACATAAGGATGACGACGGCGTTCCGGCGGGCCAGGGCTCCGTAGAGGCCAATGGCGAAGAGGATCGCGCCGAGCATCAGGTAATGGTTCAAAGTTAAGGCCATCTCAATCCTCGCGAGCAATCAAGATCGCACCGATCATGGCCGCCAGCAGCAGCACCGACGCCATCTCGAAGGGGAGCACGTAGTTGCTCAGCATCACCTGGCCGATGGTCTCGGTGGTGGGCTGCTCCGCAAGGGTTGCCGCCACCGGCCACCTGGTCCCCAGCAGGGTGAAGCCGGCCACCGCCAGGAAGGAGACCGACACCAGCCCCGCTGCCAGCCTCTGGGCCCACTGTCCCGGGCGCCTGACCTCTATCTGCTTCGGAGTGAGCATGATGGCGAACAACATCAGGATCATGATGGCGCCGGCGTAGATCAACACCTGCACCATCGCCAGGAAGTCCGCCCCCAGCAGCAGGTAGATGGCCGCCACCCCCAGGAAGGAGGCCACCAGGAAGATGGCGCTGTGCACCAGCCGGCGGGCCGAGACCATGCCGACGGCGCCCCCAACGGCCATCAGTCCGAAGGTGTAGAAGCCGATCGTTGTAAAGACGTCTGTCACTGTCTCTCCTCGTCTTCGCCCCCCTTCCCTGACCCTTCCCCCACAAGGGGGGCAGGGGGATTCTTCTCCCCTCCCCCTCTAATGTAATGGGGGAGGGGCGGGGGGAGGGGGTGACAGTCTCTTACTTCATCTGGCCGAAGCCCTGCACACGCTTCCGCTGCTCGTCGACCTCGGCGGAAGCCATCACAGCCATCTTCTCGCGGTTCTGGTCGCCGCCCTTCCGGCTGTAGGTGGCCAGCTCCCGCTCGGGCGACATGGTGAGCGCCTCGAAGGGGCAGGCCTCCACGCACAGCCCGCAGACGATGCACTCCAGCAGGTTGTACTCGTACTTCTCCGGGTATGGCGTCGGCTTCCCGGCCGCGTCCTTGGCACGAACGATCTGGATGATGTTCACCGGACAGGCCTTGGCGCAGAGACCGCACGCCGTGCACCGGTACTTGCCCGTCTCGGGGTTAACCACCAGGCTCACCCTACCACGGTAGCCCGTGGGCAGGGGGAGGACCTCCTCCGGGTACTGCACGGTCACCGGCCGCTTGAACATGTGTTGCAGGGTTGTCTTCAGGCCCTTGGCCATTCCAGAACCGAACATGTCTCTATTCCGTCCCTTTGTAGGGGCGACCCCCTGTGGTCGCCC
>JAJZQR010000220.1 GCA_021806765.1 Chloroflexota bacterium | reverse complement strand
GAGAATCGCTCCAGTTCCGCCCCCTGCACTTCCACATAGGCCTTCCCAGCCCGGTCCGTCTTCCTCCCCACCCTGCACCAGTCTCAACACACAAAACTCTAACCAGACTCTAATTTGCCTGTCATCTATGTTGTGGTAGCTTGAAGAGCGCGATGCGCGGCGGACCCCGTCGAACCGAGAGGAGAGCCGGCGCTCAACCACGACAGGCGCGGTGGGCAACTGCCGGCCCCAATTGCGCATAATTAACGCCAATGTCGAAACCCTCCCTACTACTGGCCTGCTCCATGGCCGCCATCATCGTGATGGCAGCGTGGGCCAACCCTGCCCTGTGGCTGGGAGTGAGCCAGTTCGCCAGCGCCGCCCCCGATAGCATCCACAACGTCATCTTCCTGCACCACTCCGTCGGTTCTGGCCTCATCGACGGGGGCAACGTCAGGGGCTTGCTCACCGACAAGGGCTACCAGTTCTGGGATCACGGCTACAACTCCCAGGGTCTAACCATGCCCAACGGGCAACCGGCAGGCTATGATTACGGTATCCCCGGCGACAACACCAATCCCAGCGGCTTCGACGCTATCTTCCAGCAACCCCTCGACCCCAACTCCCCCGCCCATCCCAGCCGCCCCACCAATGCCTTCTCGGGACTGATGCGCCACGACGTCATCGCCTTCAAGTCCTGCTATACCGCCGCCATGGACCTCTGGAGCCGGGACATTCTCACCTCCTACAATAGCTACTACCTCAGAATCCGGCAGCGGATTGACCAGTACCCCGATCACCTCTTCGTGGCCTTCACCTTCCCGCCCCTCAGGCCGGAGCAAACCAACGCCACCAACGCCGCCCTAGCGAGAGAGTTCGCCAACTGGCTGAAGTCGCCCGAGTACACCGCGGGTCACCCCAACCTGTTCGTCTTCGACTTCTTCGACCTCCTGGCCGAGTCCGACCCTACCAGGCCCGACTACAACATGCTGAGGGCTGCCTACCGCAACCCCGATCCCTCCGATTCCCATCCCAACTCCACCGCCAACGCGGTCAACGGGCCGAAGCTTGTGGACTTCCTGGACAACGCGGTCCGCTCCTACAGCGGACTCGCCACATCTACCCCCACCCCGACCGCGACGGTGACCGCGACGCTGACCGCAACAGCCACCTACACGGTGACGGCAACCCCTACTCCGACTGGGACGCCTACTCCCACTGAGACTCCCACGGCTGCGGCCACCCATACTGCTACTCCGACTGGGACTCCGACAGCTACCCCTGCGCCAACGGCTACCGCTACCGCCACTGCCACCGGAACCGCCAGCTCGATCGCCACATCGACTCCCACTGCGACGTCGACTGGAACGGCCACCCGCACCCCTACCAGCACGCCCACATCAACCGCGACCAGTTTGCCGACTGTCACCCCGACGGCGATCCCTCAAGCAGTACCACCTACAGATAGTGGAAGCAGTGGGGGTAGCAATGGGGATGGCGGTGGTAGTGGTGGCGACAACGGCGGTAGTTCCTCAGGAGGGACTTCCTCATCAGGTAACGCGGTAACGGCCGGGTCTAGCGGTAATTCCGCATCCCCAACGGTACAGTCCATTCCGATACCTACGGCAACCCTGGCAGTGTTGCCTGTTCTTCCTGTGCAACCCCCATCGATATCGCCATCGGTTCCTGTCCCTGCCGACGAGCGCTACTTCCAGCAAACAGGCTTCCGGGTGAACCGAGATGTCTTCTGGGACTACTTCAGCAAGCGAGGGGGTATCAGGACCTTCGGCTATCCAATCTCCCGGGAGTTCACCCTCCTGGGCTTTCGGGTGCAGCTGTTTCAGCGAGGCATGCTGCAGGCCATGCCCGACGGGACCGTAGCTACCATGAACCTGCTGGAGGAGGGCTTCATGCCCTACACGCGGATCAACTCCAGTAGCTTCCCAGCACCGGACCCGGTGTTGATCAATGGTGCCCCTTCGGCCGGCGATCCGGACTATGCGGAGAAGGCCATCGCCTTCCTGCAGGCCAACGTTCCTGACCGATGGGAGGGCCTGCCGGTCAACTTCCTCGGTAGGTACCTGTCTACCGTTCGCTACGAGGATGCCTTCCCTGAGGGTAGCGGGGATGCCGGTCTCATCCCGCTGCTGAACCTAGAGATCTGGGGATTACCTACCAGCTGGCCTGCCTACGATCCCACCAATCACGGATTCGTCTACCAGCGGTTCCAGCGCGGGATCCTGCACTACGATGCCTCGGCCGGGGCCACTCAAGGGTTGCTACTGGGGGAGCACCTGAAGAGCCTGATGACGGGCTGGCATCTTCCAGCCGACCTGGAAATGCAGGCCCAGGGCAGCCGCTTCTACCGGCAGTACGATCCGAGCTGCCCGAACCATCTGGCTGACTCTCAGACACTACCAGCCACCAACCTGACCGCGGCGTTCGAGCCGGACCTACCCCAGGAAGCGGTGGCCTCGCAGTTCACTATGAGCCCCTTCATACTGCTGCCGCTCGTCAGCCTCCTCCTACCATCTGCCCCTCGCAGACTACCTTGATCCCGGCCTCTTAGGCGGGGCGCGTTGGCGGAGGCCCGGCGGTTTGGCCGAGGGTGTTCCCTCAGCCTCCGCCGAGCGACGCCAACAGCGCCACCAGTCCAGCGATGATCAGGCTGGCCAACCCTCGCAGCGTCAACTTCACGCCCGCTACAACTTTGCCACGAGTAAGGCCTACGGCAGCCTTGGGGTGACGGCGTCGGCAGGCCAGAGGCCAGCCTCCTTGGCCAGGTCACCACCGTTGCCGACTACGACGGTACCGGCCGCTGCCCAGGGCATGTCCACCTTCCACAACTGCAACGTTGCCCGCTGCAGTCGCGCGGTGACCATCGGGCCGTAGTCCTTCACGGAGACCGGCAGTCCGTAGCTCTCCAGCCAGTTGGGATCGGCGAGGTATGCGTTGCGCAGGGCAGGATAGGGATCGAGGATGGCGACGTGCCGAGCCACCACTTGATCCCACGGCAGGTTGGTGTCCGCGCCAGTATCAGCAGCGGGCGGGACCTGCTCGAAAGTGTCAAGCCAACTGTCCGCCCCCTGCATGTGAAGGTCGTCGAATACGTTGACCGGCACCGTCTGAACGAGTTCGGGACGCCACTGGAGCGCAAACTTCTGGAATGCCTGAGTCACGAACCCCCCGTGCATGAAGCGTCCACTGATCGGGTAACCGACCCGATCCACGCCCCCCATGCGCTGGAACTCGGTCCAGAAGCCGATCTCTCCGTCGTCGGTGACGGCAAAGCCGGTCCCACAGGCCCCCCCGAAACCGTTGGTAGCGGTGAAGAACCGCCCGTTCGGGAGTTCGATTCCGACTGGTGCGGCGCCCTCCGGCCTGATCAGGACAGCGAGAAGGTTGATGTTCTGCAGGAGGTACGGCAGGGTGTACGTGATGGTGCCATTGGCGTTCGGAGTGCCCGTGAGTGCCACCCACGCGTTGCCGTTCCAGTAGCACAACATGACCAGGGACAGGTTACCCCCGGCTGCTGCCATCTCGGCAGACGTCGGCCTGTACGTGATGACCAGGGGAGCCGGGAAGCCGTACAGTTCGACGCCCGTCGCCGCATCCCTGACAGTCAGCTGAAAGGCAGTCTCACCTCTTAGAAAACCGCACGATGGTGGGGGTGCCGTACCGGGTATCACGGGAATGTAGTCGACGACTGCTGGCCTATCGACGGAACCCGAAGAGAACATCAGCAGCACGTTCGGGTTCCCCGTGTTCACCTGCCCGCCGTCGGTCGAGACCGGCGATTGCACCGCAGGGCCAGCGGGCTGCACTCCCGGCACAAATATCGGGACCGGCGGCAAGGGTGCCGGGGTGGGCGCTGGTCCCGGAGCGGCCGCCAAGACGAGTGGGGGCGGTGTGGCCGTCGGTGTGGCCGTCGGCGCTATGGCTGTCTGACCGAGGGCGGTGCCCCAGGACCCGCCCATGGTAGCTAGGACTGCCAAGGCTAGAGCTGCTCCCAAGGGCCAGCCGTAGTGCCGGAACAGCCTACGGGTCTGGCATCGAAGGCGGAAGACGAGTTTGCCAAACATGAGCCTAACCTCCTTCAGCTACTATTGCCCTGTTGTTGCCCCCTTACGAGTTCCGTGCAGTTCCACCCACTGGTCCCGGGCTGGAGAGCCCGAGTACCGGGCAACCTCACCAGTTGGCCATTCCACCGTCATGGAGATCGGCCGGGCCTGGAGGCCAGCCTGCTTCTGTAGAAAGAGCTGGTATCCTTCGGTGAGCCCCTTTCCTCCCTTCGTCAGATAGCCGATGCTCACGGTCTTCCGCTGCCCTGGAGACAGCGGAAGGTATCCAGCCACGACCAACCGACCGAACTCCAGTCGCGTTGGGGCAGGATCGATCAACCCCTCTACGGTGATCGCCCGGGCATCCGCAGGTATGTACACCCTAACCCAATTGCCCCAGAAGCCGGGGTTTTCCGTCACCTTGCCTGTTGCCGGGTCGTAGGTCGCCCCGACCACCATGGCGGGGTAGGTCCATGGGGGCAAGCCGGCCGGAAACCGATTAGCGCAATATAACACGAGTGCATGACGTTGACTAGATTCTTCTTGTAGTTTAATACGGATGTCTACATTAGAGCAAATGAAGGGGTAGGTATCTCCGTATGAAACGGTTGTGTCGACCACGAAGAGGGAGTCCGCTGCCACGTCGGGGATCGAACCGTCCCAGCCTCGGGCGTTGGACCAGCGGGTGAGTCGCTGGTCCTCAAAGGCCAGTTGCAGGTGCTATTCATCCAGCATCCTCAGGGTCACTTCCCCAAGAGCAGGCAGTTCTGCATCCCGCACGGCGCCTAGCGCTCGCCGCGAACCGACCAGGCCCGGTAGCGTTCCCCGAAAGGGGTGAGGATGAGCCGGCCGGGCTCCATCAGGGCGATGCCGGCCATCTCCGTCGCGTAGGGCTCCGGGGGCGGCGCGGTGGCGTATAGGAACCAGCGCTCCACCCGCGCCTGACCGCCGGATCCTGTCAGCCAGGCTAGCATACTGTCCAGATAGTTCCCCACCAGGTCGGCGCGGAACTGCCCGACCGGGCGGGCCGTTCGGCGACCGCCCTGGTCCACCCACTCGATGCCCTCGAAGCCCCAGATCACCCCGAACTCCGTCAGCCAGAGGGGTAGGCGCAGGCCCCTCGCGTCGAGCCAGGTGCGGGTTGAGATCAGTTGGGCGTGGTCGGCGGCAGCGTCGGTGAGGGGCAGGTTGTCCCAGTCCAAGCTGTAGGTGTGGATCCCCCACGCGTCCAGGGGAACCTTCCCGTATCGCTCCTGGTAGGCTGCCAGGAAAGCTTCGCTCCAGGAACGCCCCTGGCCAAAGCCAGGACATCCGGTGCAGGTCTTCTCCCAGTTCAGCACGTTGGGCCCCACCAGTACGGCTGTCGGGTCGGCGCCCCGGATAGCGCCCGACACCTGGGCGAGGAAATCGGCGTAGGCTCCGGGCTGGAGGTCATCCTGGCCCGGCACGTTCGGTTCGTTGCCGATAAGCCACGCGCCGCCGGGCCTGGCGCGGGCACGGGTGGTCAGATCCTTCAGGTCCGCGCCGGGGCGTACCAGTTCCACACGGCCGGTCACATTGGCCCGGTTCCCGGCGAAGCTGAACCAGCTTCCGGCGCCCAAGGCCTCCAAGGTTGCCGCAAGGAAGCTGGGATCCTCGGTGTTGGGTCCCGCTATCACCACGCCGAAGCGCGGGTCGGGGGTGCCCCACCGGAAGGCCAGGGCCAGATCCGTGGCCGGCAGCTCCGCCGAACGGAGGGGACCCCGGTCCGCGCCGATCTCGTACTGGCGGTAGAAGGGGTTGCCTCTTGCCTGGGCCTCCAGGTCCCGAGGCAGATCGCGCCCGGTCATGATCGCCTTCAGGTAGTCCCCCAGCAGCAGGCCCTGGGTGGCGCCCGTCGTGGCGTCGTAGTGCATGATCCCCCGCTGGAACCGCTGGTAGACGAAGCCTCGGTTGTTGGGATCGTACTCGGGCCTGCTGGTCGGCAGCCCCCACAGCTCCAGGTTTAGCAGGGGGACCAGGGCAGGGTCCGCCTCGCCCTGGGGGAAGGCGTCCTCGTACCGCACCGTCGAGGAGAAGGTGCGGAAGAAGTTGACGGGGAGACCCTGCCATTCATCGGGGGCGTTGGCCCGCACGAAATCGATGGCTTTGCGGGCGTAGTCGGGATCGGCCACCGAGGGGGCGCTCTCTTTCAGTTCGCGCGAAGTGGCGGGAACCACGGAGAAGTTGAAGCTGGTGTAGGGCATCAGCCCCTCGTCAAGCAGGTTCATGGTGGCTACACCCCCGTCGGGCAGCCTCTGAAGCACCCCCCGCTGGAACATCTGCACCGGGAAGCCCTGGAGGGTAAACTCCCGAGAGATAGGGTAGCCGAAGGTGCGGACCCCGCCCCTCTTCTGGTAATAGTCCCGCAGGAGCTGATCGGCGATAGGAAAACCGGTGCCCGGCTCCTCGGCCAGGGCCAGGCGGATCGGTAACCCCACCCACAGGACGAGGAGCAGACCGAAAATCGCCGGCAACACCCACGAAGCTGCTCTTCTCATCTACCTACCCGCTCCTCACCGCCACCACCAAGCCGCCGGCGACCACGAGGGGCTTGCTCTCCTCTCGAGCCACGGAGGCCACCCTCCAGAGGTCCCCCGCCCTCCAGGAAGGCCCTCCGTCGATAGGCGGCGCAGGCGGTATCCACGACCGCCGTCTCGCGGCTGGCCGCCATACGCTCCTGCTTCTCCTCCATCTCCAACTGCGCGAAGCGGGCGGCCAGGGCTCGCTGGTTCGTGGTGTAGGCCCCTCGCACCCCCACCACCCGGGGGTCCTCGAAGGGGGCCAGCAGCGCTTCGATGCAGCCCTGCTCGGGCACGCAGTCGGCGTCGAAGGAGACCAGGAGATCTCCCGAGGCAGCCGAGGCGCCGGCATTGCGGGCTGCCGCGGGGCCCCGACCTGGAATGCTGACTACCCGGGCGCCCCAGGTACGGGCCAAGGCAGCCGTGGAGTCTATCGATCCGTCGTCGACCACGACGACTTCCTTGGGCGCGGGTTCGTCGGCTCCGGCCGAGAGGGCGGCCAGAATCTCGGCCAGCTCCTGTCTCGCATTTCGCGCCGGAATGATGACGCTGTAGCGCAATTCCATGGCCTCGAACCCAGGAGAGACGGTCGAGACACATCGCGAGTCTCACGGCAGATCCGTGATGAACAATATAATTGTACTATGCTCTGTAAAGCCCCCTGAGGCGCAGTTGCACTCGCTTATCAAGCAGGCTGCCGGATCTGGCGGCGCACCCCCCACGGACCCGGCCCCACCCTGATTGCCTTCGAACGCCGATCGATGGGGCGGCACTCGTCCCCAACAGGCCCAGCGCGCTCCTCTGGGCCAGGGTGGGGTGTGCCTTCCCACCATCTACACCTCTTCCTGGAACAGGCGGCCGCGAGAGGGTGCACCGCCAGGGCCACGTCTACCTGCGCGAACCCCAGCCGGAAGATCCAGTTCATGGCCTAGGCCAGAACGCTGGGACGACAGGCAGCCACCAAGCCCAACGTGGCCTCGTCCCAGCGGGCGACGAGTCGAGCCTGCACCAACAGTGTTAGGGCGGCAAAGAGGACTGTCCACAACCCGACTTGCCTCATCACTCCCTGCGCCTCCGTCGAGCCCGACCCAAGGCTCGTTAAAATTCTAGCCTATTTCTGCTCAGCCTACTACCTCATACCTCTTGACATTGCATATTCAGCAGATGTAGGCTGACTGCTGCTAGAGCTAAGGCGTGCTTGTGAGAACATATGGACGCTTACGCGCATTATCAGGATGGCGGTCTATTGGAAGTGGAGCCTGTCGCTTACTCCTGGCTGCAGGCTTGTGGGGCCCTATCCACGGTCCCCTTTCCGTCCTAGAGAGGTGAGGAGATAACCCTCGCGGTCCCGGTGCTGCGCTCTGAATGCACCGGAGGCCCGGTTCCAGGTTCTGAGGGAGTCGAAGCCCGATGGAACTGAGACACTACCTGGCTTTCCTGCGGCGGTGGCTCTGGTTGATCCTGCTGGGTGGAACGCTGGCTGCTGGCTCCTCGTACCTGGTGAGCGACTCCATGGCCAGGGTGTACGAGGCCTCCACCACCCTCCTGGTCAACCAGGCCCAAACCCCCGGTGTCGTGGCCTACAACGATGTCCTGACCAGCGAGCGGCTCACTAAGACCTATGGGGAACTGATCCGCAAGCGCCCTGTCCTGGAAGATGCTCTGGCGGAGTTGAAGCTCCCCTTTAGCCCGGAGCGGCTCAACGCTATGCTGAGTGTACGGGTCGTGCGGGACACCATGCTGCTGGAACTGAAGGCCGAGAGCACCGACCCCCAGCAGGCAGCCGACATCGCCAACGCCGTCGCCCGCGCCTTCATCAAGGAGAGCCGCCTGGCCGGTTTGGGCCAGGCGGCTCTTTCCCGGGACGCGCTGAGGGAGCAGCTGCAGACCCTGGAGGCCAACATCCGCACCGCCTCAACTCAGATCGACGAACTCCGCGCCGCCACTCGAGACCTTACGCCAGAGGCGCGCCAGGCGGAGATAGGCCGTCTCCAGAACGCCCTCACCCAGTACCAGCTCACCTACTCCCAGCTACTGAAGAGCGAGCAGGATATGCAGC
>JAJZQR010000219.1 GCA_021806765.1 Chloroflexota bacterium | reverse complement strand
GGAGCGGGGCCTGGCCTCCCGGCAACCGGTGGTGATCTCCAGCTGCTCAGGCGGAGCGAGGATGCACGAAGGCATCTTCTCCTTGATGCAGATGGCCAAGACCTCCTCGGCTCTGGCACGGCTGGCCAGGGCCTCGATCCCTTTCATCTCGGTGCTGACGGACCCTACTACAGGCGGCGTCACGGCTAGCTTTGCCAGCCTGGGCGACATCAACATAGCCGAACCCGGAGCCCTGATAGGCTTTGCCGGATCGAGGGTAATCGAGCAGATAACCAAGCAGAAACTCCCGCCCGGATTCCAAACCGCGGAGTTTCTGTTGGAGCACGGGATGATCGACATGGTAGTCCACAGGCGCGAGCTGAAAGCGACCATCGGGAAGCTGCTCCGCCTGTACATGGGTGCTGCTGCATATGGAAGCTAGCGTTCACGACGACTGGGAGGGACTCCACAACGGTAAGGAGCCGGCAAGACCGGAGATCGTGCCGGCGCGAGAGTCACAGTCCGTCTCGGCTTGGGCGCGACTCGCCCTGGCCCGCCATACCGACCGTCCTCACACCCTGGATTACGTGAAGCTCGCCTTCTCGGATTTCCTGGAGTTGAGGGGCGACCGGCTCTATGGCGATGATCAGGCGATCGTGGGAGGTCTCGCCCACCTGGGCGAGGAGACGGTCATGGTAATCGGCCACCAGAAGGGCCGGAATACCAAGGAGAACGTGGCCAGGCACTTCGGAATGCCGAAGCCCGAGGGATACCGGAAGGCCCTGCGGCTGATGAAGCAGGCCGAACGGTTCGGGATGCCGGTCATTACCCTGATCGATACGCCGGCCGCCGATCCGGGCGTTCAGTCGGAGGAACGAGGCCAGGCTCAGGCCATAGCCACCAACCTTCTGGAAATGTCGCGATTGCAGACTCCAACGATCTCGGTGGTGATCGGTGAGGGAGGCAGCGGCGGTGCCCTGGCCATCGGGGTAACCGATCGGGTACTGATGATGGATAACGCGGTCTACTCGGTGGTGTCCCCTGAGGGCTGTGCCACCATCCTGTGGAAAGACGCGGGTCAGGCCCCCAGGGCCGCCGAGGCGATGAGAATCACAGCTCAGGACCTTCTGGAGTTCGGCATCATCGACGAAGTGCTGCCCGAGCCACCGGGAGGAGCCCACCTGGATCACGGAGCTGCGGCGGCCCAACTGCATAGCGCCCTCCTGCGCTATCTCCGGGAACTGAGGAGCCTCTACGGCTCCGGGTCGCGGCTCCAGGTGGAGAAGCTGCTGGAGGATCGCTGGGCCCGCTTCCGCCGCATCGGGGTGTTCGGCTAGCTGACAGCCGTCAGCCATCAGCTTTCAGCCTTGACGGCGGCATCTTGCCATCCTCTCCGTCTCAGCAACAAACTGTTCAACCCTGTTTAGGCCGAGTTTGCCCGCTTCGCTGCTGGTAGCTGATCGCTGATCGCTGACAGCTACACAGGCAAACGGGGTATAATAATCGCAGATACTGTCGCATCGAAGAGGTTGTCTGGCCTCTCGGGCGATGGGAGCGTGTATACGAGGATCTCTAGGAGGAGAAACGAACCTTGAGAGTCGCTGTTCTCACTGGCGGTGGAGACTGCCCTGGTCTGAACGCCGCCATTCGGGCTGTCGCGAGGAGTTGCTTTGCACAGGACTGGACTGTGCTGGGAGTGAAGAATGGCTGGGCCGGACTGCTGGGCGAGGGACAGATAGAGGAACTGACCCGCAAGAGCGTATCCGGCATCCTGCACCTGGGCGGCACCATCCTCGGTACCTCTCGAACTAACCCCCTCAAGAAAGAAGAGCACATGGAGGAGGTGGTCGCCAACCTGAAGAGGTACGAGATCGACGCCCTGGTCGCCATCGGAGGAGACGATACCCTCAGTGTAGCCAGGGGGCTCTTCGATCGCGGTGTGAAGGTGGTTGGTGTGCCCAAGACTATGGATAACGACCTGTCGGAGACCGATTACTGCATCGGCTTCGACTCGGCAGTCCAGGTCGTCATGGAGGCGCTGGACCGGCTCCACACCACGGCCAGCGCCCACCATAGGGTCCTGGTGGTGGAGGTAATGGGACGGGACGCCGGCTGGGTGGCCGTAGAGGGAGGTCTGGCAGGAGGCGCCGACCTCATCCTGATCCCCGAAGTGCCTACCGACATAGCGCGGGTCTGCCGGCACCTGGAGCGGCGCCGGGCAGTGGGCAAGGACTTCAGCATCATCGTCGTGGCTGAAGGTGTCGAGATGCCCGGGTTGGCCGCCAAGGAAGCCGTGCACGAGGTGGATGCCTTTGGACACGTCCGGCTGGACAGGCGGGGCGTGGGTGAACTGCTGGCTACCCGAATCGAGAAGGAGACCGGCTTCGAGAGCAGGGTCACGGTGCTGGGACACCTGCAGCGAGGCGGGTCCCCATCGGTGACCGACCGGGTCAACGGAACCCGCTTCGGCGTGGGAGCCGTGGAACTGATCAAGGAGGGCAAGTTCGGCTACATGCCCGCCCTCAAGGGGAACAAGATCGTCCCCGTAAAGATCGCCGACGCCGTCGGTCGAACCAAGACGGTGGACATCGAGTTGTTCAAGCTGGCCGAGCTGTTCTACTAGGAACGCCAGGGCTGAGGACTCAGGACTGAGGACTGAGCTACCAGTGGGCACTCGGTCCGCAGCCCTTGTGGAGACCGGGTGCAGCGGACGTGTTATAATCGGTTCGCTGCACCTTTTTTGTACACAAGGGTGCCCCAAAGTCACAGTCTCTTACTGCTACCTGCCTAGAAAGGGACTATCAGAAGGCGTTGCTGCGACTAATCCGAAGCATCCGGCGAGACATCGAGACCATCTACGCTCGAGACCCCGCCGCCGTCAGTACCATAGAGATACTGCTCGCCTACCCGGGGTTCCACGCCAGGCAGTTCCACAGGCTGGCCCACACCCTGTACAAGTGGAAAGTGCCTGTCCTTCCCCGGTTGATCTCCCATATCAGCCGGTTTCTCACCGGCATAGAGATCCACCCGGGCGCCAGGATCGGCGAAGGCTTCTTCATCGACCACGGCATGGGCGTGGTGATCGGGGAGACCGCCGAGATCGGGGATAACGTGGAGCTATACCAGGGAGTCACTCTGGGCGGGACCAGCACCCACAAGACCAAGCGGCACCCGACCCTCGGAAACAACGTGGTGGTAGGCACGGGCGCCCAGGTCATCGGGGCCATAACCATAGGGGATAACGTGCGGATTGGAGCGGGCTCCGTTGTGGTGAAGCCGGTGCCGCCCAACTGCACTGTGGTCGGAGTTCCCGGCCGCATCGTTGCTCGAGTCGACCCGGCCAACGGAACGGTGGAAAAGCTGCCGGACCCGGAGGCCGAAGCGATCCACTGCCTGCATCGGAAGGTCACCGAGTTGGAGCGTCGCCTGGCAGCCCTGGAGGGACGCAAGATCGAGGACGACGGCATGGACTCTCCGGACGACGAGCTATCTCTCGGGTCCACATCATCCCAAGACTGGGTGTGAAGGGGGCCCCATGACGATCACTAAAGACATGACTATCCAGGAGATAGTTGCCCGGTACCCCAACTCTATCCCCGTCTTCGAGCGTTACGGTCTCGGCTGCATCGTCTGTCTGGCCGCCGAGTTCGAGAACCTGGAGGCTGGGGCTATCGTCCACGGGGTCAGTCTGGACGACCTTCTCTGGGACCTCAATCACCTGCGAAGCGATGAGTGATGAGTGATGAGTGATGAGTCTTCCGTGGAGTTACTCATCACTCATCACTCATTACTCATTACTGAATGAAGGGCGAGGTGCGACGTTGCATCACGCGCAACTCCTGAGTCTTCGGCGCTCACTTCTTCCCCTTCCATCTCGTCGCCGTCCCTCTCTTCTCACTCGGGGAGGATAAGATGTTCGAACGGTCCACGCTGGCAGAACTCGCCCGAATCGCTGGTATGGAGAACCTCCTCACCAGTCGGGAAGACCTTGCCTGCTACGGCTTCGACGCAACACCTCGACTGGGTCAGTGGCCCGATGCCGTCGTGCAGCCCGGCAGCACGAAGGAGGTCTCCCAAATCCTTCACCTGGCCAATCGGGTAGGGTTCAAGGTTATTCCCCGTGGGGCAGGCACCAACCTGAGCGGCGGCAGCGTGCCGATCCAGGGCGGGCTGGTGGTGCAGATGAACCGCCTGAACCGGGTCCTGGAGATCGACACCGAGAACCTCACGGCCCTGGTCGAGCCCGGAGTGGTGACCAGCGATCTCCACAACGCCGTGGAGTCCATAGGCCTCTTCTACCCTCCGGACCCCGGAAGCATGACGGTGTCCACCATGGGGGGCAACGTGGCGGAGAACGCCGGGGGACTGCGGGGCCTCAAGTATGGCGTGACCCGGGACTACGTCATGGGGTTGGAGGTGGTGCTGCCCACCGGCGAGGTGATCAACACCGGCGGTAAGACCGTTAAGAACGTGACGGGCTACGACCTGACCCGGCTGATGGTGGGCTCCGAGGGTACCCTGGGGATCATCACCAAGATCCTGGTCCGGCTGATACCGAAGCCCGAGGCCAAGAAGACCATGCTGGCCTACTACCGGAGCCTGAGCGATGCCGCCGAGACGGTATCCAGCATCATCGCCCACCGGGTCATCCCCCCGACCCTGGAGTTCCTGGATAACGTGACGGTCCGCTGCGTGGAGCAGTACATCCACGCGGGTCTGCCGCTGGACATGGAGGCCATCCTGCTGATCGAGGTAGACGGTCCGGCCTCGGTGGTAGAGGAGGATGCGGCGAAGGTGGTGAAGGTGTGCCGGGAGCACAACGCCGCCGAGATCCAGGTATCCCGGAGCGCCGAGGACTCCCTGCGTCTGGCCGCCGGCCGCCGCGCGGCCCTTCCCGCCCTGGCCCGCATCAAGCCGACCATGGTGCTGGAGGATGCGACGGTACCCCGAAGCCAGGTGGCGCCGATGGTGCGGCGGGTCCAGCAGATCGCCGAGAAGCACGACCTGCTGATCGGCACTTTTGGCCACGCCGGGGACGGAAACCTCCATCCCACCATCGTCTGCGACGAACGGGACAAGGACGAGATGGAGCGGGTGGAGAAGGCGGTGGACGAGATCTTCCGTGCAGCCCTGGAACTGGGAGGCACCCTCTCCGGGGAACACGGCATCGGCCTCTCGAAAGCCCCCTACATGCCCATGGAGATGAAGGACGCGGGGATGAAGGCCACCCTGGCCATCAAGCGGGCGCTGGACCCCAACAACGTCCTGAACCCGGGCAAGATGTACATAGACGACTACGCCAGAACGAGACCCCAGGGCTGAGGACTGAGGACTGAGGGGAGCCGACCCAGCTCTCAGTCCTCAGTCCTCGTAGCTCAGTCCTCGTCACGAGGTGCTAGATGGCAGACAATAACGGGCAGAAGGGCTTTGCGCCGAAGCGGGTACCCAGCTACGACGAGCTGCTGAACTGTATCCGCTGCGGCTTGTGTCTTTCGGTGTGCCCCACCTATCGGGAGACGGGCACGGAAACCAACTCCCCCAGGGGACGGGTGGCACTGGTTCGGGCAGCCGCCGAGGGCAAGCTGGAACTGAGCCACAACTTCGTCGACCACATGTACCGCTGCCTCAACTGCGGGGCGTGCGCCGCCGTGTGCCCCTCCGGTGTGGAGGCCCAGGAGATCGTCCTCGACGCTCGAATCGAGATAGACAACAAGTTGCCCCAACCCGCCGCTAAGAAGTGGATCTTCGAGGGGCTGGTTCCCTCCCCCAACCGGATGGAGGCCGCCATGTGGCCCCTCCGTCTGTATCAGAGATCGGGGTTGCGCTGGCTGGCCGAGCGCACCGGCATCCTGAAGCTCCTCCCGTACCACCTGGGGGAGACGGCGCAGATGCCCCCTACCCTGCCCATGACCCCCCTGCGGCAGCGATTGCCAGAGGTGACCCCGCCTCGCGGCGAGCGCAAGTACCGGGTAGGCTTCTTCTTGGGCTGCGCACAAAACCTCCTCTACGGCGACGAGAGTGCGGCGACAGTGCGGGTACTGGCCCACAATGGGGCGGAGGTGGTGACTCCCAAGGCTACCGTCTGCTGCGGGATGCCCGCCATGGCCTACGGCGACCTGGACACGGCGTTGCAGCTGGCCAGGAAGAACATCGACCTCTTCGAGCAGGCGGGAGTGGACGTCATCGTTACCGACTGCGCCACCTGCGGCGAGTCGGGCAAGCAGTACCAGGAGTGGCTGAAACACGATCCCGTGTACGCCGGGAAGGCTGCGGCCTACAGCAGTAAGTTCCGGGACATCAGCGAGTTCCTGGCCGAGATCCCCCTGGACGGCCGGATGGGGGAGGTGAAGACCACGGTCACCTACCACGATCCCTGCCACCTGGTTCGCGGTCAGGGCGTCTCGCAGCAACCGCGGAATCTCTTGAAGATGATCCCGGGCGTGGAACTCAAAGAGATGAAGGAAGCCAACTGGTGCTGCGGTGGCGCCGGCACCTACATGCTGACCCACCACGAGATGTCCATGGGGATCCTGGATCGGAAGATGGCCAACGCCGCCGCCACGGATGCAGAGGTGATCGCCTCCGGCTGCCCCGTCTGCCAGATGCAGTTGAGTCAGGGCGTGCGGAGGGCCGGGCTGTCGATGGATGTTACCCACCCCGTGGTTCTGCTGGATAAGGCCTACCGGTCCAAATCTGAGGGCTGACAACTCGATGAAAGCTGAACTCATTCAAAGACTCCGCCAGATCGTGGGGGAGGAGTGGGTCCTCACCACCCCCGAGGATCTGGTCTGTTACGGCTACGACGCCAGCTACCTCCAGGACCGGCCCGGGGTGGTGGTTCTGCCCAGCTCCCCCCAGCAGATCTCCGAGGTCCTGAAGCTGGCCAACCAGGAGCGGGTGCCCGTCGTAGCTCGCGGCACGGGCACCGGCATGTCCGGTGGATCCATCCCGAACCAGGCCAGCATCGTCCTGAGTGTAACCCGCATGAGCCGGATCAAGGAGATCGACCTGGTGAACCTGGTGGCCGTGGTGGAGCCAGGTGTCATCACCGCGGACCTCCAGGCGGAGGTGGAAAGCCGAGGGCTCTTCTACCCGCCCGATCCGGCCAGCCTCAAGCAATCCACCCTGGGCGGCAACGTGGCCGAGGGGGCCGGCGGCCCCCGCTGCCTCAAGTACGGCACCACCAAGGACTACGTGCTGGGGCTGGAGGTGGTGCTGCCCACCGGCGAGATCCTCATCACCGGTGGCAAGCTGATGAAGGATGTCACCGGCTACAACCTCACCCAGCTGTTCGTGGGCTCCGAGGGCACCCTGGGGGTCATCACCGAGATCATCCTGCGGCTGATCCCGAAGCCCGAGACGAAGCGCACCGCCATGGCCATCTTCCCCCGCCTGGAGGACGCCACGCAGACGGTGACCAACCTGCTGGGGTCCGGCATCCTCCCCTCCACCATCGAGATCATGGACAACACTACCATCCGGGTGGTGGAGGAGTACCTGAAGATGGGGTTGCCCGTGGAGGCAGGGGCGATACTGATCGTCGAGGTGGACGGCCGGGAGGAGGCCATCCTGCCGGAGATCGAGCAGGTGGGTCGGGTCTGCGAGCGGAGCGGGGCCTCCGAGGTGAAGGTGGCCACCACCGCGGAGGGGTGCGAGGCCCTCTGGAAGGCCCGTCGAGCAGTTTCGCCGGCCCTCGGGCGGTTGGCCCCCGCCAAGCAGGGGGAGGATATCGCCGTGCCCCGCAGCGCCATCCCGGAGATGGTGCGGCGCATCGGGGAGATCTCACGGAAGTACGACCTGGTCATCCCCGTCTTCGGCCACGCCGGGGATGGAAACCTCCACCCCAACCTGCTGTTCGATACCCGGGACCACGAGATGATGGAGCGGGTCCACCAGGCCGCCTCGGAGATCTTCGCCGCCGCCATCGAAATGGGGGGCACCCTTTCCGGCGAGCACGGGATCGGCCTGGTCAAGCAGCCCTACGTGGCCCGACGGCTCTCGCCCGACGCGCTTAGCCTCATGCAGCGGATAAAGGCCACCTTCGACCCCAACGGCATCCTCAACCCTGGTAAAATGATCTATCCGCAAACGCAGGACTGAGGTCTAAGGGACTGAGGACTGAGGCCGAGACCTTCTTTCTCAGTCCTCAGTCCAAAGTCCTCAGTCCTTAAACACCGAGGTGATTCCAATGCCCATCTACGAGTATCGTTGCCACGGTTGCAGGCGTCGAGTCAGCGTCTTCTTCCGCAGCTTCAACTCCACGGAGGCCCCGGTCTGCCCCCAGTGCGGCTCCACCAACCTGGCCAAACTGGTGTCCCGCTTCGCCGTGATGAAGTCCGAGGAGAGCCGGCTGGAGAATCTGGCGGATCCCAGCAGCCTGGGCGGTCTGGACGAGAACGACCCCAAGAGCATCGCTCGGTGGGCCAGGAAGATGGGCCAGGAGATGGGCGAGGACCTGGGGCCGGAGTACGAGGAGATGATCGACCGGATGGAGGCCGGCGAGATGCCCGACGACGAGGCCATGGGCGGCGGAGACGGCCTGGACGGCGGCCCCTCCTTATCCGACGAGCTGTGACGGGGGGACGGGGCGGCACGAAGCTTGCGCTGATCTTCATGCACTTGGATAAAGGAGGTTTCTCATGAAGATAGCAGCTGTGCAGGCCACCA
>JAJZQR010000218.1 GCA_021806765.1 Chloroflexota bacterium | reverse complement strand
AGCCGCCGGCACAGCTCCACGCTCCACGGCTTTTGGGTCAGGAAGGAATCGGGCCCTCCCTCGACGACGAAGCCGCCTCGATCCTGGGTGATGATCTTGCCTCCCAGGCGGGCGTCGCTTTCTATCAGGGTGGTTTGTACGGGCACGCCGGAGTCCCGGGCGCCTTCCTGGAGATAATATGCGGCGGCCAAACCGGCTATGCCGCCTCCGACAATGGCTACGCGCATGGGTTGCTCGCGTGGGTGGTCGCCTGTGCGGGCCTCACGCGTCCTCTCCTTTGAGATAGAGTTCCACGACTCCGGCCTGGACCTCGCCCAGCAGCCTCTCGATCCGGCGCAGCATCCGCACGCTGACTTCTCGCTGGGGAAGGGTCGTCTGGGGCTGCTCCAGTAGGGCCACCTCCACCAGGGTGGTTCGGAAGAAGCTGATGGCCTGCAGCAGATCGACCAGGGATTGGCCCCGTCGGAGGGCATTGCTGGCATGCTGAGTCCCTATGGATCGAGCTTCTGTCAGCAGTTCGTCGCTCTCGTCCGCACGAGCCAGGTACTGGAGGGTGAGACCCATCAGCCGCCTTCCCAGGTAGCGCTGGGTCTCCCGTTCGGCCTCACCGTAAGGAGTCACCCAGCGTTGGCCCGGGATATCCAGTCGCGAGTGGGCGATGGCGTGATCGACCAGGCCCCGTTGGGGGGCTATCGGACATCGGGATTTGTGGTGCTGCTGCTCGAATCGCTCGAGGTCTACCAGCCGGAAACGTCGATGGCCACCAGGGGTGAAGAAGGCGTCCACGGCCCCCTCGTCGACCCAGCGACGCAGGGTGGTGGGGTGCACGCCCAGCCGTTCGCTGGCCTGCTCCAGGGTCAACCACTTGCGCCTGATTTGTGCCCCTTCTGACGTCGACACGGTAACTATGTCCTCCGGGCCTTCTCTCGCGGAAAAGCGGGGCTCTCCTCGGTGAGAACCCTGCAGCCACGTCCGACCGCTACACGAGCATATTTGAGCAAAAATGGGCAAACCTGCACAATTGTAGGGGCGTTTCCCTGTCGAGGTCAAGTTCCGGGGTCTGAGGCTGTCAGGAAGCTGGGCTGATGGACTGTTCGGCGGGAGTCGTGAAGGTAGCCGGGGCTTCACTGAGGGATGCCGTGTAGGCGGCGGGTACGTCGGAGCGGCTGGGGCCCCAGCCGAACAGGGTGGGGAAGACGAACACTGCCAGGACTATCAGCCCCACCACCACCAGTCCCCAAAGGATCACCAGGACCAGATCTTCCGAGCACAGGTTCTGGAAGCGAAACGGACCGGTTCCCTCCGGGGGCCAGCCGGACGGCCGATCTTTCCGAGTATCAGAGGGCTTGGCCATTCCTGTTCCTCCTTGCTGCCAGGTCTCGCAATGAATGCACTCCGAGAACGGTGGCAACATGATAGTCCAGGAAGGCTTCGGCAACCTTAGGTACAGCTTAAGGCAGGCTGAAGGAGGGGTAAGGTTGAAGCAGCCGCTCTGGGGGTGCCTCTTGTGCCTCAGGGTAGCCGATGGTAGGCTGTGCCTCGCGGCCTTTATCAGAACCTTCTGCCCTCCCTTCAAGAGTGAGGGTGTCTCGGAGGTGACCCTTGGTGTCGACCCAGGAGATCATACTGGTGGTTGATGACGATCCATTGATCAGCAATTCCATCGCCTACGCTCTCCAGCAGGAGGGCTACGGAGTCATCCAGGCCGGCACCGGCCACGCGGCCCTGGAGGAGGCCAAGCGAGGGAGCCCTCAGTTGGTGGTGCTGGACGTGGGGCTCCCCGACATCAACGGGGTCGAGGTGTGCCGCCGGCTGCGGCGAGAATCCCAGGTTCCCATAATGTTCCTCACAGCCCGACAGGAAGAAGTGGACAAGGTCGTTGCTCTGGATGCGGGCGGGGACGAGTACGTGACGAAGCCGGTGGGCATCGCGGAACTGACTGCCAGGGTGCGGGCGCTGCTGAGGCGCAGCCAGATGGCCGTGGCTCGACCGGCGCCGTCCTCCTATCGCATTGGAGACGTGTACCTGGATGTGGATGCCCATCGGGTCGAGGTGCGGGGCCGCGAGGTCGCCGTGACGCCCCGGGAGTTCGAACTGTTGCAGTTGCTGATGTCCAACGCCGGCCGCGCTCTGAGCCGCCAGGAGATCCTGGACACTGTGTGGGGGACCGAGTGGTTTGGCGATGAGAACGTCGTGGAGGTGTTCATTCGTCAGTTGCGGCGGAAGATCGAAGGAGATCCGGATCGACCTCACCTCATCGAGACGGTTCGTGGCGTGGGCTATCGGTTCGCGGCCGTCGGGTCCTGACCGATGCTGCGCAGCCTCCGAACCAAGCTGGTGTTGAGTCATCTGGGCCTCGTCCTGCTGGCCATGGTCGTCCTCGGCTTCTACCTGATGCGGAGCGTGGACTGGTTCTATCTTGGGGTCATCCAGGTGGGGATGCGGGACGAGATGGCCCTGCTGGCGGAGAGGCTCGGCCCTGACCTGGCGGCCGGGGACCGGGACGCGGTCCGCAGCTACCTACAAGACATAGGGGCGAACGTGTCGGTGCGGGTGATGGTGGCCGATGCCGATGGGACCATCGTGGGGTCCACGGAGCCCGACGAGTACAAGCTGGCGGGCAGCCCTGGCGCTACCTACGGGCTTTCCAGCGAGCTGCAGCAGCGTATCGAATGGGTTGCCCGTGGGGTGAACCAGCCGTCGGCCGACGTGGTGTCCATCCGGGCGCCGATCGATTGGGACGGGAGGCAGGTGGGGTCGATCCGGCTCACGCACCAGTTGGGGGATCTGTACAGCCAGATATGGGACTTGACCACGACGATCCTGATAGGACTGGCGGTGGCGGGCAGTGTGAGTCTCCTGTTGTCGATGGTGTTGGCCCAGAGCCTCAGCGCACCCGCCAGGCGGCTGGCTGCGGCAGCCAGGGCGTTGAGCGCGGGGAAACTGGATTCTCGGGTCAATCCCCGGGGGGACGATGAGATTCGCGAGGCGGGTCGTGCCTTCGATGCCCTGGCTGAGCGGCTACAGGAGGCGGAGTGGGCTCGACAGCAGTTGCTGGGGGACGTTTCCCACGATCTCCATTCCTCCATCACCGGCGTGGCCATGGCCGTGGAGGCCCTTCAAAGGGGTGCCGTAGACGATCCGGCCATGCGCCCCCTGCTGCTGGACGGGCTGGCCAGCCACAGCCAGCGATTGCACCGGATGGCAGACGATCTGTTGGAGGCGGCCAGGATAGAGGCGGGCCGTCTGCAGCTTCACAAGAAGAAGTTGAGCCCGAGCGTCCTTCTCCGATCGCTATCCGCGGAGTTTGCCGCGGAGGCCGCCGAGATGGGGGTTTCCCTGGAGCTTGAGGAAGAGCCGGATCTGCCTGCCCTGTGGGGTGACGGCGAGCGGCTGGCTCAGGCTCTGGGCAACCTGGTGGAGAACGCCATTCGCCACACCCCAACCGGCAAGAAGGTGGTCCTGGGAGGCGAGGCGCCCGACGGGGAGTGTCGCCTCTTCGTGCGGGACGAGGGCCCGGGGATATCGGAAGAGGATCTGCCTAGACTGTTCGACCGGTTCAAGAGGTTCGCCGAGGGGCGACCGGGCAGGTTGGGCTTCGGTCTGGCCATCGCCAAGGGGTTGGTGGAGGCCCACGGTGGCCGGATCGAGGTGGTGAGCCAGTTGGAGAAGGGGACGACTTTCACCGTCGTGCTGCCGGGCGGCCTTCACCAGCAACCTGCCGGTGGCGTTGCTGTTGTCGAGAGAACTGACGGGGGGTAGGGGGTTAGGTCATTTGCCCTCGATCACCCTCAGGGTCGCCACCAGGGAATCCAGGGTGAGGCGGGTGCGAGCGATCCAGGCATCGAGGGGCCTTGACCTCTCCTCCAGCCATCGTTCCAGGGATCCGGCACGGGCGATCTCCTCCGGATAGTAGTCAGGCGTCTCGAACTCCAGCCCCTCGGTCTCCAGGTAGCCCACCCGGCGCCCCTCCATCATCCGCACCAGGGCGGGCCACTCGGCGTCCGTTGCATTGGTGGGAGCCGTGGAGCCGGCCAGCAGCAGCTCGGCTGCCCCGCGGGAGACCCCGCAGGAGCCCGCGCTGACGTCTACAGACTGGCCAAACCACAGGGAGAAAGCGTGGTTGGTGATGGCCTCGGTATCCCGTTGAACTCGGGGATGGGAGGCAAAGGCCCGCTCGGTACGGCCCAGGATCAGATAGTCGTGCCGCTGGATAGCCTGCAGCACCGATACCAGCTCTTGAGGGTAGCGCCCCAGCCAGTGGAGGATGCGGTCGAAGTCGCAGTAGTGGAGGTGCTGTGCGCCTGATCCCAGGCCAAGCCGCAGAGCATGCCGCCGGCCGACCCCTATGTTTCCGTCGCTCTCGGCGAGGGGTTGAACGGTGGCCTCGCTGATGGCCTCCAGCAGCAGGGGGGAGGTGGCCGAGGTGGGGACCACGATTATCCCCTCGTACAGCTCTCTCAGGCCGGTCAATAGCCGGCGGGTGGGTTCCACCATTCGACCTGTCGGGTCATGGAGGGTCGTTACCAGGGCTACCATGAAGCGGGTTACCTCCGTCAGAGTAGGGGCGACCGGCCGGTCGCCCCTACAGATTAGACGGTCCCTGGGGATAGGTGCAACCCGGAGGGTGCGGGGAGGGATCAGGCGGCGGGGGCGGTCTTGCGCCCCGAGTTGCCCGCCGAGGCGTCGGCGCCGACCACCTGGGAGAGCCTGGCAACGGTCTCGTTGTCGGCCTTCACCCCCTCGACCTCGGCCAGGAGCAGGAAGCCCAACACGGTACGAGGTCCCAGATGTACCGCCTTGTGGTAGAGGAAGTCCCAGTCCAGCCGGACGTTCCGCACTACCGATACGGCATCGCGCCAGTGGCGCCAGTGGGTGTTGGCGGCATGGGTGTCGCGGAGGGCAAAGATCTTCATCAACATCAGGACCTCGGGGGGGACTACCGGGAGGAGCCTTCCCCTGTACTCCATCTGTCTGGCTCGCTGGAGGGTCTCGTCGTCGACGGTGATGTTGCCTTCTGACTTGAAGATGATGTCGACCATCACGTCGTACTTGAAGGCTTTGTACAGCCAGTCGGGGAAGGTCACCTCGGTCTCGAAGCCGGCTTCTGCCAGCGCGTCCATGGCACGGCGGGCGTCGGTGGGCTTCACGAACAGGTCGATGTCGTGGGTGGTGCGTCGCTTCCCGTAGGTCTTGGCGGCGAGCCCTCCGACGATGAGAAAGGGAACTCCAGCGGCCTTGAGGGTGTCCACCGTTTGCCGCAATACCCTGACGAAGATCCAGCTTCGCGAGGTGGGGCGTTCGCTACTCATTGACGGCCTCGAGGGGCACCCGGGCCTCAGGAAGCTCGAAGAGATGGTAGGTTACCACCAGCGTCTGGGCGACGTTGAACACGGGGATACCGGCCTTGGTGTGTCCGAATACCGACCCGTAATGGCTGTGGCCGTGGAACACTACCTCCGCTCCGAAGTTGTCGATTGGCCTGGACAGTTCCGAGTTACCCAGGAATGGGTATAGCTCCAGCGGCTCGCCGGTAAGGGTCTCTCTGATGGGCGCGTAGTGGAGGACCACGACCCGTCGATCCGCACGCAGCTGGGACAGGGCCCGCTCCAGTTTCTCCACCTCTACGATGCCGTCCAGGACGAAGTCCTTGATCATCTGTTCTCCGAAACCAGTGAGCAGGTAGCGGCCAAAGCCTCCCGCGAATCCCTTCGTACCGGCGAAGCCGATGCGTTCCCCCTGGACGTCCACCTCTGCGGAGTCACCGTCCAGCATGTAGATGCCGCTCGCCTTGAGAAGATCGTAGATCTGATCCTGCTGATGATGCTCGAAGTCGTGGTTTCCCAGAACGGCAATGACCGGGATGGTGACCGGTCTTAGCTCTCGGAGCAGCTCTCTCGCCTCGCTCAGCTGCCCGCTGGCGGTGAGATCGCCGGCCAGTACGAGGACGCCTGCCCGGTCGTTGACGTCGCGAAGGGTCTCTGCCAGTTGCCCTCTCATGTGATCGTGGCAGTGAATGTCCGCGACGGCCGCTATGGTGGGCATTCTTCCGTTGTCCTTAGTAGTCTTCGCCAGCAGGTTCAGATCAGGAGAATGGAAGCAACTGACGTGCCACAGGGGGAGACCACAACGAAGGCCCTTGGCATTCCCGAACAGAATCTGTATCGTATGGCGCAGTGCTAGTCATCCTCGTGAAGAAGGGGTGAGCCTGAACTGCGGTCGTACCGCGAAGGCTTAGCGGGAGTCTGGGGTGCTGGGAAAGGAGACCTCAAGGCCTGGGTTCAGGCGGTCGCTCCTGGTGTGCGGTGTCGGCGTGGGCAGCTACGCTGCCGGCGCCTTGATCTTCCCCCCTGGTTCCGATCTGGTCCGGCACTCACTCGAGTTTCTGGGGTCCTTTGCTTTCTACCTGGCCGCGGTAGTGCTGCTGCTGAGAGCCGAGGCCCGCAACCGTGGCCGCAGCTCGGTGGCCGCCGACCTGGCTCTCATCCTGGGGGTGGCGGTGCTCCTGCGGGCGCTTCTCCTGGCCACCAGCCCCAGTCTCTCCGACGATGTCTTTCGATACGTGTGGGACGGGAAGGTGCGCAATGCGGGCATCGATCCCTACCAGTACCCCCCGTCGGCGCCGGAACTGGCGTATCTCCGGGACTCCCTGTGGGAGGGGATCAACGCCAAGTCGATGCCCACCCCCTATCCGCCTCTGGCCGAAGCCCTCTTTGCTCTGGCCTACCGGTTGGCTCCGGACAGTCTGAAGGCCATGCAAGGCATGGCTGTGGCTTTCGACCTGGGCATCGTCCTCTTGCTGATTCCCATGCTGAGCCGTTTCGGACTGGATCCCCGCCGGGTGCTGATCTACGCCTGGAACCCCCTGATCCTTCTGCAGTTTGCGCACAGCGCTCACTACGATGCGGCTATGGTCCTGCCCCTGCTGGCTGCCCTCTACCTCCTCGCCCTGGGGAAGAGGGGGCTGAGCGCCGGCTTGATGGGCGTCTCTGTGCTGGTGAAGCTGGTGCCCGTGGTGGCTGCTCCTCTCTTCCTACCTCTTTGGGGAGTGGGTGGTACCTTGACCATGGGCGTCGTGGTCGTGACGGGGCTTGTCCCCTGGTTGATGGCGAGCATGGAATCGGGCGGGCTACTCTCGGAGGCCTCCGATGCCCGCTTCAACGACAGCCTCGGGTACCTGCTGTCCAGACTGATGCAGCGGGTAACCTCCGATCCGGACGCCGTTGCGAGGGCTGTGGCTGCCGGATTGTTGGTTTTCTCCTCGCTCCTCCTGCTGGTCTGGATCTGGAGGCGTGGGGCGGACTGGAAGCGGCTGCTGCTTTCCACCTACTGGATGCTTGGCCTTTTTGTTATGGTGAACGCCGTGGTGGAGCCCTGGTACCTCACCTGGATAGTGCCCTTCCTCTGCTTTGCCCTGGGGTTGGGACCGAACGGTCTGCCGAGCCCTGGCCCCGCCCTCGGCTGGCTGCTGCTCTCCGGGTTGGTCGTGTTGACTGATCTCACCTACCTGCCTGGAGTGGGGAACTCCCTCTGGCCCTGGGTGAGGGCGGCGGAGTATCTCCCGCTCTACAGTCTGCTGATCTTCTGGGGCTGGCGCCGAAGGGCACAGTTATTGCCCCGCCCTTGAGAGCGTTGCTCCTGAAGTAGGGCGGAGGTTTATCCCCCGCCGCTGCTCGTACGTCCAGCGCCGGGCGGCGGGGTACAAGACCCCGCCCTACGGTGCGGAATTGGGGAGGCAGGCAAGGTGGCACAAGGAGAGACTCCGGAGAGGGCGATGGCTGCGCGGATGCGAGGAAGGCGTCGTGATCGGTTGGAGCCTGGCCAGACCTACTTCGACTTAGACCACCCGGAGAACGGGCCCTTCGTGGCTACCGGGGATGAGCAGATTGCCCCCGGCTCCAACGTTGTGGCTCAGGAGGATGTGGGCAATGAGGCCTGGGCCCGGTTGGTAGGCGATGGCTTCGGGGAGATACGGGAGGGAGCCGGAGACGAAGCCTACGACCAGGGGGCATTTGGGCAGGAAGACAATCCTCGGCTGGATGTGTTGAACGCGGCGCCTCCCGGCGTCGGTGAGGGGTTGACGCCCCACGAGTCAGAGGAGGAAACTGCGGGCCACTGATGGCGTGACGCGGGGAAGGGGAGACGCGGAGACGCGGAGAGAAGAACAGGATACACAGGATGCACAGGATAGGCAGGATGTGATCTAGAGGTTCATCCTGTGTATCCTGTACATCCTGTATGGCCCCTCCCCGCGTCTCCGTGTCCTCGCGTCTGGAAAGGGAGAGAGGATGGAAGCTCGGAAGGTGAGCGAGTCTGTCACCGTCGTCAGTCAGTTAATGCTTCCCACGGACGCCAATCCTTCGGGCAACGTCCATGGTGGCACCATCATGAAGCTGGTGGACACCGCGGGTGGGGTGGTAGCGACGCGCCATTGTCGGTGCCGTGTTGTCACGGCCCGCATCGACGAGATGAGCTTCCTCCATCCGGTGTACGTGGGGGATCTGGTCACCTTGAGGGCTTCCATGAACGGCGTGGGCCGGACCTCCATGGAGGTGGGGGTGCGGGTGGAGGCTGAGAACCTGCGCACCGGCGAGGTCACCCACACGGCCACGGCCAACCTGGTGTACGTGGCCCTGGACGAGGAAGACCATCCC
>JAJZQR010000217.1 GCA_021806765.1 Chloroflexota bacterium | reverse complement strand
AGGGACCGAACGCCCCGAAGTACCTAGCCCTTCCAGGCGAGCGGCCCGTACTCGGCCTGCAGCAAGTGGTCGGGCGGCGAGAGGCGTATCTGTGCGAGGGGGTCTTCGACTACCTCACCGCCGTTTCCTGGAAGCTGCCGGCCTTCAGCCCTTGCGGGACCCACCTACCGGCGGAGCGGCTCGGCTTCCTCGCGAGGGCGGAGGTGGTTTACGGGGTCCTCGACGGGGACGAGGCCGGCCGGGCAGCGGCGGAGAGGTTCGGCGAGCGGTTGGGCGAGCGTTGGAGCCCGATTCGGCTGCCGGAGGGCTGCGATCTGAACGATCTCGGCCGGCGCCCGGGCGGAAGAGAGGAGTTTTTCGGGATGGTAGCAGCCATGCGTGACGCACGAGAGGAGGCTTCCCATGGCCGTTGAGTACGCCGAGACTTCCCAGGCTCCCCGGGTTACTAACCCGCCTGTGGAGGAGCGGATTCGCCTGCGAGCCGCCGTCCTTCGCCTCGGAGGCCTGCTCGGCTGGCAGCCCCGGGAGGTGGTCGCCTTCGCCGAGGCTGTCACCAGCCGGCCCTGGCGACGTTGCGGTTCCGCCGACTTCGAGGCCGTCCTGGAGGAGTACCGTTCCCTGCTCCGGGTCATCCATGACAAGACCGAGCGGCGAGCCGCTGGCAAGGCGCAAGCTCAGCCGGAGGGAACGGAGGTGCGCCGCCGTGCGGATCGTCGTTGAAAGGCGGAGAGCCCCCGCTGGCCGGACGGAGCTCGTGGAGGTCGTCACCCCACGCACCAACGCCGCGACCATCACCCCGGCCGAGAACCTGCTGGCAGCCATCTCGCTGGCCGAGCCCTTCGGCCTGGAGATAGCCGCCACCGGGACGGCTCGCTGGTTCCTGGCCAGGGCGGGGAGCGGAGCCATGCGGTGCCACCTGGAGTCTCAGCTCGCCGTCGCATACCCCCAGGCGGAGATCCGGCGACTCGACCTGGAGCAGTACCCGGGGCTGGATCCCGCCGGGCTCGGGCCCGACGAGCAGGCGGCAGCCTGCGCCCTGACTCTGCGTGCTCCCCAGTATCTGCCGTTGCGCACCTTCAGGGATGCCGAGATCGAAGCGGTTCGGAGCGCCCAGGCCGATCCCGTACTGGGTATCCTGGGTGCCATGGACGACCTTCCCGAAGGGTGGCGAGCCCTTGCTCAGCTCGTATTGCGGCCAGCCCCCGACGATTGGTGCCGCGGCTACCTTCGCCTGGCCGTGGAGCACCCGCTGGCGTCGGAGCGCACCGCTGCCCAGGCGGACACCTCGCTTACCAGCGTCTTCCTGATGGCGGGCCTGCTTGGCGCGGGAACCCTGGCGTTTCAGGGCTACCAGTGGTACGCCCTCAGGGATTGGCTCCACCTTGGCCTGCTGGCCGGTGGCGTCCTGGCGGGCACGCCCGGCGCGATCTGGCTATTGAAGCGGCTGTCCGATCGTCCCATTTACGACGTGCGACTGGTTCAGGAGAAGGTGAGCCGGATCGCTTACGTGAGCCAGATCCGGCTGGCGGTCTTCGCCCCGGCCCAGGTCCCGGGCGTGGAGGTCGAGTCCCGCCTGCAACGGCTCGTCGCGGCCTATCGCCAGTTCAGTCTGGCCGCGGGCAACGGCCTCGTACCCCGACGCCTCGATCTACGAAACCGCGACCTGCGAGCCTTGGCTCCGCTTCCGCTAGCCAGAGCGTGTCCGGTGCTCAACACTCGCGAGCTGGCCGGCCTCTGGCACCTACCCCAGGCCCAAGCCGACGTACCACTCCTGGAGCGGACGACCGCGCGCCAGCGGTTGCCCTTGCCGGTGACAGTCGCCCGCGGCTGCCGGGTCGGGGTCTCGACCCACCAGGGCAGGACCGTTCCCGTCGCGCTGGCCGACGAGTTGCTCGGCCGACACCTCCTGCTGGTAGCGAAGACCCGTCGGGGCAAGTCCTCGCTGATGCTTCGGGTCGCTCGCTATCTGATGGACCGTCGAACTGCCAGCGGGCAGCCCAGGGGGCTCGTGCTGGTCGATCCCCACCATGACCTGGCCCGAGCCGCCCTCGGCTTGGTGCCTCCGGCCAGGCGCGGGGAGGCCGTCTACCTGGACGTTTCCCAGCGCCAGCGTCCCTTCGGGCTCAACCTGATCGATACGGGGCTCGGCTGGGAACGGGACAAGGCGGTCTCCAACGCCCTCGCCATCTTCCGGCGCGAGTTCGACCGCTTCTGGGGACCGCGCATGGAGGACGCCTTCCGGTTTGCCCTGCTCACCCTCTATGAAGTGAATCAGTCGATCTGTGCCGCCGATCCCTCGGGCCGAGGACGGCAGCATACCGTCCTGGACGTTCCGGCCGTGCTCGTCGACACCGCCTTTCGGCGCAGCGTACTCCCTCTCGTCGCCGATCCCGTCGTCAAGGCCTGGTGGTCGGGTTACTTCGATCTCCTCGATCGGAGGCTTCAAGTGGAGATCTCGAACCCGGTCCAGACCAAAGTTCAGCGATTTGCCGGTAGCCGGGCTGCTCGCGCCATCGTTGGGCAGCCCCGCTCGACCATCGATCCCGCCGCCTGGCCGCGCTCGGGAGCGATCGTCATCGTAAACACCGCCAAAGGCGAGGTGGGTGAAGACACTGCTTCCCTCGTCGGTGCCACCCTGCTCAACCTCGTCGCCCTGACCATCGGCGAGCAGGCCAGGCTGGAGGCCAGACATCGCAATTCTGTTACCTTGCTGGTGGACGAGTTTCATACGATGCCGGGCGCCGACTACGAGGCGATCCTCGCCGAGCTGGCCAAGTACGGGGCCAACCTCGTACTGGCCACCCAGAGCCTCGCCCGTCTGGAGGCCCTCGACCGTGATCAGCACAGGGCTCTCCGGGCGACGGTCTTCGCCAACCTGGATGGCCTCTTCGCCTTTCACACCAGCGCCGAGGACGCCCGGTACCTGGTGCACGAGTTGGGCGGGGAGGTGGACGAGCAGGACCTCGTATCCCTCGGCGAGCACCGGTGCTACGCCAGGCTCTCCAGCGGCGGTGAGCGACTCCCCACCTTCTCGGTGCACCTCGATCCACCCCCCGAGAGCGATGCCGCTGTCGCCGACCAGCTTGCCGTTGCCTCGGCAGCGCTCTACGGCCGCGACCAGGCGGCTGTCGAGAGCGACCTCCAGTCCGCTCTCGCGAGGATCGAAGCGAGCCGGCTGGTTCCACTTCAGCTGGGTCAGACCGGAAGGGACGGCGCCGGAGTCGCCAGGGATGCAGCGGTCACGGCAGCGGACGATCCAGATCAGCAGCCCGGGACCAAGAACGCTCGGAACGAGCACCGGAAGGGAAGATCCCCTCGATCCCAGGTGCATCAGACCACGCTCTTTGATCCGATGGTTGCTGAGAGTGGTGCGGCAGAGACCCCGGCGATCGCCAGTACGGCGGTGGAGGCCGGGCCTCCAGAGCAGGAAGGCGAGGTGGTCCCGTGAGCCTCCGAGCGTGCTGGCGCGATGCGGAGGAAGCAGTACGGTGGCTCGCTGGCAAGAATAGCGTTCGCAGCATCCTGCTGCTGCTCGCACGCCTGCCGCTCCTGTCCGAGAGGGTGATGGAGCGGCTCGGCGGGCTGCACGGGGGGGCCAGCGTCTACCGCAGTCTTGAGCAGATCCACGATAGGGGGCTGGTCGCCGCCATTGCGCCAGCCTTGCGCCCGGGCCACTCACCGCGATTGTACTACCTCACCGACCTCGGGTTGGCGACGGTCGCCCTGGATCAGGGTGTCGAGCCGGGGCACCTGGCCCGTCGGAACCGCCTGAGAGGATCCGATCTGATCGACCTCCTTCCCGGGCTCCCGCAGCTTCTAGCTTGCCATGAACTGCTGGCGGCTGTCGCCGCCTCCCGGCCGGGCAGCCCGAACCTCCTGGCCTGGGAGCGCCCCTGGCGGTGCCACTTCCAGCGTCCGGCTTTCAGAACCTTGACCAGGGTCGAACTGCCCGCCTACGCCGCCCTCTCCTGGGAGGGAGAAACGGGGGCCTTCCTGCTGGTGCCGGACCTTGCGACGTTCCCCCTGCGGGCCTACCGCACCGCGCTGGACCGGCTTCTTCTCCTTCGGAGCGCCAGAAGCGGCCAGTTCCCCACCCTGGTGGTGGCGACCCGAGATCGTCGCCGGGCGACCGCGTGGAGGTTGATGTTGGAGGACTCCGGTCGCGCCCGATTCGATGCTCCGCTGCCGGCCTGCGTGGCGACGTGGCGAGACCTGGCTGAGGGACTCGGCGAGTTGACTCGCTTCGCTGGGAGTGCCCAGCTTTCGGTGGAAGCTCTCTCCGATCACATCAAGTTGGAACCCTTGGGACCCCGCCGCCCCGGCGGCAGCCTCCCGCGCCTGGTGGGGGCCGTGTTCTCGACCTACTCAGCCGCCAGGGGATCAAACAACACCCTGGGCAGCCCAGTGATCGAACTGTCAGGGACCGATCGGGCGCTACTAGACATGGTCGGCCGGCACCCCTTTCAAACGCCCGAGCGCCTGGCGACCGTGCTCGGCTGGCAGGCGCGCTGGGCTCGCCAACGTCGGAACCGCCTGCTGGCGCTGGGGCTGATGCGGCTGCTGGGGTCCGAGGAAGTTGGTGCTGACCCCGGAGCTCTGGAGCTGGCCGAACTGACCGAGAGGGGCCTGGCGATGGTCGCCGCGCAGCAGGGACTTTCTGTCGCCGCCGCGGTTCGCCACAACGGATTGGCGGGAGGAGGACCCGCCAATCCGATAGGCTCGCGCCGCCAGCTCGTTGCGAACCTCTCCCACACCCTGGGCGCCGACGGCATCTTCGTCCACCTGATAGGGACTGCGAAGAAGGTGGCCCTGCCAGGTAGCGACGACGGCCTGGTGGAGTGGAGAAACGCCGCGGCTTGCAGCCGCCGCTACCTTCGCCCTGATGGATATGGCATCTATCGGCACGAAGGCCTGCTTTACGGCTTCTTCCTGGAGTACGACCACGGCACCATGAGCGCCCGCGACTACTTGCAGAAGTTCGCCGCCTACTTTGAGTACCTCACCGGCGGCAGGTTCACTGCGGACTATGATGGATTCCCCACGATCCTGGTAGTGACGAAAGACAAGACCTCGGAGGAGCGAATCGGTCGGGCTGCCCGCGCCGCTGCCGTTGGGCGCGGTGCGGCGATCCCGCTGCTCCTCACCTGCGAGTGGCGGCTCGCCGATCCGCGCAACCCGCATGGCCTCCTCGGCCCAATCTGGCGCGAGCCCGATCGTTCCTTCCAGGACCGACGTTGCTGGCAAGCAATCCAGTGGGCGAACAAATGTTCCAATTGTCATCCGTGAGGTGTAAGATGCGCTGGCAGGAGCTACGGCAAACCCAACTTCTGACTCCGGAGGAGGTAGCGTCGATCTTGAAGCTAGGTAAGTCCACGATCTACCAGATGGTCAAGCGCGGGGAGATACCCCACATCTTGATCAACCATTCGGTCCGCATTCCGGCCAACGCGCTCCAGAAGTGGATCGAGGAGAGGATCAGTCTGCCGTTATGAAGAAGATCAAAGTGCGGTGCGGGCACGGCAACATCACCAGGGTTGGCAAGAGCTTCAAGGCCCGCTTGATGGTGGAGGGGCAACTGGTGAGCCAGAACTTCCTCACCGAAGAAGGAGCTCAGCTGCACCTGGAGGGGCTGGTCAAGCGGAGCCTCAAGTACGGGATCTCGCCCGACAAGTCCAAGACCACGTGGAAGGAGCTGGCGGACGCCTTCCTCGAAGCCAAGGAGTTGGAGGGGCTCAAGAAGACCACCCTCTCGGACTACCGCCGGTGCCTGAGATACTGTTCCGGGTGGGACAAGATCGCGGTGCAGCGGTTGACCGCCGATCACGTCACTCGTGTGCTGTCGGCGCTCAAGAAAGGCGTGGGAACCCGCACGCCCCTCTGCAGCAAGACCCTGCGAAATCACTACGGCACGATCCACGCAATCCTGGGCTTTGGCGTGGCCCGCGAGATCCTGGAGCGAAACGTCACGGATCTGATCAAGCCCCCCTCGGCCGATGGTCCGCCCCCCAGGGCCCTCGGCACCGTGCAAGTCGAGAGCTTCTTGCGGGCGCTGGAGGGCGAGCGGACGGAGGCCCTGTTCTGGGTCATTCTCTCCACCGGCCTGCGCAAGGGCGAAGCGGTGGGACTCAAGTGGGGGGATGTGGACCTGACAACGGGGGTGGTCACCATCAAGCGCCGCCTGGTTCGGGTGGATGGGCAGATGGACATGGATACCCCCAAGTCCAAGGCGGGCTTGCGCACGGTCGTGCTCCCCGAGCCAGCGCTTGAGAAGTTGAAGGCCTGGAAGATCCGCCAGGACGTCGAGAGGAACTCCCACGGGGAAGCCTGGCGGGAGGAGGGCTGGATCTTCACCGGCTGGAAGGGAGGCAGGTACGCCGGCAAGTATATCGAACCCCGCACGGTCAATGACTACCTGGATGTGATCCTCGAAAAGGCCGATCTACCTCACGTGACGGTGCACGACCTCCGCCACACCTTCTGCACCTGGCTGCTGTCCCAGGGAGTCTCTGTCAAGGACGTCCAGGAGGCCGCGGGGCACTCCCGCCCCTCGGTGACCTACAACCTCTACCACGCCTCGGTGCCGGGCGCGTCCCAGCGCGTCGCGGACAAGATGGGCCAGCTGCTGGATTTGTCCAGAATTTGTCCAGACTCCGCCGCTCCGGATCCCCACCAATAGAAAAACCCCCGCTACTACGGGGGTTTTCGCGGTGGACGAGGAGGGACTCGAACCCGCGACCTCACGGATGTGAACCGTGCGCTCTAACCGGCTGAGCTACTCGTCCTAGCACCCCATATTATACCGGATGCTCCCGACCGCGACAAGCTTGCGACCCAGACGCACCCCACCCCCTCTAACTCCATCAACTCTTTACCGGCACACTATTTGCCAAAAGGGAAGCGAGTGTCGCCCCGCGCAAGTGTCGAAGGCGCGACGGCGGCCCCTCGCTCCCGAGGCGCGATCCCCTCGCTGCGCCGCTAAACGCCCGTCGCCCGCAGAAGGGTGGCTGGAACGGCGAGCCAAGGAAGGGGCAGGTTGCCCGGCGGTAGTGAGTGCTGAGAAGGAAACGAGAGACCAAAGGTGGTTGCCTTTGCTCTCTCGTGTTCTTTTATAGGGCTAGCCCCATCTGAAAGGTGCGTGAGCCATGACTCAAGATACTCAAGATGAGGATCAGGAGACATCCGGGCGCGGGAGCTTGATCACCTTCCCCGTGCGCGTCCTCCTTCACTGGGTGATAAAGACGTTCGTCGTCCTGTTCATGGGGATCCGGCTCGCACTGCGCCCGCGAGCCGTCCGCTACGGCCTGGTTGCCCTCCTCGTCGTGGGAGCCATCGGCTGGAAGTTCACCAGCGGATCCGTCCAGGGCATGCCCGTCGCAGGCGCCCAATCCGCCGGCAGTTCTGGAGCCACCCTGTCCACACTGGCGTCCAATCAGCTTCCCCCCTCCCCGGTGGTGGAGCGTTACCTCCAGGCCCAGGCCAGCTTCGACGGCAAGACCATGTGGGACCTGATCAGCAACGACATGAAGAACTCCATGCAGGCCAACAGCGGCGCCACGCTCCAGCAGCTGCAGCAGCAGCTGGACGCCGCCAAGCAGCAGGGCCGCCGCTACACCACCGCCACCTACGTAGGGGGCGTACCCATGAGTGACGGTCAGAACGTCTACTTCTACGTCCTGCGGGTGGACGCCCCCACCGGCTCCGCGGAGGTCCCGTACATCTATATCGTCGGATCCGACGGCAAGATTGCCAGCATCCAGTGAGAGAGGTACCAATGCAAGACAGCGAGAGTAGAAAATCCTCCCTCGACAACACTATAGATAGTTTCATCGACACCCTGTTCGGGATCATCGGCCAACAGCTCAAGTGGTTAGTGCTGTTAGCGATCTTCGCGACGGCCTTCTGGACCTTCCTGCTGCCCACCTGGCAGACCTGGCTCCCCATGGTGGGATACGGCGTCATGCTCCTCTTCCAGCTGGCCTTCGCCGTGCTCTTCATGGTAGTCCAGTTCGTCGCCCTCTTCTGGTTCCTCGGCAGGGGCCGCACCTACTGGGTCAAGCCCGGCGAGACCGGCGTCGGCTTCAAGGACTACAAGGGCAACCCAGAGGTCCTGGAGTCCGCCAGACGCATCGTCACACTCCTGCGAGGCGTCAAGGGCTTCAAGCAGATGGGCGGCGAGGCCATCCGTGGCCTCCTCCTCGTCGGACCTCCTGGCACCGGCAAGAGCTACCTAGCCCAGGCCATCAGCACCGAGGCCGGCGTCCCCTTCGGCTACGCCAGCGCCCCATCCTTCCAGAATATGTTCATGGGCATCGGCAACCTCCGGGTCATGATGCTCTACGGCAAGGCCCGCAAGCTCGCCAAAAAGTACGGCGCCTGCATCCTCTTCATCGACGAGATCGATGCCATGGGGGCGGCCAGGGCCAACCAGGGTCCCAGCACCGGCTTCGGGGGGATGATGTTCGGCGGCAACACAGGCATGCTCAACGAGCTCCTCCTCCAGATGGACCCTCCCCCCCAGGAGCAGAGCCGCTGGGGTCGCTTCCTCAGGTCCCTCGGCCTCCGTAAGAAAAAGGCCGATATGCCCCCGGTCCTCACCATCGGCGCCACCAACCTGGCCGAGGTCCTCGACCCCGCCCTCCTGCGCCCGGGCCGCTTCGACCGCAAGATCA
>JAJZQR010000216.1 GCA_021806765.1 Chloroflexota bacterium | reverse complement strand
CCAGGCAGGGCCAGCGCGTTTCCGATCGCCACTACCCAGTCACCCACACCCAGCTGGCTGGAGTCGCCCAACTGGGCTACCGGCAGATTGCTGCCGTCGATCTTCAGCACCGCCAGGTCGGTCTGGGGGTCCGCCCCCACCAGCTTACCGTCGAAGGTGCGGCCGTCGGGGAGGGCCACCGTCAGGGTTTGGGCCCCCGTCACCACGTGGTTATTGGTCAGGATGTAACCGGCGGAGTCGTAGATGACGCCGGAGCCCACGCCGGTCTGGGGCACCGCCTGGTCGAAGGCCCCGAGGGCCTGCTGCTGGGAAGTGATTTGAACTATGGCCGGCTTCACCTCCTCGGCCACCCGCCGGACCGCCGAAGTGAAATCCCCCGTCGCCTGAGAGGACTGGGCCGCCGGGGCTGCCTGAGCAGCGGCCGAAGGCAATACTGCTGAGATGCCTGAACCGATGTGCCAGTCAACCCCAGGGAAGAGCCCGAAAGATTGAACGCCAAACAACACCAGTGCGGCCAGGAGGACAGTCGCGATGACCCGTCCCAGTTTGTCCAACATCGTCGTATCTCCTTTGGACGAATATCTCGTTGCATTTACTAGTACAATCACTATGCCAATTGTGCCCCGAAACTGTTAGCTAGGTGTTAAAAAGTCGTAAGAAGTGTGAGAAAAGCCCTCGCCCTCCCAAGAACGGCCGCGATGTATTAGAATCTGTTAAAGGCGAGCAAAAGCTCGAAATCCCGTGGGGTTCCGTATGGCAAGTCCTGAACTGGAAAAGAAGGTCGAAGCCCTTCCCGATAGGCCGGGGGTCTACTGCTTTCACGACGCGGCCGGCAGGGTAATCTACGTCGGAAAGGCTCAGTCCCTCCGGAATCGGGTCCGCTCCTACATGCAGAGCCCGGAGCTGCTGCCCGCCAAGACCCGGCGCATGGTGGAGAAGGCAGTAGACCTGAACGTGACCGTCACCTCCACGCCGGTGGAGGCCTTGATCCTGGAGTGCAACCTGATCAAGGAGCAGCGGCCCCGCTACAACGTGCGGCTGCGGGACGATAAGAGCTACCCCTTCATCAAGGTCACCGTGCAGGAGGAATGGCCTCGGGTCTACTTCACCCGAGGGGTCGTTCGAGACGGCGCCCGCTACTTCGGCCCCTTCACCGATGCCAAGTCGGTGCGGCAAACCCTGGACACCCTGAACCGGTTGTTCCCCTTCCGCACCTGCCACCGGACCATCACGGGCAAGGATCCCAGGGCCTGTCTGGCCTACCACATCCATCGCTGCACCGCCCCCTGCATCGGCGTAGCCGACCACGAGGAATACCTGCAGGCCATCCAGCAGGTGGTGCTGTTCCTGGAGGGCAAGCAGGAGCGGATCATCGAGGAGCTACACCGCCAGATGGAGCAGGCAGCAGAGGAGTTGAAGTTCGAGCAGGCCGCCCGGCTGCGGGATCGGATCCGGTCCCTGGACAAGATCGTGGAGCGGCAGAAGATCACCTCGGAGGAGGATCCCAGCGATCGGGACGTGGTGGGCCTCGCCTGCAGCAACGGCGTCGCTTGCGCCCAGCTCTTCTTCATCCGCAGCGGGAAGCTGGTGGGCAGCGAGCACTTCGCCCTGGAGGGGACCGAGGAGGAGGCAACGGCGCCCGTACTGGCATCCTTCATCCAGCAGTTCTACGACTCCGCGGCCTACGTCCCGCCTCAAATCCTGCTGCAGGAGGAGATCGAGGACGGCGAGATGCTGGAGGAGTGGCTCGGCGAGCGGCGAGGCAGCAGGGTGCGGCTGGCCGTGCCCAAGAGGGGCCAGAAGCACCAACTGGTCAAGCTGGCCACGGACAACGCCACCCAACAGCTGGAGATGCTGAAGCTGCGCTGGCTCAACGACACCCAGCGCACCACAGGGGCCCTGGTGGAATTGCGGGAGGCCCTCCAGTTGCCCTCTACCCCCCACCGGATTGAGTGCTACGACATCTCCAACATCCAGGGCACTTCCGCCGTGGGCAGCATGGTGGTGTTCGAAGGGGGACAGCCGAAGAACTCCGACTACCGCCGCTTCAAGATCAAGACGGTGGAGGGAGCCAACGACTTCGCCATGATGCAGGAGGTGCTGCGCCGTCGCTTCAAGCGAGCCGCCGTTTCTTCAGGACTGAGGACTGAGGACTCAGGACTGAGTGAGAACGAACCCCAGGATGATGAATCGCCGGTCACCAGTACTTCCGCCGAGATGAGTCAGGAGGACGAGACCATCGACCCTCAGTCCTCAGACCTCAGTCCTCAGTCCTCCTCCTGGGCAGCCCTGCCGGACCTGGTGGTCGTGGACGGGGGCAAGGGGCAGCTGAACGCGGCCCTGGAGGTAATGGACGACCTGGGGTTGTCCAATCTGCCTGTGGTGGGGCTGGCGAAGGAGAACGAGGAGATCTTCCAGCCAGGCGTCTCCCAGGGACTGATGCTGCCCAGGACCTCTCAGGCCCTCTACCTGGTGCAGCGGATCCGGGACGAGGCCCACCGCTTCGCCATCACCTACCACCGGAAGGTGCGCAGCAAGCACAGCTTCGGCTCCGCCCTGGACGAGGTGCCGGGGATCGGTCCGCGACGGAAGCAGGCGCTGATCAAGCACTTCGGTACCGTGAAGGCGATCCGCGAGGCGAGCCTGGAGGAGCTACTGGCGGTGCCGGGGATGAACCGCCAGGCCGCGGAGAAGATAAGGGAGATGCTGTAGCCGCACCCTTTACGGGTGCGCGTGGCCTCAGATGGCAGAATGGAGCTGTACCACGAGGAACGCGCAGGCGTAAAGCCTGCGGCTACAATTGGCGGCGGCACCCCGGCTCTGGGTCAGAACTCCCACTCCGTGATGGTGGCGACGTTGTTGAAGAAGAAGCGATCGCCGAACTCCCGGGCCAGCCGTCCGGAGGCAGGTAGGCCTGTGCAGTGGGAGACTCCTATCTTCTGCAAGTCCAGCTCTCGCAGCATCGCGACGGTCTTATCCAACTGCTCCTGAGAGGCAAAGCCCAGGTGGGTTCCACCCAGTACGGCGAAGATCCTCTTCTCCCCGGCCACCTGCTGAGCGTGGAGCAACGTGTTCACCATCCCGCTGTGGGCGCAGCCCAGCAGCACCACCAGCCCTTCAGGGGTCTTCACCACCAGCGACTGATCGTCCGGAACCTGGTCCTGCTGCCAGCCCTGAGGTGCCTTCACCACCAGGGCCGCGTCCAACTTCTCGAAGGGGGTGACCCTGGGCACTGGACCGGTGGTCATCACCTCCCGACTGATGTGGACCGGCCCGTCGGATAGCTGGAAGGTGGCCCCCATGGACTCCAACTGCTCTCGGAGGAACATGAGGCCGGCGTAGCGCGCCTGCTCTCCCTTGCGCGCCACGTAGCGAGGCCGCCACACGTCGGTGTGGGCGTGGACGGTCACCTCGCCCGTCTGGGCCAGCACATCTTTGATGCCCCCCGTGTGATCCTGGTGGCCGTGACTGAGGACCAGGTGGCTGACCCGGGAGAGATCGACCCCCAGGGCCCGTGCGTTGTGGACGGCGGTTGCGCTCTGCCCGGTATCCAGCAGGAGGCAAAGGTCATCCACCTCCACCAGCATGGAGAGACCATGCTCCGCGAGGGTACCCACCTTGGTGGCGCTGTTCTCCGCGAGGGTGGTTATCCGAAGCCGCATCGCCACAACCTCTCTACGATTATTTCCCCAAGCCCCTCTTGCACCTTGGTGGACTCAGTTGCCGGCGGTCTTGCTGCGCTCCCACTCCAGGTCGGAGTCGACCATCATCCTCACCAACTGCTCGAAGGTCACCGAGGGTTTCCATCCCAGCTTCGTCCGGGCCTTGCTGGGATCGGCCAGCAGGTGATCCACCTCCGCCGGCCGGATGAAACGGGGATCGGTGCGGACGTATTCTCGCCAGTCCAGGCCCACGTGGCCAAAGGCGATCTCACAGAACTCGGCGACGCTGTGGTACTCGCCGGTGCCAACCACGTAGTCGTCTGGCTCGGGGTGCTCGAGCATCATGTGCATCGCACGCACGTAGTCGGCAGCGTAACCCCAGTCCCGTTTGGAATCCAGGTTGCCCAGCAACAGATCCTTCTGCTTCCCCAGCTTGATCCTGGCGACGGCGTGGGAGATCTTGCGGGTCACAAACTCCAGGCCCCGACGGGGCGACTCGTGGTTGAAGAGGATCCCGCTGCAGGCGAAGATGTCGTAGCTCTCCCGGTAGTTGACGGTGATGTAATGGCCATACACCTTGGAGACGCCGTAGGGACTCCTGGGGTGGAAGGGAGTCTTCTCGTTCTGGGGCATCTCCCGCACCTTGCCGAACATCTCGCTGGAGCTGGCCTGATAGAAGCGGATCGGGTTGTTCCGGCTGCCGTTTCGCTTCCCGCTACCCCCGACCATGCGGATCGCCTCCAACATCCTCAGGACACCCAGGCCGGTGATCTCGCCGGTGAGTTCACCCTGGTTCCAGGAGAGGGGCACGAAGGAGATGGCAGCCAGGTTGTAAACCTCATCCGGCTTGGTGTACTCCAGGGACCTGACCAGGGACCCCTGGTCCAGCAGGTCGCCCAGGACCAACTCCATGTCGGGGATGAGATCCTCGAGCATCTCCCGCTTGGGATTATTCTGGCCCCGGATGAGGCCATAGACGCTGTAGCCTTGCTGGAGCAGGTGTTCGGCCAGATAGGTTCCATCCTGCCCCGTGATGCCGGTTATCAGGGCGGTCTTCAAATGACCCTCCTTAACAAGAACGAACCTCGACGCTCTGGAGAAGCTTGGGGCGTCCCCCACGGTCCAACGTCGGACTATCTAAATCGCACGCGGGCTTCGCTTGAGTTGGGCTGGAGCTAGTGAGGAAGCTGCACAGACGGCCCGGTACATTATACGAGAAGCGGAGCCATGTCAATGATGTGCCGCCATGCCATCAACGAAGATCCTGTCATCAGGATTATAGCGGTGCGAAGACTTTCTTTACAGGTGATACCGCGAAAGATTGACTTCCCTTCTCAGCTTCGTATACTAGGTGTTGGCAGACATTGCCGTCTGCCTTTGTTATCAGCGTCTCCCCCAGGGATGGTGGGGGCAATTTCGACACATCCTGCCCTGGCTCAGCGATCACGCCGCGGACTTCAGAAGCCTCGTCCTCCAGCCCCACACCTTCGGGACACCAGTTGGAACCGAAAAGGGAGAGAGGAATGATCACAGTCGAGGTTTGGCTGTACGGCCCCATGGTACGTTACGCAGGGGACCAGAGCCGGGGAAGCCACGCACATCTCTTCCTCGAGTTCCCCGAGGGATCGAGGATGGCGGACCTGCTGGACCGGCTCGGATTGCCACTGGAGGAGAAGGGGATCACCTTCATCAACGCCCAGTTGACGGATATGCCCGGCCTCGCCGCCGACCTGAACTGGGAGTTGAGGCAGAACGATCGAGTCGCATTCTTTCACCGGCGAAGCATGTGGCCCTTCCAGTACCGCCATGGCGCGAGCCTGAGTCCGCAGCTCCAGGAAGCCTTGAACAGCAGCGAGGGAGGAGCCCTGCACCACTCCTCCGGGACGCACAAGAGCACCGAGTGACTCCGCCGTGGGAGCGGGGCCAGTTCCCTTGGATAGACAGAGTTGACCAACTGCGAAGGGGGGTGATGCTCGGACCGTCCGGAGAGGTACGTCCACAACAGCCCGTGACTTCTTCTCTACGTAGATTCAGTAGTGAATTCGTTCGCTGAAGGAGGTAAGTCAAGATGGCGAAGTTCCTGCGCGTGAACATGACCGACGGCACGGCCAGGTACGAAGAGGTACCTGAGAAGTATAGGCTGATGGGCGGACGCTGGCTGACCAGTGCCCTCACGGCCGATGAGGTCCCCCCGACAGCCCACCCCCTGGGACCCAACAACAAGGTGATCGTCTCCCCCGGCATCATCACCGGCACGGCAGCACCCACCTCAGCTCGCGTCTCCGTGGGCGGGAAGTCCCCGCTTACCGGCGGGATCAAGGAGGCCAACGCCGGCACCGGCTGGGGCCAGCAGGCGGCCCGACTGGGGATCAAGGCCATGATCGTCGAAGGCCAGCCCCAGCAGAAGGGTAAGCTCTGGGGCCTTCACGTCACCAAGGATGGAGCCACCTTCTTCGCTGCCGACGAGTTCGCCGGCAAGGGGCTGTACGAGGTGTACCCCCAGCTGTTCGAACGTTTCGGCAAGAAGGCCGACATCATGGCCATCGGCGCCGCGGGCGAGTACCTGATGACCAACGCCGGCGTCTGTTTCAACGACCAGGAGGGCCGGCCGGCTCGCTACGCCGGTCGCGGCGGTCTCGGCGCGGTGCTGGGCTCCAAGGGGCTGAAGTTCATCGTCGTGGACGCCGCGGGCGCCCCTGCCTCGATACCGATCGCCAATGAAGCTCTCTTCCAGCAGGGCCGGAAGAAGATGATCGAGGCCCTTCAGTCCCACGACATCACCAAGCCCAAGGGCGGGCTGAATACCTACGGCACCGCCGTGCTGATCAACATCATGAACGAGGCCGGCGGCCTGCCCACGAGGAACTTCTCGTCCGGCCGTTTCGAGGGGGCGGCAGCCATCGCGGGGGAGGCGATCTTCGAGGGCAACAAGCAGCGGACCGGCAAGGATCTGTACAACCACGCCTGCAGCCCCGGCTGCATCATCCAGTGCTCCAACGTCTGGCACAGGCCCGACGGCACCGAGCACGTCTCCTGCCAGGAGTACGAGTCTGTCTGGGCCTTCGGGGCCGACTGCGGCATAGACTCCCTGGACACCACCGGCGAACTGATCCGGCTGTGCAACGACATCGGAGTGGACACCATCGAGGCCGGCGTGACCCTCGGCGTGGCGATGGAGGGCGGCCTGGCCAAGTTCGGCGACGGTGAGGCGGCCATCGCCCTGATGAAGGAGATCGGCAAGGGGTCGCCGGTCGGCCGTATCCTGGGCAATGGGGCAGCCTTCACGGGCCGGGCCCTCGGCGTGACGAGGATACCGACGGTGAAGGGCCAGGCGATGCCGGCCTACGAGCCCAGGGCCGTGAAGGGGATCGGCGTCACCTACGCCACCGGAACCATGGGTGCCGACCACACCCAGGGCTACACCATCGCCCCGGAGATCCTGGGGGTCAGCGGGAAGCAGGATCCCCTCTCCACCAGCAACAAGGCGGAGCTATCCCGCAACTTCCAGGCGACGACGGCCTTCATCGACAGCTCGGGGCACTGCCTCTTCATCGCCTTCGCCATCCTGGACATCCCTTCCGGTTTCGAGGGGATGGTGGAGGAGTGCGCCGGGGTGCTGGGAGCCAACTGGACCGGCGACGACATAGTCAAGATCGGTTTCGATATCATCAAGCTGGAGCGGCAGTTCAACCTGAATGCCGGCATGACCAACCTGGACGACCGGATGCCGGAGTTCATGAAGTACGAGCCTCTGCCGCCGCACAACGTGGTCTGGGACGTGACCGACGCGGAGCTGGATTCGGTCCACGGGGCGTAGGCCAGGACTGAGTTGCGAGGACTGAGGACTGAGTCTTTCCTACTCAATCCTCAGTCCTCAGTCCTCAGTCCTCGATAGAGAGAAGGTCAGGTGGCAATCGAGCAGAGTGGCAGCGGGGAGATCGAAATCAAGGTGCGGGTCTACGCGGGGCTTCGCCGGCACCTGCCCGAGGTTCCTCTGGGCCAATCGACGGCGCTACGGCTGCCGCCGGGGACGACAATAGGCGAGGCGCTGGAGGATCTGGGCATCCCCCTTACGGAGACCAAGACCTGCTTCGTGAACGGGATCCAGAGGGAATTCGGCTATCGGCTGAGGGAGGGCGATGAACTGGCTGCCTTCCCCCCCATAGCGGGGGGCGCCTCCCGACAAGCATAGGCTGACGCATACCCGCAATAGACCCAACCCTCAGGGGGTCAGGTGGTCCCTGCCGCCAAGGACGCTGACGACGCGCGCCCAGGCGTTCCGCACCGCGCGGTAGGTCTCCTCCAGGGTGCCGCTGTTGTCGATCACCAGGTCGGCGTGCTTCAGCTTCTCCACCGCCGGGGGTTGGGCCTCCACCCGCAGCTCAGCCTCGGCCTGGCTCAGCCCCCTGGAGCGCCTCAGCCGATCGATCTGCTGCCCACGCCGGCAGGTGACCACCCATACGGAGTCGACCCGCCGGCTCCATCCCGCCTCGATCAGCTTGATGGCCTCCAGCACCACCACCGGCTTCCTGGAGATGGCAATCCGCTCCTCGGCCAGCTTCCGAGCGGCAGGGTGGGTAATCGCTTCCAGATCGGCCAGGGCCGCCCGATCCCGAAAGACGATTTCCCCCAGGCGGGCTCGGTCGATGCTGCCGTCTGGACGGAGGATCCCCTGCCCGAACCGCTGGACGATGGAGTGCCAACCGGTGGTGCCGGGCTCCATCAACTGGTGCACCAGTTGATCGGCATCGATCACCTCGGCCCCTAACTCGCTCAACATCGCCGCCACGGTGCTCTTGCCGCAGCCGATATTGCCCGTAAGCCCGATCAGGTAGTGCTTCATCTCTAGCTATCAGCTTTCAGCCATCAGCCCTCATCGTCCATCCTCGACGATTCTACACAGTCCTGCAAGGGCAGCGCCACCAAATTGTATACTGCAGCTACTGTCATGAGCCTGTTTGCTCTCCGGCCGTCTGCTCATCAGCCGACACGCCCAAGGCCCACGGCACGATTACGGAATATGGT
>JAJZQR010000215.1 GCA_021806765.1 Chloroflexota bacterium | reverse complement strand
GCCTCGGAGACGACGGCGAAGAGGAGGGGCGAGGCTCGAAAGGGGTGGCCGGCCGACCGATTGAGGCTGGAGAGTTCGCTCTCCGGTAGAAAGCGGCTCATCACCGCCTCGCTTCGGCCAAAGAGTCCCTCCACCCCGTCCAGGGCAGCCTCTACCTCCGGCCGATGCCTCTCCTCGGCGGCCACGGCCACCGTTACCTCGGTATTCATGGCTCTGAAGAGCCGGCTGAACTCGCGCATGGCTGTCCTAGCTCCTCGATTCACGAGGCCCTGGTTCTCAGGCGAGGCATTGGTGCGCTCACCTGTGGTTGGGAGAAGCTGGGAACTGCCGATCGCTGCCTGCCGAATCGGCTCTGGCTCTGCAAGGGCGCGGGTGCGGATTGCACGGTCTGAGTCGCCGAAGCGCTCGCCCCGACAGGCTGGGGGGCGCTGATGACACCGGTCCAGAATCCAAGGGTGGCCAGTCCGGTGGCTATCGCTACGGCCCACCGAGCCACGTTGTTCTTGCGTATGGGTCTTGCCATCTATGACTCCTTGCTGCTGTCGCAAGTCAATTGGTACGATTACCAACGGCTGGTATGTTAGACGGCGAACCTTGAAAACAGCTTGGAAATGGCACCCTGTATTTTCCAAGCTGTCTCCAAGCTGTCCGAGCCATGATTACCGAGTGAGGTGAGAGTCTGTTGAGACTCCTCTTGGTGGAGGACGACCCCCGAGTGGCACGAGTGGTGGATCGCGCGCTTCGGGAGGCTGGCTACCAGATCGACATGGCACAGGATGGAATCCAGGGTTTGACCCTCGCTCAGACCGAGAGCTACGACCTGATCGTTCTGGACCTACTACTGCCTGAAATGGATGGGATCGAGGTGTGCCGGAGCCTGCGGCGCGACAAGGTGCGGACCCCAATCCTGATGCTGACAGCGCTGGATGCGGTTTCCGATCGGGTCCGGGGGTTGGACGCGGGCGCCGACGACTACCTCACCAAGCCCTTCGCCCTGGAGGAGTTGCTGGCTCGGATCCGGGCCTTGAGCCGGCGATCCCGAGACGGAGAAGAGGAAGACGTTCTGCAGGTAGGAGACCTGCGTCTCGATCTGGCTCGCCACGCGGCCCAGCGGGGCGAGCGGACTATCGAGTTGACGGCCAAGGAGTTTGCCCTGATGGCTTACCTGATGCGCCATCCGGGGCGGGTGTTGACCAAGGATCAGATCACCGACCACGTCTGGGGTTACGACTCCGAGGCCACCTCCAACGTAGTGGAGATCTACGTACACTACCTGAGGGATAAGGTGGATCGAGGGTTCTCTCGGCCGCTTATCCGAACGGTACGTGGGGTGGGCTACATGATCACGGAGTGAAGTCCATGTTCATCGGGATCCGCAGGCGGCTGGTAGGCTGGAACGTGTTGGTGCTGGCGCTGATCCTCGCCCTGGTGGGCGTGGTGGTATATGCCAGCCTGGCCAGTAGCCTCATGGCGGAGGTGGATCGAAACCTGGCCAGCCGCAGCGACGGACTGCTGACGAACTTGGAGGAGGCTGGAGAGCACCTCCGGCTGGGGCCGGACGGCTACAGTGGAGGCTTCTTCTTTCTGTTGATGGGTCCCGACGGCCAGATCCTCGCCAACCCCCAGCAGGTGGATGCAAGCAGTCTGAATCTGGAAACGCAGACCGGCACGAGTCCCTATTACGAGACCCTCACGGCAGCGGGCGAGCCAACCCGCCTGTTCATTCGTCCCCTGCTTCTCAAGCGATCCGTGCCGGTGGTCTTAGTGGTCGGGCAGAGCCTGGTCCCGGAGCAGCAGACCCTCCAGCGGCTGTTGATCGTGCTGCTGATCGCGGGGGGAGCAGGGCTGCTGCTTTCCCTGGGGGGTGCCTGGTTCCTGGCGGGGAGAGCCTTGATCCCGATTCAGTCGGCCTTTCGCCGCCAGCTGGAGTTTGTCGCGGATGCCTCCCACGAGCTTCGGACGCCGCTGACGGTGATGCGGGCCGCCGCGGATCTCTTGAACCGTCATCGGGCAGAACCTCTGGAAGCCAACGGGGAGCTGTTCGACGACCTGCGCATGGAGATGGGCCGGCTCGAGAGGCTGGCCGGCGACCTCCTGACTCTGGCCCGCTCCGATCTATTGGAGACCGACCTGGCCGTTGCAGAGGTCGATCTGGTTACCCTGGCTGCGGATGTGACCCGACGGGCGGCGGCTCTGGCCCAGGAGCGTGGGGTGGCCCTGAGCTACGAGAGCCAGGAGAAGGCGCTGGTGTCGGAGATCGACCCGGATCGCCTCCAGCAATTGCTGCTCATCCTTCTGGACAATGCTCTGAAACATACGCCGCCGGGAGGCAGGGTCTCAGTCGTTGCCAAACGCCGCGGACACGACGGTTTGATCGCCGTGACTGATACGGGCGAGGGGATTCCTCCCGAGCACCTCCCGAGGGTCTTCGACCGGTTCTATCGTGCTGACAGGGCAAGGTCTCGAGCCCAGGGCGGGGCCGGGCTGGGTCTGGCCATCGCCAAGGCCATAGTGGAAGCCCACGGCGGCCAATTGACCCTGGACAGCGTTGTGGGATCGGGTACCACGGTAGCGGTTCGATTTCACCTGTTGGAGTTGCCGGTCTCCCTGAGCGACAGGCTGGGAATGCTGGCCGCGAGGGTGGCCAGGCGGTAGGCCTCTTACGTCCGACGAAGTCGAGTTGATGCGACGGTCGGGCTACTTGGGCAACCTCTCCAGGATGAGGTCGAAGTAGCTCGGTCGTGGCAGCACCAGAAAGACGGCCTTTACCTGCATCTCGCTTTGGGTGAAGACGGTGTCGATGACCAGAACCTCCTCGCTCTCCTTCGCGAGATCGGCCAGGACCGCGTCGAGGACGGCTCCGCTCATGTCGATCACCACGGCAGGGGGCGAAGGTGTCAGGTCCATGTTCGTCGCGTCGGCCAAGGCAGACAGGAAGAAGGAACCGGTTATGTTTCCGACTTCTCCCAGAGCCGATCGTGCCATCTCAGGGAAATCGGGAGAGGGCTCTATCGGCTCGCCCAGCAGCATGGAGGCCAGGTTGCTGCCGTCTGACAGTGGAAGCATCAGCAGCATGTGGCCCCGGACGTCGCCGGTGATCCTGAGGTAGGTGGCGGCCACGATGGCCTCGGGCCCTCCCATCAGGTCCGGCACCGAGGGCAGGGGGACGCGCCGCACCTGGGCCGCCTTGGCCTCGATAGAGGTGCCGGTCATCTCCGACAGCGCGCGCCCGGCGCGCTGGCAGCCGATGCCGGCGACCACCGATAGGGCCACCAGGATGTCACCGAGCCGGCGACCCCTGGTGCTGCTGCGCCGGTCGGCTTCACCAGCACGGTTCACCACAGCCCCGACGTTGTCGTCCACGCTTCTTCCCTCACTTCCCTCCAAACGCTTGCCATCCTGGCAACGAAGACCCACGCGACATAATGGGCAGATGCCGTAGAGTAGCGATGGGGGACACCAATGGGGTGCCGGACCCGGCCACAGGGCGCAGGCCGAGCGTGCGCTTAGTCTACCACTACTTGGCTGTGTCGCATAGGGTTCGGCTCGGCAGTAAGGAGTCCAATGCTACAGTTCAGCCAGTTGCACCAGCCTTTTCGTTGTCAGTCGAACGATGCGCCATTCCTCGAGGATTCTCCCGCCGAAACTCTCATAGAGCGCTATTGCCGGCTCGTTCCAGTCCAGTACCGTCCATTCCATCCGTCCGCATTCCTTGCGGGCTGCCTCTCTTGCCAGTGCCTTCATAAGGGCGCGACCGGCTCCATTGCGTCTGGCTTCCGGCAACACGAAGATGTCCTCAACGTAGAGAGTGGGGCGAGCGAGGAAGCTGCTGTAGGTGAAGAAGTACATACCATAGCCAATTACCCGCCCGTCTTGCTCTGCCAGCAGCACCCAGAAGCGAGGAGGGTCGGTCAGAGCGTCGCGTGTTAGTCTCTCGCGTGCCTCGTTGTCCGGGCCGGCCATCTTCTCATAGTCGGCCAGGGCTTGAACCAGGTTCAGAAATGTGGGAATGTCGGTCTCGGTCAGTGGCCGAACGGTTACGGTCATGTTCTCCTCTTACCTCATGGTTGAGCGCCGAGCGGCAGGGGACAAGCCCTCGCCCCACTGTGATGCGGTCGTCGGGCAACGAACGCAAGGATAGCGTATACTGTCGCCCTGAGGGAACAACCGCCCCCAACTGCCTGCCTATCGGAGAACGGACGTGCTGCCGGATGCTCAAACCCTGGCGATCTTCCTGACCGCCACCCTCATGCTGAACTTCACCCCCGGGCCGGACATGCTGTACGTCATTGCCAACAGCGTCGGTCGCGGCCACCGGGCGGGTGTCGTCTCCGCCCTCGGCATCGGGGCCGGCACCCTCGTCCACACCTTCGCGGCCGCCGTGGGGCTCTCCGCTCTGCTGATGTCATCGGCTCTGGCCTACGACGTCGTAAGGTATGGTGGGGCGGCCTATCTGCTGTATCTGGGCTTCAGGACCATCGTCGGCAAGGCCGCGGCAATCCCGACCCAGCGGCTGCAGGAGGAAAGGCTGAGCAAGGTGTTCCGCCAGGGGGTAGCCACCAATGTCCTGAACCCCAAGGTGGCGCTGTTCTTCCTTGCCTTCATCCCCCAGTTCGTGGATCCGGCGAGGGGCTCCGTGGTGGGGCAGTTCCTGCTGCTGGGCACCCTGTTCAACAGCTCCGGCACCCTGGTGAACACGGGGGTCGCGCTGGTGGCAGGCTACGCCGGCGACAGGTTGGGCCGCAGCGCCGGGGTCGCCAGGATCCAGCGGTGGTTCACCGGCAGCGTCTTCGTAGCCCTGGGGACGCGCATAGCGCTGGCGGGACCGCGCTAACTCTCGCCGCTACCAGACTTCCCCATTCGCGGGTCCAGCATGTCCCGCAGTCCGTCCCCCAACAGGTTCAAGCCGATCACCGTCATGGTTACGGCGAGACCCGGGAACACCGCCAGCCACCAGGCGGTATCCACGTAGTTTCTGCCGGCGGCCAGGAGGGCTCCCCACTCGGGGGCGGGGGGCTGGGCGCCGAGGCCGATGAAGCTGAGGCTGCTGCCGGTCAGCAGGACCGTTCCAAACCGCATGGTGGTGAGCACCACCAGGGGGGGGAGGATGTTGGGGAAGACGTGGCGCCACATGACCCGAGTGTCAGTCGCTCCGAGGGCTACGGCAGCCTCGGCGTAAGGCATGTACCGGGCCCCCAGGGTCGTGTTCCGGACTATGCGGTAGAAGGCGGGCACGCCCATGATCCCCAGGGCGAGGATCAGGTTGCTGAGGGACGCCCCAAGGCGGGCGACGATGATGACAGCCACCAGCGCCCCGGGGAGGGCCAGCCAGCCGTCCATGGCGCGGGAGATGATCTGGTCGACCCAGCCCGCGTAGTAGCCTGCCAGACTCCCCAGGATGAGACCTGCCGCCAGGGAGAGGCCGACAGCCAGAAAGGCCGTCTGAGCTGCCAGATAGGCGCCGGAGGCTACCCGGGCCAGCAGGTCGCGACCCAGGGCGTCGGTGCCGAAGGGGTGGGCCAGACCGGGCGGCTGTAGCCGGGCGTCGGGGAGGATCTGATCCGGGGCGTAGGGGGTCACCAGCGTGACCAGCAGGGCCCCCACCGCGACGGTAGCCACCAGGGCGAACCCCAGGTAGAGGGCCGCCGATCGGCGGAAGGCCTCCAGGATCAATGCCCAGCCGCTCGGGTCGCTTCCCGTGCGCTTTCTGGGGACCGGGCATTTGGCCTGGGGGTACCAGAAGTACCAGAAGCGCTGCAAGAGGACGTGGACACCCCGGACCCCGCCGACGGCGCCTCCCTTAGAGCCGTCCAGGGAAGAATCGCGACTCACCTGTACCTCACTGCCGGCCACGTATTGCGTCGCTCCTCAATTCCATAACGTAGGTCAGCGCACTGTGCGCCGCCCGGTCCTCGTCGTCCGGGCACCGGGCGGCGGGGGACAAGCCCCCGCCCTACGTAATCGGTGTACCTACAATGCATGGTGGCGCACCCTCGGGTCGAGGGCGGCGTGCAGCAGGTCGACCACCAGGTTCACCGACAGGCAGAGCGGCACCACCACCAGCACGGCTCCCATCACCACCGGTAGGTCCCGATCGAAGATGGCCTGCACCGTGAGCCGTCCCAGTCCGGGCCAGGCGAAGATAGTCTCCACCACGAAAGCCCCTCCGATCAGGTAGCTGAGATTCAGCCCCAGCACCGTCAGGGCAGGGATCAGGCTGTTGGGGAGAATGTGCCGCAGGAGAGTCTGCCTGGGGGTCAAACCCTTGGATAGGGCTGTGCGTACGAAATCGGCGCCCTTCACCTCCAGGACGCTGGAGCGCACCAGCCTGGCGACGGTGGCCGCCCCCGGCAGGGCGAGGGTGATGGCCGGGAGGATCAGGTGCGCCGGGGTGCCCGATCCAAAGACCGGCAGCCAGTGGAGGCGCAGGGAGAAGACCATCACCAGCAGCATGGCAACCCAATAGGGGGGCAGTGCCAACCCCAGCACCGTCCCGCTGATGGTAAGGAGGTCGAGCCTGCTGCCGGGGCGGCTGGCCGCCAGCAACCCGAGACTGAATCCGGCTACCGTTGCCAGCCCCATGGCTACCAGGGCCAGGAGGAGGGTGGACGGGAACCGCTCCCGCAGCAAGTCCGCCACCCTCCGATCGCTGGCCAGCGATTGCCCGAGGTTGCCGTGGAGCGCCCCGGCCATGTACTCCCCGTACCGTTCCCACAGGGGAGCATCCAGCCGCATCTGGCTCCGCAGGGTGGCGATCTGCTCGGCGGAGGCGTTCTCGCCGAGCAGCGCCTCCGCCGCGTCGCCTGGCGCGAAGGTCAGGGCCACGTAAGCAAGGAAGCTGACCACCAGCAGGGTTATCAGGGCGCCCCACAGCCTTCGAAAGAGGTAGTAACCCAACTCTCAGTTTCCGCTGATCGTCACGTCGTTCACCAGCATCCGACCCATGGAGCCCACCTTGAGGTCCTTCACCCGGTTGCTGAACACCATCCCCTCCATGGGGTGGTAGAGGGGCTGCCACGGGGCGTCGCTGAGGATCAGCTTCTGCGCTTCCCCATAAAGGGGAGCCCGCTTGGCGGGATCCAGCTCCTCAGCACCCTGTTTCAGCAGCGCATCCACCTTCGGGTTGGAGTAGAAGACCCTGTTGGTCTGGCGCAGGCGGCTGGAGGAAAGGTAGATGTTCAGGGCGTCGGGGTCGTTCCAATCGTAGCGCCAGAGGATCAGGTCGAAGGCCCCTTCGGTGGATGCCTTCATGACGGCGGCGGAGTCCAACTGCTGGATCTCGACCGGGACACCGATAGCCTTGAGCTGGCTCTGAAGCACCGTGGCGATGGCGTCGTTGGGGGAGCGGGTGGAGGTCAGCAACTTGCCGGAGAGCTTATTCCCATCCCGCTGCCAGCTGCCGTCGCCACCCTGGGTGAACCCCGCTTCCGCCAGCAGCGCCTTGGCCCTGGCTGGATCGTATCCCTGTCCATAGGATTTCAGGCTCTGGTCGTAACCCAGGAGGGATGGCGGCAGAGGAGTGTCGGCCTCTATGCCGAAGCCGCCCAGGGCCGTCTTGATGATCTCAGTCTTGTTGACGGCATAGGAGAGGGCCTGTCGAACCTTGGGATCGTCGAAGGGGGGCTTGGCGCAGTTGTAGCCCAGGTAGATCAGCGAGTCCAGGTTGATTGGCTCCAGCTGCAGGCTCTTGTCGTTCTTGACCTTGTCCAGGAAGGTCGGCTCCGTGATGAAGATTACGTCCACGTCCCCGGCCTCCAGGGCTGATAGCTGAGTGTTGGCGTCGGGGATTAGCTTGAAGACCAGTTTGTCCAGCTTCACCGGTCCCTTGTTGGTGGCCTCGGCCGGCCCCCAGTTGTAGTCGGGGTTGCGAACCATGGTGATGCTGACGCCCTTCTTCCACTCGCTCAGCTTGAAGGGCCCGGTGCCCACAGGTTTGCTGCCCATCTCGTCACCCGCTGCCTGGACGGCAGAAGGGCTCAAGATAGCGGCATAGGGCATCGCCAGTGTGCTGCATTTGGGGGCCGTCGGCTTCTCGAAGCTGAAACGTACCGTCAGGTCGTCCAGGGCTTCGACCCGGGAGATCTCCTTGATGTTGGCGGCGATGGGCGACTTGCTGCCCACCTTCTTGAAACGGTCGAAGGTGAAAGCCACGGCGGCCGCGTTCAGCGGAGACCCGTCGTGGAACTTGACTCCGCTCTTCAGCTTCATGTCGATGGTCTTGCCGTCGGGGGATACCTGCCAGCTTTCGGCCAGATGGCCGGTGAACTTGCCGTCTTTAGTTCGGGTGACGAGGGTGTCGAACAGGTAGGGCAGGACCAGGTTGAGACCGGAGTTCGCCGGACCCTGGGGATCTATAGAGGTTGGCTCGGCCGTCACGGCTCGGGTCAGGGTTCCACCGCCGCTAGCGGCGCTGCCACCTCCCTTCGCGGCCGGCTGAGGAGACTGGGGTGAACCACAGGCTGTGAAGGCGATGGCGATGAGCAGCAGCGCGACGGTGCGAGCGACTTTGGACATTCGAACCTCCCAACCAGTAATGAGTGATGAGTGATGAGCAGACGGTACACTCATCACTCATCACTCATCACTCTCTTCAGTATTCCTTCCGCGGCCAACTGGCCGCTGTGGATGCAGTCCGGGATGCCGACGCCCCGATAGGAACTGCCCGCCAGGAAGAGCCCCGGATGGGCGGCGCACCGCCGATCGATTTCGGACAGCAGGTCGATATGGCCGACG
>JAJZQR010000214.1 GCA_021806765.1 Chloroflexota bacterium | reverse complement strand
TGCCGTCCCTTCCGTCATGGCCCGCCTCGCCCTGCTGATGGCCCTGACACTGGGCCCCGAGGTCGGCTGGATCTCCCCACTGGTGCTGCTGTTGGGGTCCGCCTTCGTTCTGCTCACGGCCGCCTTCTTCGTCGTCGAGGCGAGGCTGGAGCAGCCGCTGGTGGACCTGTCGCTCTTTCGTCGTCGCACCTTCACGGCCGGAAACGTTGCGGGGATTATGGCTTTCCTGGCCATTTCCGCCAACGCCTTCCTGATGCCGTTCTACCTCCAGCTGGTGCAGGGCTACAGCCCCCTCCAGGCCGGCCTGCTGCTGACCCCCACGGCGCTGGTCCTGGCGGTGGTGGCTCCCATCAGCGGATGGCTCTCGGACCGGATCGGGGCCCGCATCCTCTCCTCCGTGGGGCTGGCCATCAACGGCGTCGCCCTGCTGCTGCTGGGTAGCCTTTCTGTCGACGCCACCTACACCGAGGTGCTGTACTGGCTGCTGCTACTGGGCTTTGGCCAGGGAATGTTTCAGGCTCCCAACAACAGTTCCGTCATGGGGGATGTGCCCAGGGATCGCCTCGGTATTGGATCGGGGATCCTCTCCATGGTGCGGAACCTGGGTCAGGTGGTTGGCTTAGCCGTCAGTGCGTCCTTCTTGCTCGGTAGCCTGGCCACCGTCGGCGGGCCCAGCAGCCTGGGGGCGATAGAGCTGGGCACCCTTCCGGCGAAAACGAATCCGGCGCTCCTATCGGCTTTTATGGCCGGTTACCACGACGCCTACCTGGCTGCTGCCGGCTTTGCCGCCCTGGGCGTCGTGGCATCGCTGGTGCGGGCGCCGAGGGCGGCACCGCCTGTCAGTCTACCGGAGCGGCGCGAGGAGGCCGGGGCCGAGGAGCGGGAGGAGCGCCCCCGACGACGGGCCCGGCGGTAGACTTGAAGCGCTGCGCTTGCGGCAGCTTTCGTTCTCAGGCCAGTAACTCCTCCAACCTCTCGCGATTGAAGCCGACCACGACCTCACCGTCGATCTTTATCACCGGGGTTGTCATGTAGCCCAGTTGGGACAGCTCCTCCATGGCCCCTTCGTCTTTCAACACGTCACGCTCGGTGTACGGAATGCCCTTCTGTGAAAGAAACTCCTTCACCCTGTCGCAGAACAGTCAACCCGCTGTCTGAGTGTATACGATCACCCGTTTTCCCATCGGTTCCTTCTTCCTGCTACCTGGTGCGCATTTCGAGTATCCTTGGCACCACGCTACCGGAATCCGCCGGCCAGCGCAAGGTGTCCGCCTGCCGGCCTGCCGGGGTGGGCGCGGGCGTATGCAACGGGTCGTTATGGGAGTAATCTTATGGGACCCCTTACGTGAAAGATAGGAGGAGCGCCGCGATGGATGCCAGCAAGATCCAACGTACCGCAGTGATCGGCTCGGGGACTATGGGCGCCGGGCTGGTCCAGATCCTGGCCCAGGGGGGCTGCCACGTCTATCTGGTGGGCCGGAGCGAGCAGTCGATGCAGCGATGTCTGCAGCGGGTGCGGGATGGGCTGGCGGTCCAGGTGAGGAGCGGGTTGCTGGCCGAGGGAGAGGTGGGGCCCATCCTGGATCGCATAGAGCCCACCACCTCGCTGGAGGAAGCCGCTTCCGACGTCCAGTTTGCCCTGGAGACGGTGGTGGAGGATCTGGCGGTCAAGCAGCGGATCTTCGCGGATTTGGATCGCTTCGCTCCGCGTGAGGCGCTCCTGGCCACCAATACCTCCGGCCTCAGCGTGGGAGACATCGCCGAGAAGACCGAGCATCCCGAGCGGGTGCTGGGCTCCCACTTCTTCTACCCGCCTGCGGTGGTGCCCCTGTTGGAGGTGGGGTATGGCCGCAAGACCTCGGACGAGACGATCGAGACCGCCGTCGCTTTCTGGAAGCGGTGCGGCAAGGAGCCGGTGGTGTGCCGGAAGGATATCAACGGGTTCCTGGTGACCAGGCTGCAGGCGGCACTGACCCGGGAGGCGATCTCGCTGGTGGAAAACGGAGTCGCCGGAGCCGGGGATGTGGACCGCGCGCTCAAGTGGGGCTTTGGGCTGCGGATACCTCTCACCGGGATCCTGGAGCAGCGAGACTGGGGCGGCCTGGACGTGCACATGGCGGCCTCGGCCTCCATCTATCCCACCCTGGACGATACCAAGGGACCTATGCCTCTCGTCATGGAGAAGGTGGCCCGGGGGGAGATCGGCGCGAAGTCCGGCAAGGGTTTCTACGACTGGACGGGCAAGGACGTCGAGGCCCTGCGGCGGAAGAGGCAGGAGCAGTTGATCCAGCTGGTGCGGGCGCTGCGGGAGATCACTGCCGGCGACGAGGAGCTGGTGGAGAACGTGTAGCGGTCGGGAGTGTGCTCGACCATCGAGGCCTGCTCCAGCGGGCGATGGATCGATGAGGGGAGGCTGGAAACGGGGCTCGGTCCTGGGACCGCCGTGCCAGCCTCCCACTCTATCCGGCACGGTTCACGAGGGCGGGTAGAAGGAGTTACAGTCTGATGCCAACGTCACCCTCAGCCTCTCCTTCGTCACCCCCGCGAAGGCGGGGGTCCAGACGTCCCCTCTCTTCGTGAGGCCACTCCTACACGCCAACGTGGACCCCTGGATGCCCGATCAGGTCGGGCATGACGATCAAGGTAGGCTGCCTTCTCCAGACTGTTACGCTGTCTATGAACCATGCCCTCTATCCCAGTCAAGGTTAGCTTTTCCAGGTCTCTTTCCTGACGACTTCGTTCGTGGATGCGGCCTGCTACGCGAGAGCTGCCTTCGGGTCTTCCCTCCGTTGGAGGTACCAGACCAGGCCCAGAGCTGCCAATCCTGCGATGTCCGTCACGATACCCGGAGTCAGCAGGGCCAGCGCGCCTGCCAGCAGGATGGCCCGTTGCCACATGGGCAACTCCCTTCGCCAGTAGCCCATAGCGGCCGCACTCAACCCCACGATTCCGATGATGGACGACGGGATCACCTCGATGATGCTGGTGATCGGCGCGTCCACGAGGAGAAGCGCGGGACTCAGGGCAAAGATGAAGGGAACCAGGTAGGCCGAGATAGCCAGGCGGGTGGCGGTGAGGCCCGTTTTCATGGGATCGCTGCCGGCGATACCCGACGCCGCATATGCTGCCAGCGCGACAGGTGGGGTGATGTCGGCGATGATCCCGAAATAGAAGACGAAGAGATGAGCAGGCAACAACGGTACACCCAGCTTGACGAGGGCTGGGGCAGCCACCGTAGCAGTGATGATGTAGTTGGCTGTGGTCGGGACAGCCGTCCCCAGGACCAGAGAGGTGAGGGCGGTTAGCACGAGGGTGAGGATCAGGATCCCGTGGGAGAGGTCGACCAGGCCGTAGCCCGCGGCGAGCCCCGCCCCGGTCAGGGTTATTATGCCTACCACCACACCTGCCGCCGCGCAGGCTACAGCAACGGTCAGGGCGGCCGTGGCGCCCTCCTGAAGAGCGCGCAGGATCTTTCGCGGCCCCATCCGCGAAGCCTTACTGAGAGGGGTGATCAACAGGGTCCCCGCGATAGCCGCCAGCGCCGAGGTGAGCGGTGTCCAACCGGTGACCAACAGGTATATCAGTCCGAACAGCGGTACGGCCAGGGGAGCCGCCTTCAGCAACACCGGCCTGAACCTGGGCAGCCGCGAGCGCTCCAGTCCCTTCAGCCCAAGCCGTTTTGCCTCGAGGTGCACCGAGATCATGAGGCACGTGTAGTAGAGCACAGCCGGTAAGGCGGCTGCCGCCGCTATCTTCAGATAAGGGACGCCGATCATCTCAGACATGATGAAGGCAGCAACGCCCATGATCGGCGGCATCAGCTGTCCCCCGGTGCCCGCGGCAGCTTCGATACCGGCGGCGTAGTGAGGCTTGTAGCCGATGGACTTCATCAGGGGGATCGTGAAAGAGCCTATGGTCACCGCGTTGGCGGTGGAGCTACCTGATATCGTGCCGAACAGGCTGCTGGCCACGATCGCGACCTTCGCCGGACCGCCGGTTGTATGGCCCGCCAGCGACAATGCTATGTCGATGAAGCTCTTGCCAAGCCCCGAGATTCGCAGCACCGCCCCGAACAGGATGAACAGGAACACGAAGGTCGAGGACACGGCGAGAGGGGTGCCGAAGATGCCCTCGGTTCCCAGGTACTCCTGGCTCACGATGCGCTGAATCGAGAACCCCGCGTGGCGGAGTCCTCCGGGGAGCCACGGCCCCGCGAAGGCGTAGAACATCGCTGCGAGCATCAGGATCACCAGGGGCATCCCGACGGCCCTCCGGGTCGCCTCGATCACAATCAGCACCGCGATGCCGGCCACGATCTGATCACGGAGGTTGAAGTCGCCGGCGCTGTTGACGATGTGGTCGTAAAACACTACCTGGTAGAGCCCGACTCCGGCGCCGATGAGAGCCAGGGCGATGTCGTACCAGGGGACGTGTTGCCGGTTCCCGCCCCGAAACCCAAATATGAGAAACACCAGGGTCAGAGCGAAGCCCAGGTGGATCCCACGCTGAATCTGTGGAGGGTACAAACCGATGAAGCTCGAGTAGAGCTGGAACAGCGAGAAGACTGTGGCGATGGCCAGCATGACGGGGCGGGCCCAGCCCTCCAGGGTGTATCTGGGCTCATCGACCGGGACATCGGTGAATGCTTCCGGCTTCACCGCCTCGGCCGAAACCACGCGCGCTGTGTCGAGCGAGACAATGGACTCGGGTTCCTTGTTCATACAACCCCCATCATGCTCCTAGCTTGGGGAATCGAGCGCAGGCGGACTTTGTCCCGCCTGCGCTCCTGTCTGCTGCAGTTACTTCAGGAGGCCCTTTTCCTTGAAGTACTTCTCGGCACCCGGGTGCAGCGGGATCGAAATGCCTTTCAGCGCGTTCGCCGGGTTGACCTCGGCGCCGGTGGCATAGATGGCAGTGAGGTCCTTCGTTCCCTCGTACATGGCCTTCGTGAGCTGATAGACCGCATCCGTATCTACGCTGTCCAGTGCGACCAGCAGCGAGGGCAGCTCAACGGTTTGTACCTCTGCCGTCATGCCCTTGTAGGCACCGGACTGCAAGGTGTACTTGGCGAAGAAGGGATACTTCGCGATTAGCTTGTCGGCGTCGATTGGCAGGAACTTCAGCGACTTCGTCATCGAGATGTCCTGGATGGTCGAGTTGGGGACGTCCAGCTGGAATATGGCAGCAGCCAACTGCCGGTCCTTAAACTGGTCTCCCATCTGGTCGAAGGGCGCCTTCACGGGTGTGATGTCGTTGAAGGTGAGGCCGTACGCGTCCATCACGTAACGGCTGGTGAACTCGGTGGCGCTGCCCGCCGGTCCTACCCCGATCTTCTTGCCCTTGAAGTCTGCGATGGAGTTGATCCCGCCATCGGCCATGGTGAAGACCTGGATTATGTCGGCGTAGAGGTAGCCGATGGCCCGGACGTTCTTGATGGGGGTATCGAACATCTCCTTGCCGTTGTAGGCGTCGTCGACGATGGAAGAGGAGGCCATGCCCAGCTGGACCTCCTTCTTGCCCAGCAAGCGCATGTTCTCCACACTGGCGCCCGTGGACTGGACGGTGATCTTCACGTTGGACTTGTCGCCGACGACCTTGGCGATAGCGGCGCCCAGGGGATAGAAGGTGCCGCCGGTAGAGCCGGTGCCCATCGTCAGGGTGTAGCTCTTGCCGCTGGCGGCCGGTTGTGCAGCCGGTTGCCCCCCGCTCGACGAAGCAGGTGCGGCAGGGGCTGCCGGGGTCGGTGAGCAGGCCGCGAGCATTGCGGCGACCAGGGCCATAACCAGAAACCAAAGAAGCTCTTTGCGCATGACCACTCCTCCCACAACTGATCTGTTGATGCCCATCATCAGCAGGAACAGATTGCCTCTATTTACGGTGCAGCCACACCTCCTTTCGGGGTCCTGAGCGGCTCAGATCCTGGTAGCCACCAGGCTGCCGGGTGGCCTGAACCCTTTGTAGGCCCGAGCAAAGCCGCAGGCTTTGCTCGGGCGATGTGCCTGCACTGGCGATGGGAGGATCGTCGCTGATCCAGGTTTCCGTACCTAGTTCAGAACCTCTCGGTTCACGCGGTCCAAGGTGAGATCGAGAATCCCCACCAGCTCGTCGATCTCTGCCCTCGTGATGACCAGTGGAGGGCCAAGCAGGATGTGGTCACCCCGGCTTCCGTCCACCGATCCGCCTCCCGGGTAGGTGATCAGGCCGTTGGCGAAAGCGGCGCTGCCGACTTTGGAGTTGAGGTGCAGCTCCGGCGGGAACGGCTCCTTCGTAGCCCGGTCCTTGACCAATTCGATTCCCAGCATCAGCCCCTTGCCTCTGACGTCGCCGACGAAGGGGTACTTGTACAGCTCCTCGAGCCGGGACCGCATGTAGTCGCCTTGCTCGGCTGCTCGCTCAGCCAGCCCCCACTCTTTGGCGAGGCTCAAGACGGCGAACCCTACGGCACAGCTCAAGGGGCTGCCGCCGTAGGTGTGACCATGTACAAACTGGCCAGACCCCTTCTCGAAAGCATCGTGGATCTCTCGTCTGACGATGGTCGCCGCCAGGGGGGCGTACCCGCTGGCCATCCCCTTGGCCGTCACCAGGATATCGGGCACCACATCCCAGTGCTGGATGGCGAAGTCCTTGCCCGTCCTGCCGCAGCCACACATCACCTCGTCGGCGATGAACAGGACGTCGTGGCGATCGCAGATCTCGCGGATCCTCTGGAAGTAGCCCGATGGGGCCGGCAGCGCGCCAGCCGATGCGCCCACGACCGGTTCGGCAATAAAGGCTGAGACGTTCTCCGGTCCCTGGCGGACGATCTCATCCTCCAGGGCCTGAGCGCACTTCAAGTCGCACTCGGGGTGGGTCATCCCGAACGGGCAGCGAAAGCAATAGGCCGGAGGAATATGGGGAAAGTCGAGCAGAAGCGGCGAGTAAGGGCGCCTCCGGCCAGGGTTGCCAGACATGGAGAGGGCGCCTATGGTGTTCCCATGGTAGCTCGTCCAGCGGGCGATCACCTTGCTCTTCCGAACCTTGCCCCGCTCCAGGTGGTACTGACGTGCCAGCTTCAGCGCTGTCTCGGTGGCCTCGGATCCCCCTGAGGTGAAGTAGGCATAGTCCAGATCCCCTGGAGCCATCTCAGCCAGCAACGCCGCCAGCTTCTCCTGGGGCTCGCTGGTGAACTGGCTGCCGTGGGAGAAGGCCAGCCTGGAGGCTTGCTCCGCCATGACCTGTGCGATCCGTTGGACCCCGTGGCCGATATTGACTACCAAAGCTCCTGAGGACCCATCCAGGTAGCGCTTGCCCTCAGAATCGTAGATGTACACCCCCTCCGACTTGACAGCAGTTGGGTACTTCTTCCTGGACGAACGATAAAAAACGTGGCTAGCTCCTGGAACGCTCGACTCTCCCATCTCCACTCCCCCGATTACTGGTACATGCCCAAGTTGATGGTGGTAGCTGTAGGGGCGGGGCTCTGTACCCGCCCTCGGGCCGGCAGAGACGCCGGCCCCTACGCGTCAAGACCACCGTGGTCGTGTACTAAGCCCGCTCGACGAGGCAGGCCATCCCCATGCCGCCGTTGATGCAGAGGGTCGCCAGACCCAGATGCTTGTCCTGCCGCTCCAACTCGTAGGCCAGGGCTACCAGCAATCTCACGCCCGTCATACCGATGGGGTGCCCCAGGGCTATCGCCCCGCCGTTCGGGTTTACCCTGTCCCAGTCCCACTTGAGTTCCCTCTCGCAGGCCAGAACCTGGGCTGCGAAGGCTTCGTTGATTTCGATCACGTCGACGTCGCTCAGTTTCATCTTCAGCCGCTCCAGCAGCTTCTGGGTAGCGGGGACAGGTCCAATGCCCATGTAGTGCGGATCGACCCCCGCGCCCGCGAACCCCTTGATGCGCAGGAGTGGTCTGAGACCCATAGCCCGCGCCTTCTCCTCCGCCATCACGACGATCGCCGCCGCCCCGTCGGTCACTCCCGAGGCGCTCCCCGCCGTGACCTGCCCATCCTTCTTGAAGGCGGGGGCGAGCCTGGCCAGGGCCTCAACAGTGGTATCCGGACGCGGGTGCTCGTCGGTGGCGAAAGAGAGAGGCTCCCCCTTCTTCTGGGGAATGGCTACCGGGAGGATCTGAGAGGCGAAACGGCCCTCTCGGATCGCCAGACCCGCCTTCCGCTGCGACGAAGCCGCGTACTCGTCACTCTCCTGCCGGCTGATCCCGTACTTCTCCGCCAGATTCTCGGCTGTGAGCCCCATGTGCATGTTGGCGAGGGCGCAGATGAAGCCGTCCTTGTGCATGGCGTCCAGCAGCTCGGCGCTGCCCATGCGGTAACCCCACCGGGCCCGGTCCAGGAGGTACGGTATCCTGCTCATCGCCTCGGTGCCGGCCACGAGGACGGCGTCAGCCTGTCCGGTCTGGATCGCCATGGTGGCGGTTTCCGTCGCCTTGAGTCCCGATCCGCAGGCCATGTTGACGGTCTGCCCGGTGATCGACAGGGGAAGGCCGGCCTGGGCCACCACCTGCCGCCCCGGGTTCGGCCCCACACCGGCCTGTCGAGCGTTGGCGACTATCACCTCGTCGATGTCTCCACCGGTTATCCCCGCCCTGCGCACCGCCTCCGCCCCCACCAACCCCCCAAGCTGGGGGGCGGTGAATTCCATCAAGCTCCCGCCGAAGCGGCCGATGGCCGTCCTCACGGCGCTGACGATGACGACCTCTCTCATGCTTCGTGGACTCCCATCTCTTCTCTATATGGCACCCGCCGACCTCAGCCCATCCAACCGGGTCGCATCGTATCCCAGGAGCCCGGTCAATATCTCCTCGTTGTGCTCGCCGAGCCGGGGTGGCCGAGTA
>JAJZQR010000213.1 GCA_021806765.1 Chloroflexota bacterium | reverse complement strand
ACTCGCCGTGCGCGAAGTTCACCACCCGCATGACGCCGAAGATGAGGGTGAGCCCGATGCTGATCAAGGCATAGACGCCGCCCAGAAGGAGGCCCGACACCGCGACCTGGGCAAGTACTTCTACCATATCAACTCCCCGAGAAGGGCTGAGGACTGTGGACTGTGGACTGAGTAAAGGAAGCTCCACTCAGTCCACAGCACTCAGTCCTCAGTCATGGTTTACTTCGCCCAGGACGGCTTCCAGGGCAGCGTGACGTCTGAGACGGCCGCGTCCTTCGGGTAGATTGTGTACTGCGCGCCGTCCTTCCACTCCATCACCACGGGCAGCGCCCGCAAGTTCTGGCCGGCCTGCTTCTCTTTGGGCCCGGCGAACTTGCAGCCCCAGCCGTTGGGGGTTTGTCCCTCCGGTATGTCGAGGGCCAGAGCCGCCTGACGAACCGCGTCGGGATCCGTGGAGCCCGCCTTGGCGATCGTATCCCACAAGAACAGGGTGCCCACGTAGTTGGCCAGGGAGTGGCCGGAGCGGGGTGGCTCCTTGAAGGTGTCCTGGTACAGCTTGATGTAGTCCTTGAGGCCCTTGGCGTACTTCTCGTTGATGTTGTACTGAGTGAAGTCCACGTTCAGTACGCCGTTCGCGTCGCTACCGAGGGCCTTGGCGAAGTCGGTGAGGGAGTAGCCGCCGCCACTACCGATCACGGCCTTTGGTGCGAAGTTCACCTCCCGCGCCTGCTTCCAGAACAGCAGCAGGTCCTGGATGTAGGAGGTCGCCCACAGGATGTCGGGCTGCATCGACTTCAGCTTCAGGATCAGGGACGAGAGGTCGGTGGCGGTGGCGCTGTAGGGCTCGTTGGTCACGATGTTGAGCCCGGCCGCCTTGCCCCCCTTCTCCTCGGCGTTGCCAACGGTGGTGCCGTAAAGGCCGTCCTCGTGGACTATCGCCACCTTCAGCTTGTCCGGCGCAATCCCCAGCTTAGGGGCGATCACGCTCTTGGTATAGTCGATGGTCACAGTGCCGAAGCCGGACGCCTCCGCACAGGTGCGGAAGAGGTACTGGAAGCCGCGCTCGACGATGGGATCGGAAATACCGCCCTCCTCCCACCAGATCACCTTGTTCCGCTCAGCCACCTCGGACCCGGCCTGGGCCAGGGTGCTGGAGTAGGAGCCGACGATGATCTGCATCTTATCGGAGGAAATCAGCCGGTTGGCCGCCGAGACGGCAGCGTTGGGGTCAGGGGCGTCGGTCTTATCCCAGACGATCTCCTTGCCGAGCAGGCCGCCCTTCTGGTTCTGGACGATGCGCGCCAGTTCTGCTCCGCGCCAGCTCTCCTCACCGAGGAGGGCGAGGTTGCCCGACAGGGGATAGACTGCGCCGATCTTGAGCTGGCCACCCGCCGGCTTGGCAGCGGCTGCAGCGGCAGTAGGGGCAGGAGCCGCGGCGGTAGTGGGGGCCGGGGCTCCGCCAGCGGGCGCCTTTGTGGGGGCGGCGGGCGGACTAGCGGGCGCGCAGGCTGCCGCGGCCACGCCCAGGGCAGCGAGGCCGATGCCTTTGAGGAGTTGACGCCGGGTCAGGGGTCGCTTCAAGGGTTCGGGAGATGCTGGCGGTTCGAAGATGTCCACAATACCCTCCTTCAAATTGGGCGAAGCTCTTTTGATTGGGCGAAGCTCTTTTGCCAACAGGACGCGGGTAGTTGCGGGCGACATCGCACTGGGCGACCGGCGGTGGTCGGAAGGGGGAGGCTCCGGCGGCTCTGCCGGATTCCGGACGAATTGAGCGTAGTGCTGTATAGCAGAGCGGGGGGCCATTAGTCAATAGCTACGCTATTGGATAGGTTCAACCATTTGGCAGAGGCTTCAGCCGCAGGCCGATCAGGGGCCCGGCAGCGACGAGGCTGCCCGGCGAGCTTCGATGATAGCACCCTCGACGGCATTTGGACCACTGAAATTGCACCATAAGGGAGCGTCTTGGCGACGGCCGCAGGAAGGAATCCTTTGTAGGGGTGGGGCAGCCCATCGTCATTCCCGCGAAAGCGGGAATCCATTAACCACGCCGGGAGGCTGGATTCCCGCTTCCGCGGGAATGACGGTTTCCAGGCAGCCGTCCCCAAGTTGCTGATACATCCCTTCACCCTTATCAAGCCCGCTTCCCCTTATGGTGCAATCTCAGGAATCTGCGCATCTTGCCTGAGAGCGCCCACTCCCGTATAGTTGTGCGACAAACTCGTTGCCAAGGCCTGGCGCAGGCACCGGGAGGCACTCTCATGGCTATCCTCCTTTCAGTATTCCAGTCCGATTGGGGCTGGCTGGGCATGGCCGTCTCTCGCCGAGGGCTCGTCGGGCTGACCCTTCCGCAGTCCACGGAAGATGCCGCCTGGGATCGGCTCTACTCGGCCTGGCCCCAGGGCTTCCCCCAGGAGGGCAGCGCCTGGCCCGAACTGCAGCAAAGGCTGCAGGACTACCTGGCCGGCAAAGCAGTCGGCTTCTCCGACATCCCTTTGGATCTCCCGGAGGGACCGCCCTTCTGGCGGCAGGTATGGGAAATGTGTGCCCGTATCCCCTACGGGGAGACCCGCAGCTACGCCGATCTGGCGAGGGAAGTGGGCTCGCCCCGAGCCTTCAGGGCGGTGGGGGGCGCCATGGCGGCTAACCCGATACCCATCGTCATCCCCTGCCACCGAGTCGTCGGCAGCACCGGTCATCTCACCGGCTTCGGCGGGGGGCTGGAGCAGAAGAAGCGGCTGCTGGAGATGGAAGCGGCCTCGACGCGGAGACGGGGAGACGGGGAGACGGGGCGAGAGAAAGTTCCCTCTCCCCTTGGGAGAGGGTGAGGGTGAGGGCTTGGTCATGACTGCCGAATGAGCCCTCACCCCGTGACGCAAGCTGGCGCAGCGTCACGCCTCTCCCAGAGGGAGATGGGATCCCCCCGTCTCCCTCTCTCCCCGTCTCCCCGTCGTAGGGGCTACTGGCAGTCGGCCTCCGCGGCCTTATCCTGACCGTTTCCGTTCCCGTGGATCACCACGGTGGGCTTGCTGTACTCGGGGGCCCTGTACTGGCTCACCAGCTTGATCCCGTTCCTCGGACAGATCTCGATGCACGCCTCGCAGATGATGCACCGGAAAGGCTCGAAGTAGAAGGTCTTGCCCGTCCGGTCCACGTTGATGGCTGAGGTCGGACATCGCTTGGCGCAGGCTCCGCAGAAGGTGCAGTTCTCCGGAACCAGCTCTATCTGGCCCCTGGCGTTCTCGAACGGCTCCCGTTTCTGGAAGGGGTAGAGCCGCGTGGCGGGCCCCCCGAAGAGGTTGCCAAGAACCCCCGGCAAGAACCAGGGCATATGTGGCCTCCTTCCTCTGCAGTTCTGGGTTCTGAGTTCTGAGTGGACTGCACCCAGAACCCAGAACTCAGAACCCAGAACCGGTTATCTTTCGGTGCAGCTAAAGCACGGGTCGATGGACAGGGCGATCACCGGCACGTCGGCCAGCGTCATCCCGGGCATCATCGCCAGCAGGGTCGCGGCGTTCTGGTAGGTTGGGGTTCGCACCCTCAGCCGCTCCAGATTCTTCGTGCCGTTCCCCTTGATGTAGTAGATCAATTCGCCTCGGGGCTGCTCCACCCGCATCACTGCCTCGCCGTTGGGATTCCCCCTCACCTTTACGGCGATATCGCCCGCCGGCATCTTGTCGATGGCCTGCCGCACCAGGTCGATGGACTGGTAGGTCTCCCGCACCCGTACCAGGGCACGAGCGTAGCTGTCGCCACCAGTCTCGACCACTGGGTCGAACTTCAGCTCGCTGTAGGCCGCGTAGCCAGTCATCCGCAGGTCCTGGGCGATGCCGCTGCCCCTCATGGTGGGGCCGACGGCGCCGAAGGCTATTGCCTGCTCCTTGGTCATGACACCCACGCCGATGCACCGCTTCCGAACGGTGTAGTCCTTCTCGATGACGTGAGCTATTTGGTCCAGGTGGCCCTCCACCTCCTTGAGGGTCATCAGGATCTCCGACAGCAGCTCGTCGCTGATATCTCGTCGCACCCCGCCGATGGTGCAGGTGGAGATGATCACCCGGCTGCCGCAAGTCTTCTCCAGGGCGTCCATCACCTTCTCGCGGAAGCGCCAGGTCTGCATGAAAAGGCTCTCGAAGCCGAAGGCGTCGGCCAGAAGCCCGATCCAGAGCAGGTGGCTGTGCATCCTGTGCAGCTCGCTCCAGATGACCCGCAGGAACCGGGCGCGGCGGGGCACCTCCACGTCCATCATCTGCTCGATCCCCTGGCAGTAGCAGAGGGCGTGGATGAAGCTGCAGATGCCGCAGATCCGCTCTACCAGGAAGACGTTCTGCGGGAACTCGTTGATCTCCCCCGCCTTCTCGACGCCCCGATGGCAGTAGCCGAAAGCCGGCAGGACGGCGACGATCTTCTCGTCCTCCAGCGTCAGCTTCAGCTGGATCGGCTCCGGCAGGACCGGGTGCTGCGGTCCGAAGGGGACTACCGTTTGCCGGCTCATTGGGCACCTCCATTGGGGCTGGCGGCCACCGAGGTCACCTGAACCGACTTCAACAGCGGGGTCTGCAGGGTGTCCTCGGTGACCAGCAGCCTCCCTCCGTAATCCACCGCCACGCCGGTGATCTTCGCCCCGAACATCTCCTTCATCTCGTTCTCGATCAGGAAGGCCGCCAGATAGACGCCGGTGATGCTGGGAACCTCGGCCTCCTTGGGGAAGACCATCCTGAGGTTCTGCATCGTCAGCTCTTTGTCGAAGTGATAGATGATCTCGAAGTCCTCACCCGCGTCGATGCAGGTCGCGGTGACGAGGCGGTACCCGCCGTCGAACAGCTTCTTCGCCTCCCCCACCAACCCCTGAGGGGTAACCACTCTCTGGTTTTCGATCACTTCGCAGCCTCCTTGCCGTTGCTCGGCGCGAACAGGGCCAGCGCCTTCACTACCCCGTCGATGATCGCCTCGGGCTTGACGGCGCAGCCCGGCACGTACACGTTTACCGGCACCACCTTGTCGACGCCCCCGAGGACGTTGTAGCAGTTGTGGAACACCCCGCCGGTGCAGGCGCAGGTGCCCACCGCTATCACCGCCTTCTGCTCCGGCATCTGCTCGTACAGGTTGCGCAGCACCCGCTGGTTCCGCCGATTAGCCGGCCCGGTCACCACCAGCACGTCGGCATGCTTGGGGTTCCCCACGTTGACGATGCCGAACCGCTCGACGTCGTACAGCGGGGTGAGGCAGGCCAGTATCTCGATGTCGCACCCGTTGCAGCTACCGCAATCGTAGTGCAGGATCCAGGGCGACTTTACTCGGGCTGTGTTTACCAGGCCCATCGCTCCCTCCTCATCTCGTCCCCAGCGTAGAGACGCGACATGTCGCGTCTCTACTTCACCAGGTAGAGCACCGCGATGTTCACGACGCTCAGGCTGATTCCGGTAGTCCACACGAACTTGATCATCCACGGCCAGGTCATTCTGGCCTCGATGTTGTCCACCACGATCTCCAGCAGGAAGGCGGCTAGAGCCAGTGCCGCGGCCGCCCAGATGCTGGTGGCCCAGAAGAGCCCGATGATCCCCAGCACCAGCAGCAGCTCGTACCAGTGGGTCAGCTCGATCAGCGCCAGGTAGGGACCTGAGTACTCGGTGTAGATCCCGCGCACGATCTCCTGGTGAGCGTGGGCCGAGGCGGAGATATCGAAGGGAGACTTCCTCATCTTGATGGTCAGGATGATCAGCAGGGCCACGAAGACCAGGGGCAGCGAGAACAGCAGCGGCTGCTGCAGTTTGTTGAAGATGTCCACCACCACGAAGCTGCCGGTCTGCAGGTAGACGGCCACCGCCGCCAGCATCAGGATCGGCTCGTAGGCTACCATCTGCAGGATCTCTCGCTGGGCCCCGAAGTTGGAGTAGGGAGACTTAACCGAAAAGGCCCCCATGATCAGGGAGACCCCGCCGAAGGCCAGGACGAAGATGATGATCAGCAGGTCCTGCCTCAGGGCCAGCAGACTCAGCGCCGTGATGGTGAACAGCAGGTAGCCGTACACGTACATCATCTGGGACTGGTTGACCACGATCCGGTTCTTGGACCACAGCTTGATGAAGTCGTAGAAGGGCTGCACGATGGGCGGGCCGTACCTGCCCTGCAGCCTCGCCGTCAACTTCCGGTCGATGCCGAACAGGAAACCACCGACCAGGGGGCCAAGGACGATCGTCGCGATTACAATCAGGAAGTCGTTCGTCGTCATCGCAGCACCACCCCTACCAGGGCCACCAGCAGCGCGATCGCCACCGGATTCGCCCAGATGTTCAGGCTCTTCTCGCCCAGCGCCTTCTCGAAGTAGTAGCCGGTGGTCACGACGGTCTCCGGCTTATCCTGCAGGCTGCGGAACTGAACCAGGGTGCCCTCGGCCGCCTGCTCGCCGCACATGTAGGCGGGTCTAACATCCTCGGCCTTCACTCGAACGAAGAAGTAGGCCGGGATCACCACCACCAGCAGCACCAGGAAGAGGGGCCACACGGTGATGAAGCCCACACCGGTGCTCAGGTCGGAACCCATGGAGGCGATGCCCGCCACCTTGTAGTAGGGAACCACCGCGTGCTCGAAGATGGAGTCCACCATCGGGGCCACCATGGCACTCAGCACGACGGCCATGCCCACCAGCAGCACCAGCGGCGCGGAGTAGAGTCCCTCCAGGGAGGAGCTGCCCCGCCGAAGGGCCCCCGAGGGGGCACCCAGCAGTTTGCCGGCCCACTTGACCCAGAAGACCACCGTGGCGGCGCTGCCGACTATGAAGAAGAGGGTGATCCCCGGCATGTGGACCGAGGCTTCGATAGCAGCCCACTTGCTGATCAGCACCGCGAAGGGCGGCAACAGCATGGTGAGGATGCCCACCACCGTGATGATGGCCAGGGCGGGCTGTCGGGAGATCAGGCCCTCCATGTCCTCGATGTCCCGGCTCCCGATCTTGTGCTCGATGGTGCCGGTGCAGAGGAAGAGGAGCGCCTTGGATATGGCGTGGAAGACGATCAGCATGATCGCCGCGCTGATCGCCAGCGGGGTGTTGATGCCCGCACAGGCGATGATCAGCCCAAGGTTAGAGATGGTGGAGTAGGCCAGCACCCGCTTCGCGTTGCTCTGGCTGATAGCCAGCACCGCCGTCAGCAGGAAGGTGAAGGCACCCGCCACCGCCACCAGGGTGCTGAGGTTGGTGGCCATGTAGGCGGGGGCCAGCCGAACGATCAGGTAGACGCCCGCCTTCACCATGGTGCTGGAGTGAAGCAGGGCGGACACCGGGGTGGGTGCCACCATGGCTCCCAGCAGCCAGCTCTGGAAGGGCATCTGGGCCGATTTGGTGAAGCCGGCGAACACCAGAAGGGAGAGGGGCAGGAGGACTGCCTCCGGCTGAGCCCCTGCGGAGACCAACTCCTTCAGGGAGAGGGTGTGGGCCCGCTCGTACAACAGCAGGATGGCACCGGCGAAGGCCACACCGCCCAGGGAGTTCATCCAGAGGGCCCTGGTGGCGTTGGCGATGGACTCCCTCGTCAGATCGTGCCGGATCAGCATGAAGGAGCAGAGGGTCGTGACCTCCCAGAAGAAGTAGACCCACATCAGGTTGTTGGCTAACACCAGGGCGTTCATCGCCCCCAGGAAGATCACCAACCAGAAGAAGAATCTGGGCTGGCGGGTCCCCTCCAGTTGGATGTGGTGCTCGTGGTCCTTCATGTATTGGAGGGCATAGACGCAGATGAGGGAACCGACGATGGAGATGACCAGGGTCATGATGATGGAGAGTTCGTCCACGAAGAGGGCGGGCTGGACCTCCACTTGGGCTCCCATCGCGAACTCGAAGTAGCCGATGATGGCCATCTGAGCCAGGGCCAGTACCGTCACCAGGGCATTTCGCAGGTAGAGGCCGAGACCCAGGAAGACCACCAGCAGGGCAAGATCGGCCACCGTTATGATGTTATTCCAATCCATTCCCGCTACCGGCGGGGGGGAGTACTCGAAGGGCCCATTCCGCAACAGCAGCAGGGAAACCACGATCAAGGCGATGGCCGTCACGATCACCGTGAGGCTGCGGATCGCGCTGCTCCTGATGAAGTAGCAGATCAGGCCGGCCAGCAAGGGCAGCAGCGTTGCCACCGCCACCAACTGTGCGATTGGTTCCATGATTCGCCCCTCCTACTTCACTGACGAATCGCTAGCGACTACCTGTCATGCTGAGCGTCGGCGAAGCATCTCGTTCCAGATCCTTCGCTCCGCTCGGAATGACAAAGGTCGTGTTCCGGCTGGCGGCCTTGCCAAGCCCGCATGGCAAGTTCGTTACCTCCAAATTGTCCAGCCACGGAAGCTCCCACTCTTGGGATCTGGCCCCTCTTTGGACCCGATGACCCCTGTGGTCGTCCATCCCTCACGGCTGTCCCACGCTACGTCGCATGGCCGTCAGCCTTTCAAGCAGCAGAGAAGGCTGGCCCGGGCAGGCCAGCCTCCAGTACTGGGCACCGTCAGTATCCTTGGCGACGCATCGGTCGATCCGGAGCGTAACCCCAGGATGGTCTCCAGATCTCCGGCCCACACTGGCCTTACCCTTGCCACGTCTTCTTGGCGACACGGGAGCCTCTTTACTCCACGCAGCATCACCGCAAAAGAAAAAGCGCCCTCGCAGAGAGTCTCTCTGCGAAGGCGCTCAGCACCTTCCACCATGCGGACGCCGGCATCAGCATCCGAAAGCTAGTATACACTTTGTGAAATCCTTGTCAAGCCGATTCTGGTCGCCGCGGACGCCTTCCTGGGGAAAGGCCGTTCTAAGGGGTAACGATGCCCCCTAAGCATCTGGCCTAGGATCGCGTGCACAATCCGTCGTCATGCCCGCGAATGCGGGCATCCAGGGTCCTCCCGCGGTGGTGTCCTGGACCCCCGCTTTCGCG
>JAJZQR010000212.1 GCA_021806765.1 Chloroflexota bacterium | reverse complement strand
TCCGGAAGTCCACCTTCCGGCCCTTGGCGTCCGTCAGATGTCCGTCATCCATGATCTGGAGCAGGATGTTGAACACTTCGGGATGGGCCTTCTCGATCTCGTCCAGCAGAACTACCGAGTAGGGCTTTCGCCGCACGGCCTCGGTGAGTTGCCCACCCTCCTCGTAGCCGATGTAGCCGGGGGGCGCACCGACGAGACGGGCCACGGAGTGACGCTCCATGAACTCCGACATGTCGATGCGGACCATGGCCTCCTCGCTGCCAAACATGAACTCGGCCAGCGCCCGGACCAGCTCCGTCTTGCCCACGCCCGTTGGGCCCAGGAAGATGAACGAGCCAATTGGCCGCTTAGGGTCCTTGAGACCGGCCCGAGCCCTCCGAACTGCCTTAGAAACGACGGAGATCGGCTCGTCCTGGCCGATGATCCTCTTGTGAAGCTCCTCTTCCATCCGGAGCAGTCGGGCGGTCTCTTCCTCGGCGATCCTCATGACCGGAATGCCGGTCCACATGGAGACGACCTGCGCTATGTCCTCGACGCCCACCACCGGCTTCTCCGCAGCCTGCTGCTCGTGCCAGCCGGACTCCAGGTTGTCGATCTTGGCCCGCAGCTTCGCCTCGCGATCGCGAAGCTCCGCTGCCAGCTCGTACTGCTGGGCATTGATGGCGGCTTCTTTTTCCGTCTGGATCGACTCCAGGCCCTGGATAGCCTCCTTCAGCGTCGGGGGCGACACCGCTCGCTGCAACCGCACCCGAGAAGAGGCCTCGTCCACCAGGTCAATCGCCTTGTCCGGAAGGAACCGGTCGGTGATGAAGCGGCTCGCCAGCTCCGCTGCCGACTTCAGCGCCTCGTCCGATATGATCAGCTTGTGATGCTGCTCGTAGCGCTCCTTGATCCCACGGAGGATCTCAACGGTTTCCTCCACCGTGGGCTCCTCGACGATGATCGGCTGGAAGCGCCGCTCCAGGGCGGCATCCCGCTCTATGTACTTCCGGTACTCGTCCAGGGTCGTGGCCCCGATGGTCTGCAGTTCACCCCGGGACAGGGATGGTTTCAAGATGTTGGCCGCATCCACGGCCCCCTCGGCAGCGCCGGCCCCTACCAGGGTGTGCAGCTCGTCGATGAAGAGCACACAGTTGCCGCTGCCCTTGACTTCCTCGATGATCTTCTTGAGCCTCTCCTCGAACTCGCCCCGGTACTTGGTGCCGGCCACCAGGGACCCGATGTCCAGGGTCAGCAGCCGCTTGCCGAGGAGCGTCTCAGGAACGTCACCGCCGGCGATCCGCTGAGCCAGCCCCTCCACGACAGCGGTCTTGCCAACACCGGGCTCACCAATGAGGGCAGGGTTGTTCTTGGTGCGTCGGGAGAGGATCTGGATCACCCTCTCGATCTCCCGTGCTCTGCCGATGACAGGGTCGAGCTTCCCAGCCCGCGCCGCGGCCGTCAGGTCCATGCCCATCTGGTCGATGACCGGAGTCCGGCTGGTCTGCTTGGACTCCTGCTGCGAGTAGGGCTGGCTCTGATTCAGCACGTGGATGATCTGGTTGCGAACCTTGTCCAGGCTGACGCCCAGGCTCTCCAGCACCCCCGCGGCGATACCTTCGCCTTCCCGGACCAACCCCAGTAGCAGGTGCTCGGTGCCAATGTAGTGGTGGTTCAGTCTCCGAGCCTCGTCCACTGCCAGCTCGATCACCTTCTTGGCTCTGGGAGTGAGGCCGATATCCCCGGTTACGGTGCGATCCCCCCGCCCGATGATGAACTCGACGGCACTCCGAACCTTGTTCAGCTCGACGCCGAGGTTCGCCAGAACCTTAGCAGCGACCCCGTCCCCCTCGCGAACCAGGCCGAGGAGGAGGTGCTCGGTGCCAATATAGTTATGGTTAAAGCGCTGGGCCTCTTCCTGAGCCAGGGTAAGGACCTTCCGCGCCCGTTCAGTGAATTTATCGAATCTGTCGCTGCTGCTGCTCATGCCAGTACTCCAAGGGATAAGTGCCTACTACCCGCCCAGCACCACAGGAGCGGCCTCGCCGTCGGGCGTCTCAGGATCAGCCTTCTCCGCTGGCTCAGCCACGGCGCTGGCCCCTTCGCGACCGAACCGCTCCTGAGCCAACTCCTGCTGGGTATCAGCGCCCCCATTACCGCTGGCATCTTCCTGCTCAACGGTGGAGGGCACTTTGTGTGCCATCCCGCCCGCTTCTTCCTCGGTGGGAGCGGCACTCTCGGCCTCTGCGACCTCAGCCGCACCTTCGGAACCGACCTCCTCCTTCGCCTGCTTGAGGCTGAGCCCCAAACGATGGCGAGCAGCGTCGATCCGAATTATCCTCAGCTGAACCTCGTCGCCCTCTTTTACCACACCCTTCGGATGGGCGATGCGGTCATCGCTCAACTCCGAGATGTGGATCAACCCCTCGACGCCTTCCTCGATGCGGGCGAAGGCGCCAAAAGATGCCAGCTTGGTGATGCGGCCCGTAACGACCTCACCCACGCGGTAGCGATCTGCTACCCCGGTCCAGGGTTCGGGCTGCAACCGCTTCAGGCTCAGGGCGATCTTCTTGTTCTCTCGGTCAACCCCGACGACGACGGCGTCCAACTCCTGGCCGACCTTCAACAGTTGCGAAGGATGGCTCACCTGGCCCCAGGACAGCTCAGAAAGGTGCACCAGACCGTCGGCACCCCCCAGGTCGATGAAGGCGCCAAAATCGCACAGACTGCTTACCCGCCCGTGCCGAACCTCGCCTTCCTTCAACTCGGTAAGCAGCCGCTCCTTCTGGATGGCCCGCCTCTCCTGAACAGCGGCTCGCTCCGAGAGGATCAGCCGATTCCTGCGACGGTTGATCTCGATGACCTTGAGGAACATCCTGCGACCCCTCATGGTCTTCAGCCGCTCCTCGACGGATTCCTCCGTTCCCGCCACAGACCTGAGATCCACTATCTGGGACAATGGTACGAAACCGCGTACGCCGTCAACGTTCGCGATCAGACCACCCTTGTTGTACTCGATGATCTCCGCCTCGATGATCTGGCCGTCGTCAAACTGCTTCTGGGCTACCCTCCAACCCTTCTCAGCCTGAGCCCTGTTGATGGAAAGGACTACGTGACCGTCCTGGTTCTCGGGCTGAAGCACGTAAACCAGGATGGTATCGCCCACACGAAGCGTTTCTGTGGGGTTGCCATGAGGGTCTCGCATCTCATGGGCAGGGATTAAACCCTCGGACTTGGAGCCGATATCCACCAGCACCTCGTCCTTGTCGATACGCACGACCACCCCTTCGATGACGTCGCCCCTCTTGAGGGTTCGGTAGCCGTGGCCGTGTGCCTCTAGCAGGTCCTGCATGCCCTCGGAGGTCTGTGCCGCCTCTGGACTGCTGCTGACCATCTCCACCGACCGTACTTCTTCTTCCATCCTCCCCCCCACGCGGATAGTCGTCCCCAAATTATACGGCACCCCCTATCAAAAAGCAAAAGGGGAGTCCAAAGTTTGACTCCCCACTAAGCCTCAGCTTAAAGCGGCGGCTTGCGGTTCAGAACTCCAAGTCTCCCTCTCCCAGAGGGAGAGGCGGTTTACACCGGCCTCCGGCCCTCCAACGCCCGCGCCAGGGTGAGTTCATCAGCATACTCCAGATCTCCTCCAGCAGGTAGCCCCCTGGCCAGGCGGGTTATCTTCACCCCCACAGGCATCAGCACTCTGGAGAGGTAGGCCGCGGTCACGTCCCCTTCCGTGTTGGGGTTGGTCGCTATGATCACCTCGTCCACTGACCCACCCTTTACCCGGTTAACCAACTCCGCGATCCGCAACTTCTCCGGGCCGATGCCATCCATGGGCGAAATGGCGCCATGGAGCACGTGGTAGCGCCCCCTGTACTCACGGGTGCGCTCCAACGCCAGCACATCCAGGGGTTCCTCCACCACGCAGATCACACAGGCATCCCTGCCTTCGTCAGCGCACACCGGACAAATGGTGCTCTCTGAAATGTTGAAGCAGGTGGAGCAAAAGCCCACCTTTTCCTTCATCCACAGGATCGCCTCGGCCAGGCTGTCCGCCTCCTCCTTCGACGACCGAAGTAGGTGGAAGGTGAGCCGTTGAGCCGTCTTCGGCCCAATCCCCGGCAGTTTGGCAAATTCCTCTATCAGCCTGGCAACCGGCTCCGCAACAGGTAGCATGCAAGTGTCCTTACAGTTCTGTACATCAAACCGGGGGTCTTCAGTTCCTTACATCGAACCGGGGTCTCTCAGGCCTTACATCAAACCGGGGATCTTCATTCCACCGGTAACCGCTCCGAGCCGCTTGGAGGCCAGCTCGTGGGATTTGTTGACGGCCTCGTTGAGGGCCGCCGCCACCAGATCCTGGAGCATCTCCACATCCTCAGGATCGACCACCTCGGGATCGATGGTCACGGACTGAACCTTCTGATGGCCCGTCATCACGATCTTGACGGCACCGCCGCCGGCAGTACCCTCCACGGTCTCGTTTCCTAACTCCTCCTGGGCTTTGAGCAGTCGCTCCTGCATCTGCTGAAGAAGTCGCATGTTCTGCATCTCTGTCGGCCCCCCCTGCTATTCGGAAATCTGCTCGATTCGGGACAGGGTGAATCCGAACTCTCGCATAGCGGTGTCCACCACAGCGTCCCGTTCCGGCGGAGTGTCCTGACTAAGCTTAACACCATACTTGAACTGGACGGTAACCTTGCGGCCAAATACGCTGCTCAGGCTCTCCTCCAGCTTCCCGCGGACTCCCAGCCGCTCCACCTTGTCCCGCCAGGTAGTCTTCTCAAAACCCAGGGTAACGGTATCCCCAGCCGCTTCCATGGGCCGGCATCCCGCCAGCACCAAGGCCACCGACCCCCCCAGACGCTGGACGATGGCCGTCCATTCCCTCCTGAGAGCGGCGACTTCCAGGGCCGGGGTCCCCCGAGACTCTAACGAAGGGGCGGCGGACACCGCTGAAGCTTCTGGAGTGGCCTTCTCGACGGAGGGGACTCCGTCGGTCGAGGTTGGCTCCCCGGCATCGGCGCCCCCCATCGTCGCCTCCATGAAGGCGATCTCCAGGTGCAGCTGATTGAAGGGCTCCGACCGCATCCGGCCCTCCAGGTCACCGAAGGTCCGGATCGCAACCAACAACTGCTGGTATCCCCAGCCTGCCGCCTCCGAGCGGAGACGGTCCATCTCCTCGGGCCGGAACTCCCGCACCAAGCTGGTATCGGCCCCGCTCTTCGCCACCATCAGGGCTCTAAGGTAGTCTACCAGTTCTCGCGAGAAGTGCCGCAGATCCGCACCTGTGGAGGCAGCTTGATCGATCAACCGGAACCCTCGCGCCAGATCGCCGCGAAGCATAGCCTCGGCGAACTCGGGCAGCGCCTCCTCGCCCGTTAAACCCAGCACCTCTCGAGTCGCCGCAAGCCCGATCTCCTCACCGCAGTAGGCCACCAACTGGTCCAGCAAGCTTTCCGCGTCCCGAAGACTCCCTCTGGCCATCCTGGCCACCCGATCCAGCACCCCGGGCTCGACCCTCAGCCCCTCTCTCTCGCAGATCATCCCCAACTGTTGGGCGATAGCCTGCAGCGGAATTCGACGAAAATCGAACCTCTGGCATCGCGAGGAGATGGTGGGGAGGATCTTGTGAGCCTCGGTGGTAGCGAGGATCAGGATGGCGTGCTCCGGTGGCTCCTCCAGCGTCTTCAGCAGGGCGTTGGAGGCCTCCGAGGTGAGCATGTGGGCCTCATCGATAATGTAAACCTTGTACCGTGCCTCCCCGGGGGAAAACTTGATCTTCTCCCGGAGTTCCCTGGCGTCGTCGATGCCCCGGTTGGAGGCCGCGTCTATCTCGATCAGGTCGATGGCCCGCCCCTCGTTCATCGACGTGCAGGAGGCACAGCGGTTGCAGGGCTCCCCTTGCTGGGGATCCAGGCAGTTCACCGCCTTGGCCAGGATCCGAGCAGTACTCGTCTTGCCCGTGCCCCGAGGTCCGCAGAAGAGGTAGGCGTGAACGATCCTGCCGCTGGCAACGGCGTTCTTCAGGGTCCGGGTAACGTGGTCCTGCGCCACCACCTCGGAGAAGTCGCGGGAACGCCAGCGGTGGTACAGGGATCGAGCATCGCTCTGAGGTCGATGGGCCATGTCTCAGCTTCCAGCCATCAGCGATTCACCTATCAGCGATCAGCAATCAGCTTCAAAGCGAGCGCAAGTCTTGCGGGAAGTCCAGAGGGACGAAGCGTCTCTGGAGGGTTGGGGTGCCCCAATCCCACAATACCATTCCTCGGTCAGCCAGCATAAGAGATGAGCAGCCGATGTCCTGGAGGCCGCTCATCCTTTGTTGAGCTGACAACTGATAGCTGACTGCTGACAGCTGACGACTATTATACCTGAGCCTCAGCCTGCTCTTCTAGCAACTTCGCTGCCCGCACCTGGTTGAAGATACCACAGGGGCAGTAGAGAGCCAGTTCCCTGGCGGCCTGCTCAGGGGACTTCCGGCCTCTGCGGACCGCCTCCACCTGCCTCTGCACGAACTGCGGAGAGATCTGATGGTGGCCGCACATGGTGGTCACCGCCAAGACCTCTTCCGAGGGCAGCAACTCCTTCTTCCCCCAAACGCCCAGAGAGTAGTTGATGGTATGGGGGGTAACGCCGGCCTCTTTGCAGGCCGGCAGCACCTCGTCCAGCAGGCCGCTGATGACGATGGAGAGGCCGGTATCCTTCTCCTTCATGATCTTCAGGAAGTCCACCACCTGCTGACGGGTGGTGAAGACGCCCCGCAGCCTGGACTTGTCGGTGACCCTCGCCTTGATGTCCTCCACCGGGATCTCGAGAACCGAGCCGGACTTCACGTCCCCCCAGTTCTCCGAGCCCACGGCCTCGGCCGCAGCGATAAACTCCATCGCCTTGGGGGCAATGTTCTTGTCGTTAACCCCCTTGGCCTGATACATGAACCAAACATAGTCCCCTCTCAGGGACTCGGGTGTTCCAGATCGGTGTAGAGAGTGCGTCATCGTCTCACCCCTCTATGTGGTGCTGAGTGCTGAACCGCTATTCGATCTGTAGGGCAGGGCGCTCTGCCCTGCCGCTGGCCTACCATCGCCCGTAGGGCGGCGGGGCACGGGGCCCCGCCCTACGTTATCGGCGCTAGTCGAGGCAGAGCGGCTTGCCCAGCCCCACGTTGACCTTGCCCCGGATGGGCTTCTTAAGGTCCAGCTTCTCTATCTCCGCCATCACCGGCGAGTTCCCGGCGGCATCGACCCGGGTGATCACGCCCAGGGAGAACACGGTATCTATCTTCCCCTCCACCTCTTGAAGCGCGGCGATGATCCTCGGGAAGTCCTCCACCCGGCAGTTCCCCTCCACTATGATCGACAGCAAGTGAACGTCCAGATACTCTGGCTTCAGCTTCCCGGTCTTCTTGTCCGCCATGATCTCCGTCAGTGGCGAGAGGCCCTCGAACTCCAGCCCCGCCGCAGCCACCGCCATGGCGACCTTCTCGGCGTCCACCAGCTTCAGCCCCACCCCAGGCCTGCCCATGTCGATGGCGACGCCCACCTGGCCGATCCTGGTCCGGCCGGTCACGTCGTTCGTCTTGGACTCCTCGGTCCCCCGCCCCGGCACCCCTGTCGTCGCCTTCGTCTCGGTAGGATCGCTCAGGAAGTGGCTGAAGTTCCGCAGGCTGCCATCCAGATCCACCCTCTCGATGGCCTCGTGAGGGCACACCTCTTTCCGAAGGCAGACGTAGCACTCTGTGCACTTGTCCTGATCGATGGCCACCTTCTTCCGGCTTACCACCGTGAAAGCGTCCATCGGACAGTAGGGGATGCAAAGCCGGCATCCCTTGCACTTCTCCTCGATAATGACAGGCATGACTCTCCTCTCCAAGACTACAAACGTCACTCTAACCCTGGTCGCTGGTCGAAAGCTTGCTCAGGATTGCAGTTGCCCTATCCAGGTTGAAGAGGCCACAAGCGCAAGGCATACCCACCATGACCGCCGCGTCCCGAGGGCCCATCCGGCCGCATCGCACCCCCTCGATCCCCTTCTGGGCCAGTGAAGAGGCCACCAGGGCGTGGCCGCACATGGTGGTGAACTCACGGAACTGCTCGTCGGGAAGGATGTCGGTGTTTCCGTGGACCCCCAGGGAGAGGTTGATGGAGTGCGGCTCAAGCCCGACCTCTTCGCACAGGGCAAACACGTCGTCGATGATGCCGCTGACGGTGACGGACATCCCCAGATCCTCTTCCTTGAAGCGCCGCAACACCCTCCCCAGCTTCTCCCCACTGGAGAAGGAGCAGCGTATGCCGGAAGAATCGTTCATTTGAGCGATCACCGCCTCGAAGTCCATTCCTCTCGGCAGCAGGTCGCCGGTCTCAAGGACCCCAATATTGGCGGGGCCGGCCTCGAATACGATCTCCAGCATCCGGCCGATCTTCCGGCCAGCCCCCTTTTCGTTGAACCCCAGGGCAGGCCGGGCGATGAGCACGAAGTCGTCCTTCAGGGACTCTGCCGTGCCTGTGCGATGCAAGGAGTGTGTCATCTCTTCCTCCCTAATCGGTCGCCAGGGGCCGGCCCAGCCCCACGTTGATCTTCGCGTTGATGCGAGGATTCAGATCCAGGGCCCTCAACTGGTCCATGATGGGTATGCTCTTGTTAGGGCCGAGGCGGGTGATGGCGCACCAGGAGAAGACGCTCTTGATCCCCTTGGCCACATCCCTCACCACCGGCACGATCTCCGGCAGCTTCGAAGGTTCGGTCTCGAACTCGATGATGGCCGAGAGAACCCTCTCACCCTTCACGTCGTCCCGGATCTTCCCGGTGCTGGTGTCCATCAGGAAGGTCAGGGGGTTGTTGGGCTCGAAGTTGACGCCGAGCCTGGCCAGGGCCATCGTCATCTTCTCGACATCGTAGAAATCCGTGCCCACCCCGGGCCGGCCGAACTCCAACGCCATCCCGACCCGACCCTTCTTGACTCGACCGGTC
>JAJZQR010000211.1 GCA_021806765.1 Chloroflexota bacterium | reverse complement strand
GGCCTGGGGATCAGGGGTGGCCTCAGTCATGGTGAAGGGTCGAACCCCCTGGGCGCGGACCTGAGCGGCAACCTGCTGGACCTCGGGCAGCGACCAGACATCCTGGTGCGCCTCCGCCTCCGTCAGGATGGTGGAGAATTGGACAGCCTGGCTGCTGGTGGGAACCGCCTGCGCACCGGCGGGAGGCTGAGGCCGTACTGCCATAGCGAAGCCGTTATCCGATCGAACCACACCCACCACTGCTCCTGCAGTCATCAGTGCGGCCGCGAGAATAGCAACAAGTTTTCGCGTCATTGCGTGACTCCTTCAAGGGAACCGAGGTTTGTTACGAACAGGCAGCCAAAGGAATCCCTCGCCCTCTCGGGAGAGGATGTACATGTGTAGCAAGTACCGTGCCAGCAAGTTCGACCCGGAACCGCGGGAGACTGTCCCAAAGTTGGTGGAGGGCGGGGTCTTGCGCCTGCCGCCCGACGGAAACTGATCCTCGGGCGGCAGGGGACAAGGCCTCGCCCCACACCACCCCTTAGTGGGTAAACTCGTAGATCTTGTCCCGGAAGGCCGTTATGGCGATCCGCTCCCGGTTCGGCTGCCCGCGCACCAACGACTCGGCAAAGTGGATGGCCTGCTCGGACGTGATCTGGGCCGGCATCGGCGGTTCGTTGGGGTCCACCAGCACCTGGACCACGGCCGGCTTGCCTGCGGCCATAGCCCGCTCCAACTGGGGCTTCAGATCCTCCGGCTTCTCCACTGTGAAGCCGGCGGCGCCGACCGCCTCAGCGTACTTGGCGAAGTCGATGGGATGGAGTTCGACCCCGTACTCGGGGTTACCCAGGAAGACCATCTGCTCCCACTTGATCTGCCCGAGAACGTTGTTCTTCAGGATGACCACCACGATGGGCAGGTTGTACTTCACCGCTGTGGCCATCTCTCCCATGAGCATGGTGAAGGCGCCGTCACCCACGAAGGCTATGGATTGCCGGTCCGGGTAGGCCAGCTTGGCGGCGATGGAGTAGGGGAGCCCGCAGGCCATGGTGGCCAGGTTGCCGGACAGGGCGAACTTCTGGTCCCGCTTCACGTGGAGCTGACGAGCAATCCAGGTGGCGCAGGTTCCGCTATCGGTGGAGATGATGGCGTTCGGCTCCGCCATGTCGGAGATCATTCGGGCCACCACCTGCGGCTTGATGGGCTCGACATCCTGGTAGCCGCGATCGTCCATCGTCTCTTGCCACCGCTGCAGCCGCTTCTGGGCCGTTTCCAGGAAGCCGCGGTCAGAGTTGCGGTTGACCAGCGGGAGCAGGGCCCGGAGGGTCAGCTGGGAGTCGCCCACCAGTCCCACCTCCACCGGGTAGCGCAGCCCAATTCTGTCCGGGTTGATGTCGATCTGCACGCCCCTGGCCTGCCCCGGCTTCGGCAGAAACCCGATGTAGGGGAAGGATGTCCCTATCATCACGATAGTGTCGCACTCCTCCATCGCCTTTTCCGACGGCAGGGTCCCGATCAAACCCAGGGGTCCGGTCCTGTAGGGGCTGCTGCTGGGGAGAACCGCCAGCCCCAGGAGGGCAGTGACCACCGGCGCGCCCAGCTTCTCGGCCAGTTCCTCCACCTCGTCGCCTGCGCCCAGGGCGCCCTGACCCACCAGAATGACGACCTTCTTACCCTTGTTGAGAACCTCGGCCGCTGCCCGAACCGCCTCGGGCTTCGCCGCACGCCTGGCGGGCTGGAAGGAGGCGGAAGTGTGGCGTGGGATGTTCTGCTTGGAGCGCAGCCCATCGAACTCCTTCTCCTGAAGGTCGGTGGGAAAGGTGATATGGGCAACACCCCGCATGCTCAGGGCCGTGCGGCAGGCCAGGTGCGCCACGTTGGAGACGTGGGCCGGCCCCATAATCCGTTCGTCGAACACGGCCACATCCTCGAAAAGGGCCTGGGTGTTCACGTCCTGCTGGTAGTGGGTCCCGATCAGGTCGTGGTAGGTCATGCCGGTGATGGCCAGCACCGGCATGCTGTCCATTTTGGCGTCGTACAGGCCGTTCAAGAGGTGGATGGCTCCGGGTCCGGAGGTGGCCAGACAGCAACCCAGCTTGCCGGTGTACTTGGCGTAGGCCGTGGCCATGAAGGCGGCCGCCTCTTCGTGGCGCACCTGGATGAACCTGATCTGGTCGCGCCGCTTCCGCAGCGCCTCCAAGATCCCGTTGATTCCGTCACCAGGGAGGCCAAAGATGGTGTCCACTCCCCAGTCCATGATGTCTTCGATCAACACATCTGCTGCGGTTAGAGCCATGGTATCCCTTCCGAAGAAAAGACTACGGTGCGTGACCAGTCTGGCACTCCCGGGGCGACGGAGCGAAGGCCACGCTACCTTCCCGTCGCCTCGGGAGAGGGTCGCATGCAATATCGGTGCCTTTCTTCTTCGCGAGGATGGGGGCTTACAGGCGGGTAACCAGAGATCTCCCGGAAATTGCCCCTCAACATGCTTGACAAAGGTGCCGAATATCACTAGTATCCAATGCAATCGAATACCACTTGCCCAAAGGCTTTGACGGAAACGAGTAGGCGGGCAGTTCCCACTCAGAGAGTCCGGGGTTGGTGTGACCGGATGTGGTATGTTCGCCGAAAATCCTTCCTGAGCTGCCAACCGAAAGGTTCCGGGAGTCCGGATCGAGTAGGCTTGGCCGGCTTCGTCCGCCGTTAGATCAGACGGGGGTATGAACACGTACCCCGACGAGCGAGCAGTTTGCTAATTAGGGTGGTACCGCGGGAGCCTCTGGAATGAATCCCGTCCCTAGGTGGGACGGGATTTTTGTATGTCGGGGCCACCGGCAGAGCGACGACAGGACCCGTTACCCAAGAGCTTTCGGGCAGGTGGAAAGAATTTCTTGGGGGGAGTTTCACCATGGCTGTCGAGACCACCGATAGGCTTTCCACAGGTACCCCTAGTCCATCAGAAGGAACCCTGTTATCGGGCGCCGCCATCGTCTGCGAGAGCCTCCTGGCCGAGGGCGTGGACACCGTCTTCGGCTATCCCGGGGGCGCCATGCTTCCTCTGTATCACGTCCTGCCCTCCTATCCGGCGCTCCGCCACGTCCTGGTGCGCCACGAGGAGAACGCCGCCATGGCGGCCGACGGGTACGCCCGAGCCACCGGCAGGGTAGGTGTCTGCTTCGCCACCTCGGGCCCTGGGGCAACCAACCTGGTGACCGGCATCGCCAACGCCTTCATGGACTCGGTTCCCATGGTCGCCATCACGGGTCAGGTGGCCACCTCCTCGGTGGGGAAGATGGCCTTCCAGGAGGTCGACATAGTCGGCATAACCAAGCCGGTGACGAAGCGGAGCTACTTCGTCCGGCACGTGGACGAACTGGCCGCTGTGCTCAGGGAGGCCTTCCACGTGGCCATGGACGGGAGGCCCGGCCCGGTCCTCGTAGACCTGCCGAAGGACGTCCAAAATGGCCGGACCGTGTACCAGCGACCGTCCAACGGTCTGGTGCACCGCTTGCCCAAAGCCCCGCTATCTGACAGCCGCGAGGTGGTAAGGGCGGCGCAGCTGATGTCCGAAGCCGAGCGGCCGGTGCTGCTGGTCGGCCACGGGGTCATCCAGTCCGGGGCCTTCTGGGAGCTACGAGAACTGGCCGAGAAGACGGACACGCCCGTCGTCACCACTTTGCTGGGGATCAGCGCGCTGCCTGAGTCCCACCCCCTCTCCTTCGGTATGGTCGGGATGCACGGACACTTCTGGGCCAACAAGGCCATCGAGGAGGCGGACCTGGTGGTGGCCGTCGGGATGAGGTTCGACGACCGGGTGGCTTGCAAGCCCTCCACCTTCGCCCCCAAGGCGAAGATCGTCCACGTGGATATCGACCTGAACGAGTTGGGCCGGAACGTCCGTGTGGACGTGCCCATCGTCGGTGACGCCCGGGAAGTCCTGGCCATGTTGCTCCAACAGGTCAGCTCCAGGCAGCGGCCCGAGTGGGTTCATCAACTCCTCCGCTGGCGAGAGGAGAACCCGGTGACTATCGAGCCGGCTCAGCGGGAGCGGCCCCTGGTGACCGAGGTGATCCGGGAGATACGGGAGGCGACCAAGGGCGATGCCCTGGTGGCCAGCGACGTGGGGCAGCATCTGATGTGGGTGGCTCAGCACTTCGGCTTCGAGAAGCCCTCCAGCTTCTTCTGCTCCGGCGGTCTGGGGTCCATGGGTTACGGTTTGCCGGCCGCCATAGGCGCCAAAGTGGGGATGCCCGACGAGACGGTGTGGGCCGTGGTGGGCGACGGTGGCTTCCAGATGTCGGCACCAGAACTGTCAACCCTGGCTCAGCACGGGATAGGGGTGAAGATCGCGGTGCTGAACAACGGCTACCTGGGCATGGTCCGCCAGTGGCAGCAGTTCTTCTTCGACGGCAACTACTCCCACAGCCCGATCCCTGGACCCGACTTCGTGAGCCTGGCTCAGGCCCATGGAGTGGCGGCTTCGCGGGTCACCGACCCGTCGGATTTGAAAGCAGCCATCCAAAAGGCCATGGAGTACGAGGGTCCCTATCTGCTGGAGTTCGCCGTCGAGCCGGAGGAGAACGTCTTCCCCATGGTGGCTCCGGGGACGAGCCTGTCGGACATGATCCTCGAAAGCTAGAATCGTGTAGGGGCGGTTCGCGAACCGCCCCTACGTTCTCCTCACCATGGGTCAACATCGGCAGGGGCGACGGACGCGTCGCCTCTACCAGGTCACTGGTTCCCCGCGACGCCGTGGGCGGCCACCACTCCCCACTCATTAGGTGGCCAATAGGAAACCCACGCCTTGCCTATCAGATTGGCCTCAGGGACGTATCCCCAGATGTGCGAGTCGCTGCTGTTCGGCCGGTTGTCTCCCAGAACGAAGTAGCTATCCTGTGGCACCTTCTGAGGTGGGAGGCTGTAGGTAGGGACGGCCTCAATGTAGTCCTCCTGCTGCAGCACGCCGTTGACGTACACGCGACCACGCTCGATCTGGATGGTATCCCCGGGGAGACCGATGATTCGCTTGATGAAATCCCTGTCGGGTCCGCCCGGGTACCTGAACACCACTATATCCCCTCGCTGTGGACCGCCGAAGGGGAAGGCCGAATCGCCCGTGGTAGTCACCAGATGAAGATCCTCCGCGATCTGAAGCGGCACACCCTCGATATGGAAATAGGCCATCTTGTTGATCAGCAGGTACTGGCCAGTGTGGAGGGTCGGCTCCATGCTTGCCCCATCTACCTTGAAATTCTGCACGACCGACCGAACGCCGGCAAAAATGATGAGAGTCAGCAGGACCGTCTGAAGGATCTCGACGACCAGGGGTTTGAGGCTAGACTTGCGCTGCGGGGAAGGCAGCTGTTCGCTCTCCGATGGACCCAACTCGGGCTTCTGCCCCTCTTGATCCCGCAAAGGCTCTTCAGGAGGGGTGTCCTGCCCAACCGACATAACCTGATCCTCCAATGATGTTCCACCTTCCCTATGCAGGCTCTATTCCAGAATTATACCGCCCCGGACTACCCACCGCCACGCTACCACGAAGCATCACCCTATTCCCGCGAAGCCTCGCTGAGCCAGATAGGCCATAAACACCGTGTAGTACCACTCCGATCCCAGCGGCTTGGCCAGCTGCACCAGGTAGATGGCCAGAGCAACGGGGTAGCCTACCAGGGCGAAGGGGTTTCCGTGGAAAAGGTGCCAGTTGGAGCTGTGAAAGAGGTTGGCGGCATCGGCTCGGCTGGGGATCGCCTGGAGTCCCACCGATATGCCCAGCCAGGTCATTAGGGCAGCGACGGAAAAGCCCGGGAAATCCTCGGCTCGAGCCCATTGACGGAGAGCTAGGTTGATGAGCACCACGCACGCAGCGGAGTTCAGAAAGAAAGGCCCAGCCACGATGGCGAAGATCTGCCGGTACAGGTGGGGCTCCTCGTGAACGACGAAGCCGGCCGGATTACCCATCCGGAAGTAGACTACCTTGTGGACCCTCACACCAGAGAGCAAGCAGAGGATGTGGTGAGAGAACTCGTGGAGGATCACGCCGGGCGCCAGCAGCGCCACGCGCAGGTAGAGCATGGCAAGGCTCCTTTGCCCTACACCCTCCTCGTCTTGAGGTAAGACACCAAGAGGTCCGCTACTCCCTCAGCATCGTCCAGCGCAAACTGGGGGACATCCACGGGGCGAGGCCCATCGGCCACCACTGCCAACAGCTCTCCGGGACCGCAAAGCAGTTCTCCATCGGCGACCGCCCGCCGAGAGACCTCTATCTTCCTCTTGTCGCCGGACTTGTAGCCCTCGGTCAGCACCAGATCGACGGAGTCGCCAACCAGATCGGCCAGATCGTCCAGGGACATCTCCCGCTCCAGCCCCGTCCGGATCAGAGCCATCTGACGCGGAGAGGAGATCATCGTGGCATCGGCGCCTGCCTGGCGGAGCCGCCACGTATCCTTGCCGGGACGGTCCATCTCGAACCCGTGGGAGTCGTGCTTGACCACGGCGACGCGAAGCCCCCGGGCCTTCAGGGCGGGTATCAGCTTCTCGAGGAACGTCGTCTTTCCTGCGTCGGAACGACCGACGACAGATACGATGGGCGGCATGCTGGCCTCCTTGGCAAAGTAAGGTTACGACTGCGCGGCGAGGGAGCGAGCCCTCTCCAGGTCTGCAGGGGTGTTGACGTTGAAGAAGGACCGCAGTTCGGGATCCAGGTTGAGGATTTCTGCGTCCTCAACCTGGCGAACCCCCACCCGGGGATAGAAGTCTATGATCTTCAGTTGCTGGCGGCGGATGGCCTCCTCCATGACCGGCAGGCAGCTGCGGCGGTAGGCAGCGTGCAACGCCTCCAAGTGGCCTCCCACCAGGGGAACCGCGACGTCGTATCCCTCCGATAGCAGGGCGATCCGCTCCAGGAGCCGGGTCGAGAGGAAGGGCATGTCGCACCCCACGACCAGAGCCACCTCATTGCGGATCGCCAGAAGCCCTGTGTAGACGCCCACCAGCGTACTGTGCTCAGCGAGGGCGTCGGGTACAACCTCGACTCCCGGGGGAGGATAGTCGCCGGCCAGGTGGCCCACCACGATTATTTGGCTCGCCAGCGGTCGCAGGGCCCCCACCACTCGATCCAGGACCGGTACGCCCCCGATCTGCAGTTGGGCCTTGTTGACACCGCCCAACCGGGTGGCCCGCCCACCCGCCAGCACTACAGCACTACAAGCCTGCACGACTCAACCTGAAACAACAGACTGGATCGACCAGAGCCGATCCAGTCACAGATACAGGGAAACCTTGCGGGTCGGGAGTTACTTGGTTTCCTTGTCAGTGGGCTGAGGGGGAGTGTCTCCGCTTTCGTCGCCGGTGGCCTTGCGGAACTCCCTGATTCCCTTCCCCAGGGCTCCGCCTACCTCAGGCAATTTTCCAGCCCCGAAGACGATTATCACGATACCTAGAACGAGGACCAATTCCCACGGTCCAAAGGGCATGGCACACCTCCCGAAGGGTGGACTGACGAACCGGCGCTAAGTGGAGTGACGGCCGTTACCGACACCCGAAGGATATTCCGTGCGGCTGATATTGTCAACCATGAACGCCTCTAGAAGGGGTCCAGCAGCACCTTGAAGGCGAAGACTATCAGCACCAGCCCGCCCAGGATCTCCATCCGGTTGCCCAGCAGATGGCCCGCTCGTTTGCCCAGTTGGAGGCCAAGGCCCGTCATGGTGGCGGCCACGAGCCCGATGACCACGCTGGGGACAAGGACCGGTACCCGGAGCAGCGCGAGGCTGAGCCCCACGGCCAGGGCGTCGATGCTGGTGGCCACGGACAGCATCACCAGGGAGATGCCTCTGGTGGGATCGTCACGAACACAGTCCTCGCCGGCCCGCAGCGACTCCCACAGCATCTTGCCTCCGACGAAGCTGAGGAGACCAAAGGCTACCCAGTTGTCGATGGCACCGATCTGTTCAGCCACCAGCGATCCCAGAACCCAGCCCAGAAGTGGCATAGCGAACTGGAAGAGACCGAAGTGGAAAGACAAGCGAAAGGCCTGGCGGGAGGAGACCTTTCCCAGGGAGATGCCGCTGGCCACGGCGACGGAGAAGGCATCCATGGCCAATCCCAGAGCGATCCCCAACAGGGGGAAGAACCCCATCGTTGCGTTCCTCCTCGAGGGTACCGGGGCAACAAAAAGAGACCCCGGCCAGGTGTAATTACCTAGGACCGAAGGTCTCGCGACTTGGCAGGTTTGCCAAGCGACGGGACCGGGCCGAGGCCAGTGTGTCGATCCCATCGCCGCACCGAAACAGGACGGTGCGTTCCGACGCTACTCCCCTTGAGTCATACAGATTCTACCGGCAGTGGCACCCTGCGTCAAGAAGAGTTCGTCGGCTCGCTCGTCAGGAGTTCCCATTACGCCCCCCATAGGCACCTCTGGTGGAACGGAGAATGCTTGAAGTTGGTTGAAGGCTTGGGTTCTCCGGTTCTGTGGTGGAGGTCCCGTCGGCGGAGGCTTCCATGGCACACGGCATCAATCTTCTTACTCTGATCGTTGCCTACGTCATCCTGCTCCTGGCTGTCCTGGTAGCTTCCGCCCCCCAACTGCAGGAGTTGCTGCTCCAGGTGCAGTGAGAGCGGGGGAGCAGGCTCGTAGGCTGGCCCGTTGCGGCTGGCCCAGTCACGCCTTGCGACGGCGGTCTGCCGGAGGACGGCCAGGCATGCCTCTCGGCCAAGAGTGTGTGTATGGCGGCTGGCTGGGGGGTGCCTTGACCGTCCCTCGGTGGTAGGGAAAGGGGTTGAGCCATAGCAAAGGCCGGCTCCCAGGAGCCGGCCTGTTTGGTCTCGCTGGTAGCGCATACCGGACCTGTTTCGAACCTATGGTGCTCCTCGCCTCACGCGGGGAGTAGCCTTTTTTTTTGTTGGGCCAGGTAGCCGAAGGGGGTGGCCAGCCGGTAGTCGACGACGTCGCCGGCATTGTCGATGGAGATCCGCTTGAACACCAGG
>JAJZQR010000210.1 GCA_021806765.1 Chloroflexota bacterium | reverse complement strand
GCGGGTATACGTGCGACTCAAGGATAGCCGCGGAGCCGTGGTGGAATCCAGCGACGATATCCAGCTCACCTTCCGGCAAGCCGCCGGCGCGCTCCAGCCCGCCAGCCTCGACCTTGCCCCTCAGTCCTCCCCCCAACTCGTGCTACCCCAATCCCAGACGCGGCCGCAGTACCAGCTGGGCTTCAAGACCCTGGCCGAACTGATCCCGCAGGTGGCGGGCCAACCGCTGGACGAAGAGCACCCGGATGACAACGGCGACATCGTTCAGCACACCACCCGGGGGCTCATGGTATGGCGGAAGGCCGACAACTGGACGGCCTTCACCGATGGGTCCCGGACCTGGGTCGACGGTCCCGACGGCGTGCAGGAGCGGGGGAACGACGAGCGGTTCCCCTGGGAGCCCGAGTCTATCCCCTGATAGGAACGGCAGGCAGCGACTCCCCAACTCAGTGCTGTACCACGATGATTGTGACGATCGAGGAGTCGAGGCTTTAGCCGGTGCCGAAGGTTGTGTCCGGCTGAAGCGTCGATTCCTCAACGTCGAAAACCGTGTGGCGGACCACCGGGGAAGCGTGGGTGACCTCCCCGCCCTAAAGTATACTTGTGAGAAGTAGCCGGTCGATCAGTAGAGGAAAACGTAGGTCAGGAAGCCGCCCAGCCCGAAGGCGGCCAGCATCGCCAGAACCAGCAGAAGATCCTCTCCACCCCCGGCCGCCAGGTATCCCGACTTCCTAAGCCTGGCCGGCAGAGAACCGGCCGACACACCCAGCAACAACCCCACCAGCAGGCTGAACAACAGCGGCGCGACGTGGCTCAGTGCCATCCACGGACCCTCCTGCCAGGACTCGAGGCCCTCGACGGTCCGAAACTTAGCATAACCGGGGTCCTCCCTGTCTTAAGGAAACCTGGAGACCACCTTATGGCGACTTTAAGCCCGGCCTGGAGAGCAGCGTTACGTAAACTTCGGTAACGCTGCCAGCGCCCCCTTGGCTTTTCCGCAATCCCCTATTCGCCACCGTGGCTGTCCCGAAGCGAGCAACGGTGGTCCTTGGTCGTCTCCACCAACGATGGTGGCTTCGGAAACCGCCGGGTACACCGGGAAGCCTGTAGTAACGACTTTAGTCGTTCGTTCTCCTTTCCTCGGCAAAGGGACGAACGACTGAAATCGTTACTACTCTTAGCCGGGCTTCCTCGGGATTACCCGATTCGGGACAGCGGCACGCCAACTTCACCGCACCGCACGATTTTCTGGCATCTTACTTGCTGCGGTTGTGGTTCGTCCTGAGGCCGTTCGCCCTCTTCGCCTCAGTTCCGTTCTGTCGTGTCGTTCTGGAGGGTGATGCGCAGCGTCGAGATCGCACCGGCCGGGGCGGGCTGCTTGTCCGGCGGCCGGAAGGGGCAGTAAGGAGTCGGGCATGATCGAGGGGAAATCGAGTGGAGGGCGCAGCAGCGCCGTTCGGGTTAGCATCGGGGTGATGCTCTTCGGGATCCTGGCGTTCTCCGGGCTCACTCTCGTGGCGTGCGGCGGGACGAGCGCGCCCGCCGTGCCGGCCGGAGCCCTGGGGGCAAGCACACCAGCCGCGACCGCGGCGCCCGCTACAGTCACCATCGGGCCGACGGTAACCGCCGCCGTCCCTACAGCGGAGGCCATAGGGACGACGACGGCGCCCACCATACAGGCAGCGGCGACGATGCTGGCCCCCACGGCCATCGCGGCCGCAACGATGGCGGCGGGCTCGACGAGCACTCCGACCGCGGCGGGACAGCTGGCGACCGCCGGGAAAGCCGTCTACACCACCTCCTGCGCCGTCTGCCACGGCGACCAGGGGCAGGGAGTCATCGGGCCGGCGCTGGTGGGGCCGGCCGCCAACTTCCAGAGCTTCAAGAACGCTCAGGATCTGTTGACCTTCATCTCAGTGATGATGCCGAAGACTAGCCCGGGGTCACTGACCCCACAGCAGTACATGGAAGTGACCACACTCATCCTGGTGGACGACGGGTTCGTCTCGAAGGACGCACCCATCAACAATGCCAGTTTCGAGGGTATCAGTCTGACCAGGCAGGGCTCTTAAGGCCGACACTGCCGGACAGGCAAGGGCCACCTGAGCTTACCATCCATCACGCCAGGAGGCACGCTCCGAGTTGGACCCGGGGCGTGCCTAAACGGACATCAACTTCAACGTATGGATACCCGCCAAGCCATCGGAATCGGCGTGCGGATTGAAGAGCAGCCTGTGAGGATCGGCAGCAAGTGAGCCACGGCAGGCCACCACCGTCCTAAGTAAACTGTATTGGGGCTAAGCTATATTGCAAGCGTAGAATACGCGGGCAACGGACGCGAAGATGCGAAAGAAGCCTGACCGTGCCTTTGAGGACCCCTCCGGCTTCCTATCCTTCACCTTCAGGCGCCCCTCGAACAAAGCTCCCTCCTGGATGATCAGGACGCCCGCGGTAAGCTCGCCCCTCACCTTGCCGGTAGCAAGCACCTCCAACCGCCCATCGCAGGTGACGGACCCATTAAGGCTGCCTGCTATCGTTGCGTTTGCCGCGGTAACCTTGGCTTTGACCTTAGCGGTCTCCTCGATCACCAGCGACTCGGAGCAGTTGATCTTCCCTTGGACGGTGCCCTTTATCCGCATGCTGGATTCGCAGCGGAAGGTCCCATCGAAGAAGGAATGAATCCCGATTAACGTCTCCGGGTCCCCGGTATCCGGAGCTAGTGGAACGGGCTGAGGGCGAGCGTACGTGGGAACAGAAGAAGGCTTCGCAGTAGCAGGCGCAGGAGGCAGTGCAGCCGCCGCCTCGACGGGCGCAGCGACTGGCTCACACTGCTCCTTAGCCGGTGTCTCCTCTGCGATCCGGGGCTCATTGGACCGCACCCTCGAACGTGACCACTCGAACTCTTCGGTCTTCCCTAACACCACTCACCTCCTGAGCCATATTGGTCTATAGATTCCGATTCTGCTCAGCAGGCCGCACGAGAGGAGAGCTATCTCCCCTCATTCCAGCGACACGATGCAGAACGCTGATTACCACAACGGCTTTACTTCACTATTACAGCCCACAGGCGTCAATAGTTGCAAAGTACTAGTTCAAGCTGCTGCGTGCGGTGGTGCGTGCGGTGGTGCGCCGCGTCACAAAGCTCGATGAGGAGTATGCTAATTTCGTCGACATGGCGCTTCCTGGCCGCACGGTGTCCAGATCTGCTGATCACCAGCCCGGTGGCCGTGATCGCCTGATTGCGCGCCTCACAATGCGTCCCCGTCTTTTCAGTGTCCATATCCATCCGTACCGCAGTGTCGCCGTACAGCCTTTGGGTCTCTGTTGTCCCATTTCCTGGGTTCACGTCGGTTGGTGGCGCATCGCGTCCCCGCTGTCGTAGAGGTTCTGCCTGCGCATTTATCTGAACCATCGTGGCACCGGCGTTAGGGGAGTTGGCTGTGAGCATCTGCGCGGGGCAGAAGCTATGGAGATGAGGGCGGAGGGAGACATCGGTTAAGGGGCAGGGGCTGACTGGCATCGGCAACATGAACACGTGACAGGGGCTCGTTCCCGCTTCGACGGGGTGGGCCTTTTGTCACGTGTAGATTGCGAGAATCACCCTGGATAAGATGGTCGGTTCGATGGGAGGGACGGGGTAGGTGCTCTCGCTATGGAGTCTTCCGCATGCTGCGGCGTCTGCGGAACACGGGGTCGGCGACCGATCGGTCGCCGACCCCTGCAGTTGCATGCTCTGGATGGGTCGCTCGGGCTTGCTGCTCTGCTTGAGGCTAGTTCTCCTTGGCGAGTTCCATCAGCGGCTTGACCTGAGCCTCGAAATCGGCCCAGTAGTCGCTGTACTGTTTCGGGTCCATGTACCGGATGGTGAGCCCCAACTCGTCCATCTTCTGCTTGTGCTCAGGGCTCTCCATCACCCGCTTCATGGCACCCGTCAGTATGTTCACAATCTCCATCGGGGTGCCCGCTGGCACTACGTATCCACGGGTCCCGGCTGCGTACAGCGGATAGCCCTGCTCTTCCAGTGTCGGCACGTTCGCATAGAAGGGGCTCCTCTGCTTGTCCATTATCCCCAGGAATCGCATTTCTCCTGACTTGAACTGAGGCAGGGACTCGCCCGCCGACCCGAAGTGGGCGTCGATATGCCCGCCGAGAAGCGCTGTCTTCATCGGGTTTCCGCCATCGAAGTGCACGATTGCGAACTTCGCGCCGGTGACCTTCTGTAGCTGCAGGATGTTGAGGTGCGTGTTGCCAAGTATGCCGGTGGTACCCCACTTGATTTCACCCGGCTTCGCCTTGCCTGCGTCCACGATGTCCTTCACCGTCTTGAACGGGCTGTCCGCCTTTACAGCCACTGCACTCGCGTCCGCCACATGCAAGGCCAGGGGTTGCAGGTCGTTCCTGCCAAAAGCGCATTTCCTCGACGGGTCGAGGTAGGTGGTGATCACCGCCGGCAGCACCGACGAGCCGATGGTGTAGCCGTCGGGCTTCGACTGGGCCAGTTCCGTGAGCCCTACCTGGCCGCCGGCGCCGGGCTTGTTCACGACGTTGACCGAGGTTCCTAGCTCCTTCTCCAGTTGCTGGGCCAGTACCCTCGCTGAGAGGTCGGTGCCGCCCCCGGCGGCATAGGGGACGATGATGCTTATGGCCTTGCCTTTCTGCGGGAAATTGACATTGGCTGCCGGAGCGGCCGTAGGAGCGGCGGCCGGCGCGGCTGCGGGAGCCGTGGTCGGCGCGGCTGCTGCCGGTGCCTTAGTGGCCTCGGCTGGCTTCGCAGGCGCGGCCGGCGGCGGGGTTGCGGCGGGGCTACATGCGGAAAGGCCGATGGCCGCTACGAGGACACCAAGCGCAACAGGAACGAAGACCCGTTTCATCTCTTCTCCTCCCCATGGCTCTAGCTATCCCGCCTGTCAGAAAACTACAGGATGCCCATCCGCTGCATGATCGATTTGAGTTCGCGGTACTCAGCTTCGTTCAGGTCTACCAGCGGCAACCGAACACGGCCACCGGCCATACCAACCAGGTTCATTCCTGCTTTCGTTACTGGGATAGACCAGTGCCCTCCGGTGAAAGGAGAGGCATGGGCACCAGTGTGACCGTGAGCTGCCGTCAGCCTGCTAATGAAGCTCGTCAGCAAGTCAACCTTGCTAACCAGGTCCTGCATCCGCGTGAAGTCACGCTCGCGGGCCGCTTCGAGGAAACCATAGAAGAAGTTCGGGGCAAAGTTTCCCATTGGGGTGGCGACATAGCCGGGGCTCCCAGCCAAGGACATGTAGGAGAACATCAACTCGCCGGCACCACAGGAGATGGTCATCTTTTGGGGGTCTATCGCCTTCAGCATCGCCAGCTGGTTTTGGACGATAGTCGTCGTTTCCTTGTCGCCGACCACGTTGTCGATATCAGCTATGCGAGCCATCAGCTTGGGGTTGATCCAGGAACCCGTCACTTGGGGATTGTTGTAGACCATCACGCCGATGTCGATGCTCTCGGCAATACGCGCATAGTGGGCATACATGCCCTCTTCGGAGGGAACGTGATAGTAGGGGGCGACAACCATGACGCCGTCTGCGCCCACCTCTTGGGCGAACCTGGACCACTGAACCGCCAGTTTGGTCCCCGCCGCAGCGGTCCCTGCGATGACGGGGAGCGCACCGTTGGCGGTGTCTACTACGGTGTGGATGACCTCGCGACGTTCATCGTCCGCAAGGGCATAGAACTCGCTGTTGCTTCCGGATGCCACCAGACAGGCGTCCTTGCCCTTCAGAGAGGAAACGAGCCTCTCAACGTTCCTCTTTAGGCTAGGGTAGTCGACCTGGTCGTTTTCGTCGAAGGGCGTCATGACGATAACCGTCATGCTCTTTAGGCGCTCTCTGAGTTCCCGCGGCGTAAGCATCAGTTCACTCCCATCTCGTACTTTACTTTGGGACGTCGGTTGTCTTGAGATGCCAGTGATACCGCGTTAGACTCCAGGTGCCGTCCTCGGCAACGTCACCCCTCTGTGGTCGCTCGACTGGGGCTCGCTGGGCTGTTATTACTCTTGAATCACCCCCTTCCAGGTGGATGGTCGGCCCTCCTAGCCGCCAAGCACCTCAGCCTCCTGGGAGGCTCCGACCAAAACGCCAGCGGACCGGTAGCCCAGGAGCGCGGAGATCTCAGCCGCAGCTTTCACGACTTCCTCGATGAAGCCTCCTATCGTCTCAGAGTTCATCGCCGGGGCGAGGGCCGTTATGCTGATGGCCGCCACCACGATCCCTTCGGCACTGCGGATAGGAGCAGCCACACACCGGATGCCCAGGGTGTTCTCCTCGTCATCAACGGCGTATCCACGCTCAGCCGTCCTCTCCAGCTCCGCCTCCAGCGCCGAACGATCGGTGATGGTGCGGGGTGTTTTCTGGACCAGAACCAGCCGGTCGAGCACGCTCTGTCGCCTGTCGCGGTCGAGTCCCGCTAGGAGCATCTTCCCAAGCCCTGCGCAGTGCAGCGGTGCCTGCTCACCCGTGCTGACCTTCGTGCCGAAAGTGGTGGGAGTCTCACTGTGCACCCAGTACCCTAGCTCTACCGGATCAAGCACGGCGAGGTTCGCCGTCTGCCTCAGCCCAGTAGCCAGCTGCCGCAGGTGAGGGCGGGCGAAGGAGGCAAGGCGCCGATGCTGCGCCGGCAGGTTGTGGAGGGTAAAGATGCGGAGCCCGAGGGCATACGAGCGCGTCGTATCGTCTTGCTTCACGTATCCCCGGCGGCAGAGGATGCGCAACATCCGGTGAACGCTGCTCTTGGGCATTCCCAACTCGGCACTCAGCGGCGCAAGGCTGAGGGGTTCCTCGGCCCGTGCGAGCAGCTCTAGGAGGTCGAGTGCCTTATCAATCGAGGACGAATCGCGTTCCAATATGCGGAACTCCTATTCAGTAATGTGAAATGCTCCACCATGCTAAGCTCCTATTCGGCGCCTGTCAAGCCCCGATTTTGTGGGCTTTGCTGGTTTGCTTGGAGTCCCCGTCACATAGGATCAACGATATCCCGGCCGTCGATGACCAACGGCAACGTGGCGCTTGGACAGAGGGGCAGGGAGTCGGAGCGAGAGGCCCAGGGCGCGGGCAGCACCGTGGTGAGGGAGTACGTGGGTGTCGACGTTAGCGCTGTGTGACAGCATGGTGGTTCGGGTTCGCTACGCTCCCATGGGCTCGGCGTAGGAGATCTCCGGCCGGCATGACCCCAAGTTGGTGGTGAGCCGGCAGGCGGGCTGGGAGGAGCCGGGCCTGCCGAGGGCTACCACATGAACCACAAGAGCCAGCCCCCGCCCGCAACTACCGACGCAGGGCGGAGTTGGCTCCTGCTGAAGCCGCTAAGGGTGTCGTTCCACAATTGCGTGGCGTGGGGCAGGTGGAGCGAGGGAGCGCAGCGCCACGTCTGTGCCCCCCCGCGGCGGCCGACGATAGCAGCGACGCCGTAGGGCGGGGCACAGGGCCCCGCTGCGGGCCGGCCAATGATGGGGACGGGCGGCAGGGCAGAGCGCCCTGCCCTACAACGGCCCGAATACCGTCCAGGCGGCAGGGGACAAGCCCCTGCCCCACAGGAACGACGCACGAGGCTCGGCGCTACTTCCTCAGCCTCGGCAGCACCTCGGGGTTCACCGGGGTCAGAGGGGACTGGCCCTGGAGCACGGCCAGGACGTTGTTGGTCGCCAGCTCCACCATGGCCCGGCGGGTGGCGATGGTGGCACTGCCGACGTGGGGCAACGTCACCACGTTCTCCATCTTCAGCAGCGGGTTCTCCGGATCCACCGGCTCCTTCTCGAAGACGTCCAGCCCGGCCCCGGCGATCTTCCCCTCCTGAAGAGCCTCGACCAGGGCCCCCTCGTTCACGATGGGCCCCCGAGCGGCGTTGATCAGGTAAGCGGTGGGCTTCATCAGGGCGAACTGCGCCGCCCCTATCATCCCCTTGGTCTCGGCCAGCAGCGGAACGTGAACGGTGACGAAGTCCGACTCCCGCAGCAGGGTCTCCAGCTCTACGTACTGGTAGCCGAACCGCTTCTCCAGATCCTCCCGATGGACGAAGTCGTAGTAGAGCACCTTCATGTGGAAGCCGAGTCCCCTCTCGGCCACCGCAGCCCCGATCCGGCCGAGTCCCACGACCCCCAGGGTCGCGTGGTGCACGTCCCTGCCCAGCAGGGTGGAGGAGTCCATGCCCTTGCCCCACCGGCCGGCCCGGGTGAGGCGCTCCGCCTCGCCGATCCGCCGCGCCACCGTCAACACCAGGGTGAAGGCCAGGTCGGCCGTGGTGTCGGTGAGGACGTCCGGGGTGTTCGTCACCAGAATACCTCGCTCGGTGGCAGCAGCCACGTCCACGTGATCGAATCCCACTGAGGAGGTGGCAACGATCCGCAGCTGCGGCGCCCTGTCCATCATCGCCGCCGCAAAGGGGGTGTAACCCAGGACGGCGCGGGCGCTGGCCACCTCCTTTTCGACCACATCCGCCGGGCATCGACCGTTGCCGGTCCACCGGCTGACCTCGCACAGTTGAGCCAGGCGGCCCGAGAGCTGCTCATCCAGAGGGACGGTGACGAATACCTTCGGTTTTGACATGGAGTGCTCCTTTCTGATGTAGGCGATGGATAGGAAGGCAATCGGGCGGGGCGCAGGATCCCGCACCCAGCGGCTGTCTTTGGATAGCGCAAGGATACGACATCTGGCCGTACAAGACCAGGGAAAGCGCCGGTTTGGCCCCGGGGCCGTGCAGGAGCGGTTCGCGAACCGCCCCTACACGAAGAGGTCCTGGTGTCTCAAGAAGCTAGGCGCGCTCGACGGCCACCACCGCCATGCCCAGCTTCTGCTCCAGATCGTGAATCTGCTCCAGCTGGTCCTGGGAGAGGTCGGTGGGAGCCACCGGGGCCGGCTGGTAGGCCAGCAGCACCTTGCCTCCCATAGTCGTCTCGGCCTCCTTCAGCAGCTGCTCCTGATCCTGGCTCAGGTGACCAAGGCTCCAGATCTTCGCGGGCATCTTCCACCTCCTTACAACTAGGTAGGTATCAAGAAGTCTTTGATGGT
>JAJZQR010000209.1 GCA_021806765.1 Chloroflexota bacterium | reverse complement strand
CTGACTAGCTCACGCCCATTTGCCGCTTTTCGCCCTACAGGCTGGCGGCCACCCGGAAACGTGACGGGCACCCCAGGATAACTTCTCGCTTGACAGCCCTGATGATCCGTGCTACTGTTGCCGCGCCGTTCGGCATTTAGGAACAGTGTTCCCAATGATAGAACAGGCGGGTAGGAATATGGCTTCGGATGGCCCGAGATCGTTAGAACACGGAATTTCCATCCTCGAGGCGTTCAGCGTCGACTCCCCGGAGTTGGGTGTGAGCGAGATCAGCCGGACCCTCGACCTCACTAAGAGCACGGTCCACCGTCTCTTGACAACGTTAGTGAAGCGGGGATATCTCGTCCAAGACGAAGACACCAGGAAGTATCGGCTCTCCCTTCGGATGTACGAGATCGGCTGCAGGGCCGTGCAGAGATCAGGTCTCCACAGGGTCGCCTTCGCCGTGCTGGAGGAGTTGGGAGTGCAGACCGGCGAGACGATTCACATCTCGGTCCTGAGCGATGGCGCGGTGACCTACCTGCGCTCGGTGGAGAGCACGCAGCCGGTTCGTACTTACTCTCGCCTCGGACAGCGCTCGCCCGTTCACTGCACGGCCATGGGGAAGGTCTTGCTCGCTCATTCGCCGGAAGCCGTTCTTCAACCCTACCTGAACAAAGGGCTCCCTCGCTTCACACCCAACACCATTACCGACATGGATACCTTCGAACGCGAGTTACAGGACATCCGCCAGCAAGGGTACGCCCTGGATCGAGAGGAGCTTCAGGAAGGCATCAGGTGCATCGCAGCGCCCATCCGCGATCACACGGAAAGGGTCATCGCGGCCCTTGGTCTCGCGGCACCGGCCATTCGCATGGATGGCGAACGAGTGGCGGGGCTGATCCCACTACTTGTGGAAGCGGCAAGTAGGGTGTCAAGCGGGCTGGGATACAGGCCCGAGCATCTCGTGGATCTCGGTAATGCTGTTGGTCAAGCTAGAGCCCGCAGCAAGCGACTCTAGGTGCGATTCCACTGCCGGCGGTGTGCCGGGCAACGTGTGTGTGCTGCTTGCGGTGGCTTCTTCAGCCCGACGTGAGACCGGCTTGCCGGTTGGAGGGAGGTGATGATCTTCCCGACGGAGCGCGTTCGTGTGCTCGGCGGTTCTTCCCGTAGCCTCGGCTCTTCCAGCTCGTAATCAACCCCAAGGAGGTAGCACGATCATGTCTCCCGCAAACTTGCGTCGGATCTTGTTCCCCCTGATCGCCGGAGTGGCGGCGCTGGCGGTTGCCTGCTCCTCATCGCAGCCGGCCGCGGCACCGACGAAGGCACCGGGGTCGTCCCAGGCACCTGCTCAGCAACCGGCAACTGGGAAGGTCACCGAGGTGAAGGTCGGTGCCGTTTATCCACTTACTGGCTCAATCGCGCCTGGTGGCCTTGAGGAGAAGAACGGAATCGAGCTCGCTGCAGATATCGTCAATGGCAAGTACGACCTGAACCTCCCATTGGCAAAGAGTGAGGGGCTGCCCGGCCTGGGCGGCGCGAAGGTCAAGCTGGTCTTTGCCGATCATCAGGGGACACCGGAGAAGGCGATGAGCGAGACCGAGCGGCTCATCACCGATGAGAAGGTGTCCGCCGTCATCGGGTCCTACACCAGCGCCACGGCTGCGACGGCGAGCCAGGCAGCCGAACGGCTCGGAATCCCCTTCCTCACCCCCGAGTGCGCGTCGCCCTCGCTGACTGAGCGTGGGTTCAAGAACTTCTTCAGAACCACCCCCACCGACGAAACCTTCAGCGAAGCCTTCTTCAAGTTCCTGAAGGACGTCGAGAAGAAGCAAGGCGTGTCCGTCAAGAATGTGGCGATCGTCTACGAGAACACCCTCTGGGGCACCGATGCGAGCAAGCTGCAGGCCCAGTTTGCAAAGAAGTATGGCTACAACGTTGTCGCGCAGATCGCCTACACGGCGACGAGTGCCGAGGTGAGTAGCGAACTCCAGAAGTTGAAAGCTGCTAAGCCCGACGTGGTGATCCTCTCCTCCTACATATCGGACGCTCTCCTATTCATGAAGACGTTCAAGTCGCAGGACTACACCCCGACGGCGGTCTTTGGCAACGACGCGGGTTTCCTTGACAATGCCTTCCTAACGACCCTAGGCAAGGATGGCAACTACGTCATCAGTCGCGAGGTCTGGGCGCTGGATATGTCCGGAAAGAAGCCGATCATCGGGCAGGTAAACGACCTGTTCAAGCAGAAGTACAACATGAATATGAACGGGAATATCGCCCGGGCCTTCACTGGCACCATGGTCCTGCTAGATGCCATCAACCGAGCCGGATCGACCGATCCCAAGGCGATACGCGATGCTCTGGCAAAGACGGACATGGGGTCGGATCAGCTGATCGTGCCCTGGCGCGGGGTGAAGTTCGACGAGAAGGGGCAGAACATCCTCGCCGATGCTTCCATGGTACAGGCCCTGGGAGACAAGTACTACACCGTCTGGCCAAACGATCTCGCGGCCAAGGATGTGGTCTGGCCTTTCCCGAAGTGGCAGGGGCGTCAGTAGCTGGTCTTCTGCTCGGAGCGGTGGCTGTCAAAGACCACCGCTCCGAGCAATCCCAATCCTCTTAGGGAGAGATGAGATGGATTCGCTTCTGACGACCGCAATCCAGCTTGTTGTCGACGGCCTGTTCACCGGGCTGATCTTCGCCCTGATCGCCGTCGGCCTGAGCTTGATCTTCGGCGTGATGGACATCGTCAACTTTGCTCACGGCGAGTTCCTCATGTTGGCCATGTACATAGCCTTCTGGCTCTGGTCCGCCTTTGGTCTTGATCCGCTGTTTGCTCTGCCTATCTCCACGGCGCTTATGGCAGTAGCCGGAGTAGCTACATACAGGATCTTGATAAAGCGGATCCTGGATGCTCCTATGCTCGCTCAGATCTTCGCCACTTTCGGGCTGCTTGTCTTCCTGCGGAGCGCCGCCCAGTTTCTTTGGACAGCCGACTACCGGATGGTGAGCAACCCAATCCTGGCAGGCGAAGTAGAGGTGTTCGGGGTCTTCGTGGGAAAGCCGCAAGTGGTGGCCGCGATCGGTGCTCTAGCCACTTCCGCATTCGTATACTGGCTCACAAACAGGACCTACCTCGGGATAGCGCTGAGAGCCACGGCGGAGAATAAGACGGCAGCCTCCATGATGGGGATCGACGCGGACCGAATGTACAGCCTGGCCTGGGCAATAGGGTCGGGGTGCGTAGGTGTAGCCGGCGCGCTGCTGGCGTCCTACTACTTCGTGTTCCCCACCGTGGGCTCGGTGTTCGTGCTCGCGGCCTTCGTGGCCGTGGCGTTGGGCGGCTTCGGATCTGTCCCAGGAGCCCTTCTGGCCGGCATCGTCATCGGAATGGCGCAGGTGGTGGGCGGATTCGTGTGGGATCCCGCTTACAAGCTGATCGTCGTCCTCGCCATCTACCTCGTGGTCGTGTTCTTCCGGCCACGAGGTCTGCTGGGAGCTGCGTAGCATGGCAATCGATGGTGCGGCCTTGAAGGCGCGAGTTCCAATGCTGTGGATAACCCGAATCCGCCTCGCACTGCTGGTAGTGGGCGGGGTGGTTCTGCTTGCGTTTCCCCTGGTGTTCACCAAACCGTTCCCGCAGAACATAATGATCCTCATCTTCATGTACGCCCTGATCGGGTCGGGCTGGAACATCGTGGGCGGTTACGCCGGACAGGTGTCCTTCGGCCACTCAGTTTTCTTCGCTATCGGCGCCTACACCTCGACGGTCCTGCTCGTCAAGTGGGGCATCTCCCCCTGGCTCGGAATGTTTGCCGGAATCGGCATTGCGGCGGCTGTATCCGTGGTCATCGGTTATCCATGCTTCAAACTGGCTGGGCACTACTTCGTTATCGCCACGATCGCCATAGGAGAGATCGGCTTCATCATCCTGCAAAACTGGGAGTTTGTCGGCAGAGCCGTAGGGCTGTCGATCTCGGTGAAGGAAGACTCGCTGGCGAACATGGTGTTCCTCACCAGCAAGGTTCCCTACTACTACATAGCCCTGGCTCTGGCTGCCCTCTGGATAGGCGTCATGTACGCGGTGGACAGGTCGTGGTTCGGATACTCCTTGAAGGCGATCCGAGACGATCCGGATGCAGCGCGCAGCCTTGGCATCAATCTGACCCGCTACAAACTGGCTGCGATGATCCTCAGCGCCGGGCTGGCATCCGTCGGCGGGACTTTCTACGCGCAGTACGTCACGTACATCGATCCGCCCAGCGTCCTGAGCCTGATGCTGTCCACCACGATCTGCCTGGTCGCCGTCATGGGCGGGGTAGGGACCGTGTGGGGCGCGGTGATTGGGTCCATCATCCTGGTTCCGCTGAGCGAGTTTACGCGCTCGTTCCTGGGTGGGGGCGGCAAGGCCATGGACCTAGTGATCTACGGCTTGCTCATAATGTTCCTTGCGGTTTATCAGCCGTGGGGACTTCTCGCCCTGTATGAGCGACTGAAGGAGCGATTCCAGTCTCGATTCAGGGAGGAGATCGATGCCTCTGCTTGAAGTCACCGACGTCATCAAGCGTTTTGGTGGCCTAGTCGCCAACGACCGGGTGACCTTCTCTCTGGAACCCGGGAGCATTGTGGGGCTGATCGGTCCCAACGGGGCAGGGAAGACGACGCTATTCAACTGCATCTCAGGTCATTATGGAATCGAAGGGGGCAGCATTCGGTTCGAGGGACAGGAGATCAGCCATCTGCCCGCCGAGGAGCGCTGCAAGCTCGGAATCGCGCGCACCTTCCAGATAGTCAGAACCTTCAGAGCGATGACGGTGCTGGAAAACGTGATGATCGGCTGCTTCGTTCGCAACAAGGATGTCCGGAGAGCCCGGATCGAGGCGCTGAGGATCCTGGAAATGACCGGACTTGGTTCCAAGGCTCACGTGAAGGGCACGGGATTGACCCTGGCCAACAAGAAGCGGCTGGAGATGGCGCGAGCCCTTGCCACGCACCCGAAGCTGGTGATGTTTGACGAGGCAATGGCTGGATTGAACGCCATGGAGACCCGTGAGGCGGTGGAGATCGTGAAAACGGTGCGGGCAAGCGGCATCACGGTGTTGCTGGTGGAGCACGTGATGGAGGCAGTCATGCCGATCTGCGACAACGTCATAGTGCTGAACTACGGCAAGAAGATCGCCGAAGACGTGCCCTCGGCGATTGCCCGCAACCAGGACGTGGTCAAAGCATATCTGGGAGATGACTACTATGCTGGAAGTTGATCGTATCGGGGTCAACTACGGCGACGTCCCGGCCTTACGGGAAGTGAGCCTCACAGTGAACCCCGGCGAGATAGTGGCGGTGGTCGGATCCAACGGCGCCGGAAAGACGACGCTGGTAAAAGCGATTTCCTCTCTCGTCAAGTGCGTGGACGGCCGAATCCAGTTTGAAGGTACTCGCACAGACAGGCTTACAGCCCACCACGTGGTGAGGCTGGGCATCTCGCAGGTGCCAGAGGGTCGCCAGGTGTTCGCCAGAATGACGGTGATGGAAAACCTCGCGGTCGGAGGCTATGTGCAGAGTGCCCAGGACCGGGCCAAGAAGCTGGAATGGGTACTCACGTTGTTCCCCATACTCAAGGAGCGGGAGAGGCAGAAGGCCGGCACCCTCAGCGGAGGTGAACAGCAGACACTAGCCATCGCGCGGGCGCTGATGGCCGGTCCGAAGCTCCTCGTGTTGGACGAGCCGTCCCTCGGCCTCATGCCCAAGGCGGTAAGCACGATCTTCCAGGTGGTTCAGCACCTTAAGGCGCAGGGTCTGACCATAATGCTTGTCGAGCAGAACGTGCGGAAGGCGCTCGAGCTGTGCGATCGTGCCTACGTCCTCCAAACGGGCAGAACGGTGTTGGAGGGACGAGGCAGCGAGTTGCTGGGGTCAGATCTGGTGCGAAAAGCCTACCTTGGTCTGTAGCTAAACTGATTCCGGAGGTACAGAGAGTGGTCTCTGTTGACGTACTGATTAGGGGCTTCCCTGGGCGATCGAGCTATGGGTACCTTGGATGGAGCGCCGTGGTGCTGCTGACGTCTGGGCCGGAGAAGGTCTTGGTCGACACGGGCGCCCATGGCATGCGCCCTGTCCTTCTGCAAAGACTGAAGGAACGAGGCATCGAACCGGACGACATCACCCTGGTGGTGCTCACTCACACCCACTGGGACCACTCACACAACGCCCCGCTCTTCAAGAAGGCACGCACGCTCGTTCACGAGATAGAGATGGAATACGCCAGCACCGGGAGAGACCTCATGGTGCCCGAAGGGCTGCTCGATGTCCTGACCTCCGGCGGACGTCTGGAGACTGTCAAGGGCGAGCCGGAGATCCTGAGCGGCGTGCAAATGATTCGCACACCTGGTCATACCCCCGGCCACGTGTCGCTGGTAGTTCAAGGCGAGGAACCAACGATACTGGCAGCCGACGGACTGAAGAATAGGCAGGAGTTTCTCACCGGCACGGCTGAGATGACCCTCGATCCCGAGGCGACGGCGGAGAGCATCACGAGGATCTCGGAGATAGGAGGCATAGTTGTACCTGGACACGACAGACCGTTCAGGGTCTGCGACGGCCACGCCACCTATCTCGAGCCGGCCGAGGCTGAGATCTTCGTGGCCACATCGCCCTTCAGGGGGGAGGGTTCTTCGTTCAGACTCACCTTGAGCTAGTGACCGGCAGGGCGGCGAAACCAGGAGCCTGGGAGGACAAGTTGAAAGACGAGTTGATCGCCGGCGTGGCCGATTTGGACCAGCCTCGCGTGCTTTCCATGATTGTGAAGGGCCTGGAGGAGGGTGAGGACCCACGGGAGCTGTTGGACGCCTGCCGAGCGGGCATGGATCTGGTCGGGAAACGCTTCGAGCAGGGTGACTACTTCCTGATGGAGTTGGTGGTTTCGGGCAAGATCTTCGGGAAGGCGATGGAGATCATCGAGCCGAGGCTGGCAGATACCCGAGCCGCAGGGACTCTTGCGAAGGTAGTGATCGGAACGCCCAAGGGAGACTTGCACAATATTGGCAAGAACATTGTGGTTACCATGCTTCGCGGTGCTGGATTCGAGGTACAAGACCTGGGTGTAGACGTGCCCCACGAGCGCTTCGCGGAGGCTGTCGAGACGGTCCAGCCCCAGATAGTCGCGATGAGCGCACTGCTTACGACAACCTTCCAGTCCATGAAGTCCGCGATCTCGCTTGTCCGAGCGACAGATGCCGGCAAGCGAGCAAGGGTGATCATAGGGGGTGGCCCGGTGAACGAGCACGTTAGGGAATTCACCGGAGCAGATGCCTGGGGCAGGGATGCCATGGAGGGCGTGGACATCTGCAAACGCTGGGCGGCCGAGGTCCGCTCATGACGGCAATGATGTCAGCGGAGGAACGGCTTCGGGCAGTGGTCAGGCTGGAACCGGTGGACCGTGTGCCGATCTGCCCCATGGTGGACTTCTTTGCAGCCCGGTTCACCGGCACCACTATGGCGAGGTTTGTTAACGATCCGGATGCTTGCGAGAATGCGCTGGTCGAGTGCTTCGAACGGCTCGGTGGATGGGACTTCACCTTTAACGCGGTCGTGCGCGATCCATTCGCCTTCTCCTTGCTCGAGATGTGCAAGATGAAGCTGCCGGGTCGGGATCTGCCCGATGACGAGATCTGGCAGTTCGACGAGATGCCACTTCTCACCGTCGAAGACTATGACCTGATAGTGGAGAAGGGATTCTACTCGTTCCTGTTCTCCGACTACGTGCCCAGGATCTTGCCAGACATGCCCCCGTCTGAGGTGCCGATTCGCCTGGCCCGCGGCACAGCCAGGATAAAGGAGGCGGTGGCGCGCTGGAAGGCGCGCGGCGTTCCGACCATGCGCGTGGCTGGGACCACGACGCCGTTCGAAGCCTTCTCCAAGGGGCGGAGCCTTGCCGAGTTCGGCTCTGACCTGTATCAAGAAGCTGAGCGATTGGAAGCGGCCATGGCAGTAGCCGTTGCGGAGATGGCCGCGTCTGCCGTTGCAGCGGCGAGGGAGAGCGGGGTGCCCGGCGTGTTTCTCGCAGGCTCTCGAGGATCTGGGACATTCCTGTCGCCCAAGCGCTTCGAGCGATTCTACCTGCCGTACCTTCAGCAAATGGTCAGCGCACTCATCCAAGCCGACCTAGTGCCTATCTTGCACTTCGATCAAGACTGGACGCGGAATCTGGAGTACTTCAAGGCGTTCCCCAAAGGGAGCTGCATCCTCCAGTTGGATGGCTTCACCGACGTACGGAGGGCCAAGGAGGCCTTGGGCAACCACATGTGCATCATGGGCGATGTACCTCCAACCCTCTTGAGCCTGGGGACCCCCGGCGAGGTAGAAGACTACACCAGGCAGCTGATCGAGGATGTGGGAAAGGACGGCGGGTTCATCCTCAGTTCAGGATGTTCGGTCCCAGTGGATGCTAAGCCCGAGAACGTGCGGGCGTTCATCGACGTGGGGAAGAGTTACGCCTGAAGACAGAGCGGGAAACGTCGATCTGCCGTGTGAAATGGCTGCAACCAAGGGTGAGATTCTACGACAGCTCCCGGGCCTGCAAGAGAAGAAGGCCTTCATCTCCTCTTATGCGTTGTTAGAAGCCCTTTGCCAGCCGCATGAGATCTCCTCAGTCATTGGACAGAGGATCAGCCCCACCCGCCGAAGGAAGTTGGGTAGGCTCTGGCCCCGGGCAACGGAGAGACCGTCCGGAAAGACGTCATCTCCCAGGTGCAGGCGGGCGCCCACGTCCTCGACGCGAACGTTGGATACCCAGGACTCCGATATGGGATGCACGCGGGCTTCGAACTCGGCGTGCGGCGTGACGACAAACGGAAGTGCAGAGGAGGCTTCGACGATGGTCCCACCGGATGGTCTGCGGCTACGTGCTCCGGACCAGGGATCCATGAGCGGCCGACGTCGGTTCTTATCGGCCCTCTTCGGCGGCCGAGTGGATCGGCCCGCAGTGGCAAATGGCAGCTCGGTCGTGACTCTTGAACTGATGGAGATGGCTGAAGCCCGCTTTCCGGACGTTCACCTGGACGGGGTGAAGGCAGCGAGGCTGGCGGCAACCGCCCATGAAGTGCTGGGT
>JAJZQR010000208.1 GCA_021806765.1 Chloroflexota bacterium | reverse complement strand
CCCCTAAGCACCTGGTCCAAGACCCTGCAAATCTAAAGAGGAGGTGGCCGGCCTCGGTAACATTATCATTTGAGGGAACTACTCCAAAATCAGCCCTCTCGGTAACATTTTCATTTGAGTTGACACGCCCTTATGTCTGAAGGTTTGGCCTTCTGGAGAAGTCAGCTGCGCGCAAGTAGAGGCGCCAGCCTCTCCGCCAGGGCTTCCAGGAAACGTCGGTCACGCAGGTCGAACCCATTGGCCTTCTTCCCGTCCACGTCGATCTCGCCGCGGACAACACCCTCTGCTTTGATGGGGACGATGATCTCCGAAAGAGCCGCGGCTGGACAGGAAAGCCATCGGGGGTCCCGTCGGAGACTCGGCAGAAGTACCGTCTCGGCCGAGGCGGCGGCCAATCCCCGCGTACCCTCTGCAGTAGAGGCGGTGGACGGGTGGGGCGGGTGGTTGCGGCCGGAATGGGGGCCTAGTTCCAGACGCCCGTTCCTGAGCAGGTAGAAGCCTGCCCAGGAGAAGGTGCGCACCCGCTCTGTGAGCAGTTCGGCCAGCCGCTGCAGAGCCTCTTGGACGGACGGAGCAGCTTGGACCAGCGCCTCCGCCTCCTGGAGGGTTTCTCGTTGTAGCTGGGTGAAGGTCTGTTCTTCCATCTCCTCTCGCCGCCCGGCGCCCATGGGCGACCACATTCTCCTTTCGGCGATCCTGGCTTTCCGCGGATCCCACGAAACCGCGAAGAGCCGCGTTCCCCGGACTTCTGGACGCGCAATCTGTGCGCCAGCTATAATTCCGGCTATGAAGCTACGGGAAATTGGAGAGTTCGAGCTAATCGAGCAGATGGCCCGCATCTTCGGTCGAGAGGGCGCGGTTGGGGCGAAAGCCACGACCGTTTTTTCGCGCCTTTCCATCGGCATCGGGGATGATGCCGCAGTGTGGGAGGAGAGCGCGGGTCGATACACCATCGCCACCACCGATGCCATGGTGGAAGGGGTGCACTTCACCAGGGCCACGACGGACTGGTACGATCTGGGATGGAAGGCCATGGCCTCCAACGTCAGCGACATCGCCGGGATGGGGGGCATCCCCAGGTATGCTCTGGCCGTCTTGGGTGCGCAGGGGGACATGGAAGTGGAGCATGTCCTGGCCCTCTGCCGGGGGATGGCCGATCTGGCAGGGGCCTTCGGAGCCTCGGTGGTGGGCGGCGATACCGTCTCCTCACCGCTGACGATGATCACTGTCACCCTCCTGGGCGAGACCGTGGGGCCCAGGGGCCCGGATGGCTCCCTCCCCCTGCTCAGCCGCTTTGCCGGCCGTCCTGGCGACCTGATCGCAGTCACGGGCCGGCTGGGTGCCTCGGCTGGAGGCCTGGAACTGCTGCTCCACGAGAAGGGTCCCGTTCCCGAGCGGTACGCTCCCCTCCTGGAGGCTCATCGCCGCCCGATGCCCAGGGTGGAAGAGGGGAAGCTACTGGTGCAGGGCGGGGTTCGCTGTGGCATGGATCTCAGCGATGGCCTGGTGGGGGATCTGACCCGCATCTGTCGGGCCAGCAGCGTGTCGGCGTCGGTGGAGGTGGGGAAGCTTCCCATCGATCCTCTTCTGCGCGAGCGGTTCGGCGACAGAGCGATCGACCTGGCCCTCTCGGGGGGCGAAGACTACGAGTTGTTGTGCACTGCGCCGCCGGCGACCCTCTCCAGGGCCCAGTTATTGCTGCACGCCGTGGGAAGGGATCTCACCGTGGTCGGGCAGCTGCAGGGTAGTGGTGGCGGGACCCCACGCGTGCTGCTGGTCGATGAAGAGGGGCGCAGCTACGCCCCGAAGAGATCGGGATGGGAGCACTTCAAGGCAGATGTCAACGCAGCCAACCAGTAGGCATCTGGGCTTCGTGAGCCGGAGCGCCGAGCAGACCAGGGCCTTCGGGACCCAGCTGGGGGCTCATCTGGAACCGGGGGATGTGATTCTGCTGGAGGGCCCTTTCGGGGCGGGGAAGACCACCCTGGTGCAGGGGTTGGGCGCCGGCCTGGAAGCGGAGGCGAGGGTCACCAGCCCCTCCTTCACCCTGATCAACGAGTACCATGGCAGGCTCACCCTGTATCACGTGGACCTCTTTCGGTTGACCACTCTGGATCAGGAGATGGAGCAGGCCATTGAGGACTGTGAGTCGGGCGAGGGCGTGACTGTGATCGAGTGGCCGGACCTGCTGCCAGCCGACCTTAAGAGGGGAGCCTTGCGGGTCGACATGGAGATGCTGGGAGACGACGAGCGGAGCATCTTGGTCCACGCCGAGGGCACCCGATGGAACACAGAGGAGCTGGCGTCCATGATGGAGGCCGCTTTTCGGGGTAAAGGTGGGGGGGCGGCGTAGCGTGATCCTGGCTTTGGATACCTCGACGGCTATCGCCAGCGTGGCCCTCTACGATGGGTCAGTCTCGGCGGAGGTGACCTGGAGGTCAGGTCGGGGCCATTCCGTCGAGTTGATGCCCCAGGCGTCGGCCTTGATGCGTTTGCGCAGGGTGGAACCGGGCCAGTTGACGGCGGTGGCCGTGGCGGTGGGTCCTGGCTCCTACACAGGGCTGCGGGTGGGGCTGGCGGCCGGCAAGGGGCTCTGCCTCGCCCTGGGGATCCCCATGATCGGCGTGGGCACCCTGGACATTCTTGCCGAGGCCCAGCGAGATGCCTGTCTGCCGGTTCGGCCACTGCTGGATGCGGGGAGGCACCGATACGCCACAGCCCTCTACAGGCATCGAGACGGGGAGTTGGAGAGGGTCAGTCCCATCGAGGGCAAGAGGTTGCCCGAGATCCTGGAAAGGATTGCCGAGGAGACGCTAGTGTGTGGCGACGTCGGTGAACTGCTGGCGGGAGGGTCACATTGGGAGAGCAAGCCGGTGCGGATAGCCGGCCCGGCATCCTCTCTGCGTAGAGCCGGTTTCCTGGCCGAAATTGGCTGGAGGCGCTACCAGCGTGGCGAGACTGAAGACGCCAGGCAGGTGGAGGCATTCTATCTGCCGGCAAAGGAGGAGAGCTAGCCATTCGTGCTGAAGAGCCGCTTCCCTTTGTGATCGAGCCGATGCGGATCGAGGATATACCCGCGGTGATGGCTGTGGAGCGGGAGTCGTTCACGATGCCGTGGCCCGGTAACGCCTACCGGCGGGAGTTGAAGGAGAACCGGTTAGCCCGCTACGTGGTGGCTCGGCGTACTTTCCAGCTGCCGGAAGGGGAAGAGGTCCCGCCGGCTGGCGGCGAGGTCGCCGGGCAGGGTGCGCACCCCGGCGGGTTGAGGGGCCTGCTGGACCGCCTGGTGGACGTGCTGGGGGGTCCCGGGGGCGAGGCCCCGGAGCAGGTGGACGAGCGGGCCAGCCGGGTGGTGGGCTACGCGGGGTTGTGGCTGATGGTCGACGAGGCCCACGTCACCTCCATCGCGGTTTCCCCTCCCTACCGGGGCCTCGGGGTGGGGGAGTTGCTGTTTGTGGCCCTGGTGGACATCTCCCGAGAGGTGGGGGCTCAGTACATGACCCTGGAGGTACGGGTAAGCAACACCCTGGCCCAGAAGCTGTACCGGAAGTACGGCTTCAAGGAGACCGGGGTCCGGCGCAGGTACTACAGCGACAACAACGAGGACGCCCTGATCATGTGGTCTGATCCGCTGGAGTCGCCGGGCTTCCTGAGGATGGTGGAAGAGCACCGGCAGGCACTGATGGACAGGCTGCGTTCCCCTCAGATGCGGTCGCAATTGCGATCCAAGGGTGTCCAGGCGTAACCCCCTGATATGGTAGAATCTTCTTAACCCCTCTTGGGGCGACCGCCGGTCGCCCCTACTTAATCGTCTCTCCAGGACGAGCCGCACGTAGGCTGCAAGGAGGCATCATGGCTGAGAGATTCGCGTTGATCGACGGCAATGCCCTGGTGCACCGCGCCTTTCACGCCCTCCCTCCCCTGACGAGCCCGAAGGGCGAGTTGGTTAACGCGGTCTACGGCGTGGCCACCATGCTGCTGAAGGTGCTTCAGGAGATGCACCCCGAGTATGCTGCCGCGGCTTTCGACACCCCGGTTCCTACCTTCCGCCACGTGGAGTTCGAGGCCTACAAGGCCCAGCGAGGGCCCGCGCCCGAGGGGCTGCACGAACAGTTTGGCCGGGTGTACGAGTTGCTCCAGGATTTGGGCATCCCTATCTATCGGGTCGATGGTTTCGAGGCTGACGATCTGCTGGGAACCCTGTCCCTCCAGGCTCGGGAGCAGGGGGTGGAGGTGGTGATCGTCACCGGCGATACCGATGCCCTCCAGTTGGTGGCGCCGGGGATCACGGTGCTGACCTCGCGCAAGGGCTTCACCGACACGGTGCTGTACGACGAGGAGGGGGTGAGGGAGCGATACGGGGTGAACCCGTCGCAACTGGTGGACCTGAAGGCCTTGAAGGGAGATGCCTCCGACAACATACCGGGGGTCCCGGGGGTTGGCGAGAAGACGGCCTCCAGGCTGGTCTCGGAGTACGACAGCCTCGATGGGATCTACGCCAGTCTGGACAGGCTCCCTCAGAAGCAGCGACAGCTGCTGGAGAACTACCGGGATCAGGCCTACTTCTCCCAACGGCTCGCCAGGATAGTGACCGACGTTCCGGTCCGGTTGGACCTCGAGCAGTGCCGCCTCGGGGCCTACGACCGGGTGCGCCTGGTGGACTTCTTCCGCGAGATGGGATTCAAGAGCCTGGTAGATCGCCTTCCCAGGGGATGGAAGGAGAACGGAAGGAACGGCGAAGCCGTCTCGGAGCCGGAGGGCCAGCTGACGCTCTTCTCTGCGGAGGCTGCGCCGATGGGCGGAGTGCCGTCGGTGGCGACCGGCCTGGCCGTCGGGGAGGTCGAAGTGGGGGCGGTGGCAGCCCCGGTCGAGCCGGTGAGGACCGGCTACCAGGTGGTGAGTGAGCGGGCCCAACTGGACGGCCTGGTGGACGCCCTGCGCCATGCTCCGATCTTCGCCCTGGATCTGGAGACCACCGGAAAGGACGCCCTCAGGGCGGACCTGGTGGGTCTCTCCTTCGCTACGGCCCCCGGTGTGGCCTTCTACGTCCCCGTGGGGCACCTGCCTCCCGCGGCCCGGGGCCTGGGGCTCTTGACCTCCGATTCGGCTGAAGCGGAAGAGGAGGAGTTGCGGCAGCTTCCTCTCCAGGAGGTGCTGCGGGCCCTGCAACCGGTGTTGGAGGACGAGCGGATCCACAAGTGCGCCCACAACGGCAAGTACGACATGCTGGTGCTATCTCGGTACGGCGTCGAAGTGCGGGGAATGCAGTTCGACACGATGGTGGCGGCCTACCTCCTGGAAAGCACTCAGCGTTCCCTCGGGCTCAAGGATCTGGCCTGGTCTCGGCTTAAGGTGGAGATGGAGAGCTACCAGTCGCTGGCGGGCAAGGGTAAGAACGCCCTTACCCTGGATCAGCTTCCCGTTCGGCGGGTCGCCGACTACAGCTGTGCTGACGCCGACATGACCCTGCGGCTCAAGAAGGACCTTCAGCCTGAGCTGGCATCGACCGGACTGGAACCCCTCTTCGAGCGGGTAGAGATGCCGCTGGTGCCGGTCCTGGTGGACATGGAGCAGATCGGGGTGGCCCTGGACGTGGACTACCTGAAGGAGTTGAGCCGGGAACTGTACCAGCGGGTCCGGGAGGTGGAGACGGCCATATCGGAGGTGGTGGGCCACAGCTTCAACCTGGCCTCGACCCAACAGCTGGCTTCGGTCCTCTTCGGTGAGCTGAAGCTGTCGCCTACCCGTAAGACGAAAACGGGATATTCCACCGATGCGGACGTGCTGGAGGAGTTGAGGGGAACCCACCCGGTGGTGGAGTTGATCCTGGAGCACCGGCAGCTCACCAAGCTGAAGTCCACCTACGTGGATGCCCTGCCGCTGCTGGTGAACCCGAGGACCAATCGAGTCCACACCTCTTTCAACCAGACAGTAGCCTCTACGGGGCGGCTGTCCTCCAGTGACCCCAATCTGCAGAACATCCCCATCCGAACGGAGATGGGGCGGAGGGTTCGGCGGGCCTTCGTGGCCGGGAGCGACGGCTGGATGCTGATCTCGGCCGACTACAGCCAGATCGAGCTGAGGGTGCTGGCCCACATGACCGGCGATCCGGCCCTGGTGGAGGCTTTCCAGCGGGGTGAGGACATCCACGCCGCGACCGCCGCCCTGGTGTACGGCATCCCCATCTCCGACGTGACCTCTACGGAGCGGCGGATTGCCAAGACCGTGAACTTCGGGGTGCTCTACGGGATGAGCGACTACGGCCTCGCCCGGGACACCGGCCTCAGCCGGCAGGATTCGGCCGCCTTCATCAAGAGCTACTTCGAGCGGTATGGCTCGGTCAGCGAGTTCTTCGACCGGGTGAAGCAGGACGCTGCGGGGAAGGGCTACGTGAGCACCCTGCTGGGGCGCCGTCGCTACATCCCCGAGATCCGCACCACCCACAGAGGGTTGAAGCAGCAGGCCGAGCGGATGGCCATCAACATGCCGATCCAGGGCACGGCCGCGGACATCATCAAGATAGCGATGATCAACCTGCGCCATCGGATTCGGGAGAAGGGATGGAAGGCCCGCATGATCCTGCAGGTCCACGACGAGTTGCTGTTCGAGTGCCCTCGCGAGGAGATGGAACAGCTGGCTGCCGAGGTGAAGCGGATCATGGAGTCGGCCATGGCGCTGCAGGTGCCGCTGGTGGTGGACCTGAAGATCGGGCACAACTGGGACGAGATGGGTCGCTACCCGCTATGACCAGCTGGACCGATGCCTCCCAGGTCACCTTCGATATCGACGAGACGCTGCTGAATCTCACCTACACCCTGGACTGCGGGCAGGCCTTCCGATGGAAACTGCGACGGGAGTGGTGGGTGGGTGTGGTGCGCGACCACGCCGTTCGGCTGCGGCGCGAGGGCGGGACCGTCCTGGGTCAGCTGTACCCGCCACGCCCGGACGCAGCCGCCTTCCTCGCCTCCTACCTGCGGCTGGGGGTAGACCTGGCATCCATCTACCGGGACTTCGCGCCAGCAGACCCCCGGATAGACGACGCCGTTTCGGCCTTCTCGGGCCTTCGGGTGTTGAACCAGGAGCCCCAGGAGACCCTCCTCTCCTACGTTTGCTCGACCGCCAACTCCGTGCCCCGCATATCGAAAGCGGTGGAGGAGATGTCCCGTCGATACGGCCGGCCGATAGCCACGCTGGATGGAGAGGCATTCTGCGCCTTCCCCTCCGCCCTCGCCCTCGCCGAGGCACCCGAGCAGCAACTCTGGAAGGGGTGTGGCCTGGGCTGGCGGGGCACCAACCTGAAACGGTTGGCCTCCGACCTGCTCGCGAAGCCGGAGGGATGGCCGGAGCAGTTGCGGCCCCTGCCTTACGCAGAGGCCAGGGCCAGCCTTATGGAGTTGAGGGGCATCGGGGCGAAGATCGCCGATTGCGTTTGCCTCTTCTCCCTGGAGAAGGACCAGGCGGTGCCGGTGGACACCCACATCTGGGCTGTGGCCAGGGAGATCTTCGACGCCCAGGTGACGACTAAGAGCCTCACCCCCGCTACGTACGGTCTGGTGGCCGGCCTGTATCAGCAGCGGTACGGTCGCTTCGCCGGCTGGGCCCAGGAGTACCTCTACCTTCAGAGGCGAGCCTCCCAGGGACGGGTGAAGTCGGTGAAGGGCAAATAGGAAAGACTCTCCATGCTGCTAATCTCACCAGCGACGAAATCAGGAACACCGCCGGGAGGTCGACCCGATCGGCCAGGATGCCCCCGATCAGGGGGGCGGTGAAGTCTGCCGGTGCCTGGAACACCGCGAGCCAGGCGACGACGGAAGCCCGGTTCCTCTCGTTGGAGATGGCCAGCACCAGGCTGAGGTTGGCCATGCTGGCAGCAGCCCAGGCCAGTCCGTTCAGGAGCCAGATGGGGACGGCCTGATAGGGGTTGGCGGCCACCAGCCAGAGCAGGGGCAGGACGGTGATGATCGCCAGGCTGCCGTTGGCCACGGGGGCGAGCCCGCGCCGGTCCAGGATCCGTCCGAAGAGCCCCTGGGCCAGCATGGCCACGGCGTTGGCTACTGCGATCATGGTGGTAGCCATCTCGGGCGACCCGTGTAGCCGTTGGAGGAAGAAGACCGAGTAGAAGGGAGTGGACATGCCGGCTCCCAGGATCAGCAGGGAGCCGTAGGCCACGTACCGGCGAACGGCGGGGATCTGCCAGCTGCTGGGGTCACGGTGAGAGGCGGAGGTCAAGGCATGGGATCTCCAGCTGCCGGAGACGCCGACTGCCAGGATCTGAGCGGCCAGGCCTCCCAGGAGAGCGGCGGTGCCCAGGAGGAGGGCGAGACCGTACCCGTGAGTGAAGCCGGACAGGGAGACCAGGTAAGCGGCCAGGGCAGTCCCCACGAGGGTTGCCAGACCGCCCAGGAGGTTTCGGGTGCCGAAGTAGCGCCCTCGCCCTTCCGCCGGCACCTGGGCCGCCAGGAAGGCCGTCCACACCGGCAACAGGAGCCCGCTGGAAACGCTGGCGGCGGTGGCGACCAACAGCAGGGCCGGAATTGTCGCCTGCCCCGCCAGCATGAGCAGGGCGAGGAGCGGCCAGGCCAGACGGGCCAGCCCACCGGACAGCAGGAAGAATCGCCTCGGGTGGGACGAGTGGGCACCCCAGCGGGCGGCGGGGATCTGGCTCAGGTTTACCGCCAGCAGGGGCAGGGCGATGATCAGTCCCGCCTCCGTCGGGCTCGCCCCCAGCGTCACGGCGTAGGGTACGACGAAAGGGACGGTGATAGCAGCTGCCAGGCTGTTGAGCGCGGCCTCCAGGTTCCCGAGGAGGAGGGGCGTGCTGCGCACCCGTCCCAGCATCAGGCGGCGGCTCGGCCCGTGGTGGCAATCGAGCCGCGGAGGGTAGCAATAGCCACCCCACCCAAGAGTCCGGCGTCGTCGCCGAGACCGGCAGCCACGATCTCCAGCCCCTGCTGGCAGGAGGCCATGGTCCTGACCTTCACGGTCTCCCGGATGGCATCCCACCAGAGGGGACCCGCGTTGAGGCTAACGCCACCGCCCAGGATGACCCGCTGGGGGTTGAAGAGGTGGGCCAGGTTGACGATCCCCACCCCCATTGCTACGCCGGCCTCCGCC
>JAJZQR010000207.1 GCA_021806765.1 Chloroflexota bacterium | reverse complement strand
GGTGTCCTCGTCCATCACTATCATGCCGCCGGAGCCCATCATCGACCCGACCTCGGTGAGGCGGTCGAAGTCGACGGGAATGTCCAGCAACCCCTCCGGGATGCACCCGCCCGATGGTCCACCGGTCTGCACCGCCTTGAACTTCTTCCCACCGGGAACCCCGCCGCCGATGTTGAAGACTATCTCCCGAAGGCTGACGCCCATGGGGATCTCGACGAGGCCGGTGTTGTTGATCTTGCCCACCAGGGAGAAGACCTTCGTTCCCTTGCTGTTCTCGGTCCCTATCCCGGCATACCACTCGGCACCGCGCTCGATGATCACCGGCACGTTGTTCCAGGTCTCGACGTTGTTCAGGTTGCTGGGCTTCCCCCAGAGGCCACTCGACGTCGTGTGCACGTGCTTGGCCCGGGGCTCCCCGATCCGCCCCTCCAGCGATGCCATCAGCGCGGTCGATTCCCCGCAGACGAAGGAGCCTCCGCCTCGGGTGACCCGCGGGTGAAAGCTGAACCCGGTGCCCAGCACGTCGTCCCCCACGAGGCCATGCTCCTCCGCCTGGGCAATGGCCAGACGCAGGTTGTTGACGGCTAGAGGGTACTCGTCCCGGACGTAGATGAACCCCTGGTTGGCCCCGATGGCGTAGGCCCCGATCAGCATGCCCTCCAGCACACTGTGGGGGTTTCCTTCCATGATGGCGCGGTCCATGAAGGCGCCCGGGTCGCCCTCGTCGCCGTTGCAGATCACGTATTTGGGCTCGCCCGAGGCCCGCCGGCACGATCTCCACTTGGCGCCGGTGGGGAAACCCGCCCCGCCGCGGCCCCGCAACCCGGACTTCTCGACGATCTCGATGATCGCCTCGGGTGACAGCCGGGTAAGGGCCCGGGCGGCTGCCTCGTATCCCCCGACGGCCACGTAGTCCCTGAGGTCGGTCGGATCGATCTTGCCGTTGTGGCGCAGGGCCACGCGCATCTGCCGGCGGTAGAAGGGCACGTCGGCCTCGTGGACCTGCTGTCTCTTCGTCACCGGGTCCGTGTACAGGAGGCGCTCCACAACCCGACCATTGGCGGCCGTCTCCAGGAGGATCTCGGACACGTCGCCGGCTGAGACTTGCTGATAGAAGACTCCCAGCGGTCGAACCACCACCAGCGGCCCCCGCTCGCAGAAGCCGGGGCAACCCGTGGGATGAACGGATACCTTGCCGGTGAGGCCTAGCTTCTCCACCCCCTCCCGAAAAGCCAGCAGCACCTCGTCACTGCCGTTGGCCAGACACCCCGTGCCAACACAGACATCCACCGAGGGCAGCGCTGGGTCTCTCTCGGCCAGTATCGACTCTCGGAAGGCGGTCAGATCCTCAGGACTCCGCAGCCGTGTCATGGGCGTTCCCTCCCTTGGCTTGACGGAAACCGTCGAGAACGCGGTTGACCCGAGCAGGATTCATTTTCCCAAAGTACTTGCCTCCGACCATCACCAGCGGGCCAAGGGCACAGGCGCCGAGGCAGTTCACCGTTTCCAGGGTGAAGTTCAGATCGCTGGTGGTGCCGCCCGCCTGCACGCCCAACTCCCGCTCCAACTTCTCCAGGACGCGAACCGCGCCCCTTACGTGGCACGCAGTCCCCAGACACACCTTCACCGTGTAGACGCCTCGCGGCACCAGGCTGAAGGCACGGTAGAAGGTGGCTATGGAGTACAACTGACTAAGGGGAACCTTCAACCTCCTCGAAGCTTCGAGGAGCCCCTCCCTGGGCAGGTAATGGAACTCCGCCTGCATGTCCTGGAGAACCGCGATGGCCGCGTTGCCGTCCCCGGGGTAGCCGTTGACGATCTCCGCAACCCGTTCAGCCATTCTCTCCTCGGCGATCATCGGCACCACTCCCGATCACCCGGCCACCCTTAACTACCAGTTTGTCGGCCGGGAAACGCTGCGTCGGACACACACTCCAACAGGTGCCGCAGCCGGTGCACTTCGACTCGTCCACGTAGCGGGGGTTCCGCCGGATCTTCACGTGGAAGTTGCCCGCGCTGCCGGCCACCTCGACCACCTCGCTGTTGGTGAGCAGTCTGATGTTCTTTTGCCTCGCCACGGCCACCATCTTTGGCGTCAGGATGCAGGCGGAGCAGTCCAGGGTCGGGAAGGTCTTGTCCAACTGGGCCATGCGACCGCCGATGGAGGGCGATCTCTCCACCAGATAGACCTGGTATCCCGCCTGAGCTATGCTCAGAGCCGCCTGGATGCCGGCGATACCGCCGCCCACCACCAGACAAGAGGGACGCACGGGGACCTGTCGCTCCTCCAGCGGGGCCTGCCAGGCTACCCTCGCCACCGCTGCTCTGATCAGCCGTTTTGCGGCCTCGGTCCCCTCGGCCGAATCCGTCACGATCCAGGAGCAGTGCTCCCGTATGTTGGCCACAGCCAGCAGATAGGGGTTCAGGCCCCCCTCGACCAGCACCTGGCGGAAGGTCATCTCGTGCATGCGCGGGGAGCACGCCGCCACCACAACCCGGTTGACACCTCGCTGGCGGATGTCCTCCTTGATCATCTCCTGGCCGGTGCTGGAGCACATGTACTTGTAGTCCCGGGCAACGGCCACCCCGGGCAGGAGGCCCGCGAAGTTGGATAACCGGCTCACCTGGACGGTCCCGGCGATGTTGCTCCCACAGTGGCAGATGTAGACTCCTGTCCTTATGTCACTCGGCTGAGGCCTCTCCATTCCCTTCCTCCTCCCTGCGGGGGCAGGCAGGTCACGCGGGAGCCGGCGCCCCCCTATCGAGCCGGCTGAGCATCTTTTCCGCAGAGACGATGTTCTGTGAGCACTTGACGTCTTCCTCGGGAAGCCCGAAGGCCAGGCCGATCAACTGGGTCAGAAAGAGCACGGGGATATCCAACCGGATACCCAGTTCCTTAGCAGCCATCGACTGGTAGGCGTCCAGATTCAACTGGCAAAGAGGGCACACCGTCACGATGCAGTCCGCCCCGGCGGCGGGCTGCAGGATGTCGCAGATCAGCTTGAGCCCGACGCTCTTCTTGGTGGTGATCAGCGTGCCGCCACAGCACCTGGTCTTCATCATGAAGGGCACCGTCTCCGCGCCGGCCGCCTCGATCAGTCTGTCCATACTCACCGGCAGGTCGGGCCCGTCGAACTCCGCGTAGGGGCGCACCACCAGACAGCCGTAGTAGGGCACTACCTTCAACCCCTGGAGCGGCCGAACCACCTGGCGCTGGACGGCGTCGACGCCGATGTCGGTCGCGATCACCTCCAGCAGATGACGCACCCTGGCCTTTCCCGTGTAGTGGAGGCCCACCTGGGATAGCACCTGGGAGAGCTTCCTCTCCAACTCTCGATCTCGCTGCAACCGGCTTCGGAGCCGGAAAAGGTTCAGAAAGCATCCGCTGCAGGTGGTCACCAACTCCTGCCCCCTGGCATCGGCCAACGCCAGGTTCCTGGCCGCCAAGGCCGAGGACAGCAGAGGACTCACCACCTCGGAGGCCGTGGAGCCGCAGCAACTCCAGTCCTCCAGCTCCTCCAGCTCGCATCCGAGTCTGGCCATCACCGCCCTGGTCGAGGAGTCGTACTGGCTGGCCGTCGTCTTGAGGGAACACCCCGGATAGTAGCTGTACCTCATGGCTGAGCCTCCATCTGCTCCACCGCCCTGAAGATCGCCTCCAGCTCCTGCTTCTTCGGCATGTCGCTGGGGGTAAGGCTCATCTTGCCCTTTTGTAGCATCACCAGACCGAGAGGAGCCTGGGATAGTAGCCCAAGGGGATCGGCCCGACCGGAGTAGAGGGCCATGAACTCCAGCTCGTGCAACCGGCCGTGCCGCCGCACGGTCTGCAGGAAGGTCTCGTAGAAGCGGTATATCCTGGGTTCCGTCCTGATCCCCCCTGCCAGGGCAAGCCGCTTCAGGGCAGACATGGTCTCGGTGAGGGATATCCCCCTCGGACAGCGAAGGGTGCAGGAGTAGCAGGAGGTGCACAGCCAGAAGCTGCGGCTGTTGAGGACTTCCTCCCGCAGTCCCACCTGGAGCAGTCGCCACAACTGCCTTGGTGTGTAGTCCATGGCGTAGGCCGTCGGACACGAGGCCGTGCAGGTGCCGCACTGGATGCAGGTGAGCAGTTTCTCTCGATCCGGTGCCACCGTGCCTGCAAAGGCGTGATTCAGCATCTCCCGCGTCAAGTTGAAGACTCTCTCAGCCACCCCGGCCACCTCCCGCGCAAGCTGCCGCCGGCAGCCCCTCCGCCTTGAGCCCCTCACCGGCAAAGACCGGGAATCTCACGGCAAAGGTGCTCCCGCGGCCCAACTCCGACGCGACCGTAATCTCTCCTCCCTGCAACTCGGCAATCTGCCTCGCGATCGCCAGGCCCAGGCCGGTCCCCACCCTCTGGGCTCGACGGGCATTCTCCGCCCGGAAGAACTCCTCGAAGACCCTGGGAAGGTCCTCCTTCCGGATCCCTATGCCGGTGTCGGAGACGGCGATCACCACCCTGGCGTCCCCCGAGTTCACCGACACGACAACCTTTCCGCCAGGGGGCGTGTACTTGATCCCGTTTTCCACCAGGTTACCCACCATCTGCCTGGTGAAGTCCCCATTCCCCTGGATCCTCGCCGCTCCTTCCTCGGTGGTCTGCGCTGCTATCTGCACCCCTTTCAGCTGGGCTACCCCTTCGTTCGTCCGAACCACCTCGCGAGCTATCTCGTTCAGATCCACCAGCTCGCCTGTGACCGCGAATCCGACCTCGCGCACGTGCCCCAGGTACAGGAGATCGTTAACCAACTCCAGCATCCCGGCAGCGCTGTCTCTGGCCAGTTCCAGCATCTCCTGCGCCCCGGCGTCGGTCCCATCGGCATAACCTTTCAGGATCACCTCCAGCAGTCCCTGGATGGACGAAAGTGGTGCCCGCAGCTGATGAGCTATTCGAAGCATCGGCGACGTCTTCGTCCTCACCACCTTCTCGAGCTTCAGGTTCACCATCCGCAGCTCTTCCGCCTGCCCCTCTAGCCGCAGTCGCACCTCCCCCAGTTCCTGCTCCCAGACGAGCAGATGGAGCGATACCCGTCGAGCAGCCCAAGCCACCAGAAGAAGGCCCCACAGCCATCCCACTGCGGTAGCCGGCAATCTCGCGGTCGAACCGTCAAGACCGCCCGAAGCCATGCCTGCCGGAGACCGCAGGAGTGCGGCATCGCCCAGCACACCGATCAGCGCCAGCAGCAAACCAGCCAGCAGGGCAGAGACGTAAACCAGGGGGGAACCTGCCACGAAGGGAGTCACGAGGAGCACGAGAAGGAAGAAGGGAGCCAGGGGGCTGTGAAGACCGCCGGAGAACAGCGTGAGGAGGGCCAGGACCAGGAGGTCCAGCCCCAGGGGGACAAGGCCGGCCTTCCCGACAGGGCCGGGGGTGGAACTAGTGCAGAATCGCCTGAGGCTCGCGGTGGAAAGCAGGGCCAGGAGGACTGCCGCGGCCAGCGCCGCCGGGGGAAGCAGGCGAGGATCCGAGACCCGTGCCAGGAGGCAGACGACCGCCACCGCACCGGCGCTCACCCACCGGAGCTTCGCCGGCCACCGCACTCCCCGCGCCGCCCGCAGTCGTGGGGTTAACCCGACTTGCGGGGGCTCCCTACCATTGAGGTTCCGCTCTTCTCTCCCTTTCGCCAGGAGGACCAGTGGATTCCACAGCCTGCCAGCATGCATGGCACACCGTCGCCTCCCCCCAGTCCTCAGGGGAACGACCTATCGCCAGTCGCTGGCGGCGCCCCACCGTGAGCGTCTCAGAAACCAGGAGCCGATCGTCAGCTCAAGGTTCTGGTTGTTCTTGCACGGCCGCTCCATCGGACAACAGCCGCTCCACCTCCCGCACCAGTCGATCGGGGTCAACCGGTTTTTCCAGCCACCCGTTGACGGGTAGCGAGGTCCTCTCCTCCTGTACCTTCCACCAGGGATGGTATTGGCCCATGGCCGTGACCATCAGGATCGGCACCGACCGGTTCGGACCATCCCGTCTCAACAGATCGGCGACAACTGCTCCTTCCGCCGGAGTCGTCATCACGTAGTCGAGGAGAATCAGGTCCGGCAGCTCTCGCTTTGCCTTCTCCAGCCCCTCTCTTCCGCTCAAGGCCGTGACGACCCGGAAACCGTGCTTTCCGAGCACCGCCCTGGTAATGCTGAGGAACGCCTCATCGTCGTCCACCACCAGGACCTTTCTCGCCCGGGGAGACCCCGCCTCCGGAAGCCGCCAATCGCTGATCTGCTTCACCGTCTTCAGCACGTGGAAGGTCTCGGTCCGGCGAACCCCCGCAATCCCCGCCACCTTCTCCGTAAGGAACTGCAACACCTGATCGTTGGAGGCGAAGACCGCGTCTACGAAGATATCGTAGGCGCCGGAACTCATCGCCACCAGTCGAACCTCCGGCATCTCCGCCAGCCTGCGCGCCACGGCAGCGGCCATCCCCAGGTCCGCCTGGATGCCCATCAGGGTCTCCACCGGGTAGCCCACCTTCGCGGCATCGGCAACCCCAACGACCCTGAGGGTGCCCTCCTCCAGCAACCTCTCCATCCTCTTGCGCGCGGTACCCTCCGCCACGCCCAGCTGCCGAGCGATCTCGAGGTTCGGCAACCTTCCATCCTGCTGCAGCAGGGAGATTATCCCGATGTCAACGGAATCTACGTTCTCGCTCAAGGTGCCTCGCCCAAGTCTCCTGCACAACTTCCATCATCGATTCAACCACGTCCTGCGGGAACTGTCAATGAGCAGCCTGGCAACTGACGAAACCCGTCACTGCTTCCACCTTTTCATGGCGATCTCCGAGGCCAGGTCGATCAGCCTACCCTCCGGGCCATCCGGCGACTCGCCACGCTCCACACCGCCCGCAGGTGGAGAGTCGAGGTGGGACACCCCCGGCCCGGCGGGGGACGCGGCCGCATGGGCCGCCGCCACCTTGCCCGAAGTCAGCGCGTAGCGCATCCTGCTCGCAAGGAAGGGTACCAGGACCAGCAACCCCGCCAGCGGGAGAACCACTACGTAAGCCAGGCCTATCAAAGGTCCAAAGACCATCACCAACGGCATGGGAGCCCTAAGGTATTGGTCCTGCAGCCCCCCCGCGAGCCTGCCCCCGGGCCGGGGTACCGACACAAACTCTCCACCTCTCAGGCTCCAGTAGATCCCACCCTTCACGACTTGGCCGCCCGCGTACTTGGTTATCATCGAACCCTCCCTCTGTCATGACGAGCCCTCTTGGCTCCGATGGGTGCTGCTATCCGCTCCGATAATCCTGGTGCTCCCTGAGAACAGGCATTCGGTTCACGATCGCTCGGTAGGCGAGAATCTCGACCGTGAAGACGGCCACGACGACGATCAATTCCTGCCAGTTGAACAGCTCTCTATGGGGCAAGTCCCAGTTGAAGGCGATCATCGACACGTTGAGCCGGTTGAGGATCACTCCGGCAACGGTCATCAGGGCCGCGAACCGAATAAGATGCAGGTCCCTCGCCCGGCTCCCAGCGCCGAAGAGGATGCATGGGATGAGGGCGAAACCGATCACCTCGATCAAGAACCAGTAGCCCCAGGGGCTGTTCAGCAGGTCCCAGTGGTTTCCATGAGCCAGCGCGATCACCTTCAGCTGGGAGTAGGTGAGCAGCACCAGCGAGGCCGCCTTCCCCAACCCGACAGTAATGCCGTCGATGCTGGCCAGGTAGTGGCGATCGGCCTTGCTCTTGAAGAAGCGCTGGGTCAGGGCGCTCACCACGATCACCATGGAAAGCCCGGTGGCGATGGCGGACACGAAGAATAGCCACGGGAGGTAGGGCGTGTACCACAGGGGGTGAAGCTTTCCCGGAGCCAGCAGGAACATGGCGCCGAGCGCCGACTGGTGAAGAGTGGAAAGGATCACCCCGAAGATGGTGAGACCGATGGTCATGCTCAGGGCGACTCTGCGGAAGGTCCTCAAGCCGAGCCACTCGAACACCGACGGCGAGAACTCGAGGAACTGAACCGACAGATAGAGGGCCACGTGCCAGGCCACCAGGAACATGACCGAAGCGGGGCCGAAGGCGACCACCATGGGATAGTAGATCCGCCACGGGCGTCCCAGGTCTATGAGGAGAAACACCACCGCGAAAAAGTAGCCCAGAAAGCCGATGAGGATGGCGTTCTTGACCACCGGGTGGTACGACTTCAGGCCGAAGAGGTACACCGCCGAACCGAGAACGAACCCCGTGGCCGAGAGGGGAACGCCGGCAAACAGCCCGAGGCTCAGGAACAGCCCCCAGGGTTGAGTGTCTGAGGCGCTGGAGATAGCAGTCAGACCACGGGTGAAGCGCAGCGCCACCAGGTAGAGACCGGCTAGCACGAGCACCCCCGCCGCCAGATTGAGGGGAGTCACCATCTCCCTCAGATACTCCCTGGTGGGCTGCCCCTCGAACAGCTTATCCCTCACCCACGGTCGCCACGCGCCTGCCTTCTCACCGTATGCCATTATCTATCCTCCTCTTTCTCCGGTTCGTCGCGTCCAGTGGAATTGCCCTGCTCTCGATGGTTCGAGAAGAGGTAGAAGCCCCCCAGGAGGGTTGGCCAGGCCACCAGGACGAGAGGAACGAAGGAGAGGAACTCCCTCGTGAACTCCGGGAGGGGCGTCGTTCCGAGATCCGTCGGAAAATCCAACTCCTCGAAGGGGACTCCGGAGAGGTACAGCCAGCTGGTGCCACCGGCCTCGCTCTCGCCGTAGATGTGGTCCACGTACCTGCCCGGCTTCAGGCGCATCCTCTCACGGGCCAGCTTGAGCAAGTCGCTCCTGTTGCCGAAGGTTATGGCCTCGACGGGGCAGGCCTCGGCGCAAGCCGGGCGGAGGCCTTGAGAGATCCTGCCGTAGCACATGGTGCACTTCCGAACCCGGGGCTCGAGGACGCTGGAGTACTCGTAGGTGGGTATGTAGAAAGGACAGGAAACCATGCAGTAGCGGCAGCCTATGCACAGGTCCGCGTTGTAGACGACCGGCCCCTCGGGGGTCTTCCTCATGGCGCCCACCAGGCAGGCCGACACGCAGGCCGGTTCTTCGCAGTGGTTGCACTGGACTTTGCGGAAGACCGGCATCCCGCGCTTCCGGTCCTCGTACCGGTTGACCACGGTGAAGGCGTTGACGCCTGGCCGTCTCTTCTTCTCGAAAACCGACGGGTCGTCGAAGGGGACGGCCGGCGCCGGCAACCTGTTCGCCCCGTTGCAGGCCGCCTCGCATCG
>JAJZQR010000206.1 GCA_021806765.1 Chloroflexota bacterium | reverse complement strand
ACCAGGTGTATGATGCCGCCCTCACCCTGCTGACCTACCGCCCCCGGAGCGTCGTCGAACTGCGAAGCCGCCTGTTGCGCCGCTCCTTCGATCCGGAGCTGGTCGACGAGGTGCTGGCAGGGCTTCGGCAGCGGGGGGTAGTGGACGATCAGGAATTCGCCCGGTTCTGGGTGGAGAACCGGCAGAGCTACCGCCCCCGGGGTGGGAGGCTGCTGCAGGCCGAGCTGCGTGCCAAAGGGGTCGATCGTGAGATCATCGACGACGTTCTCCCCAGCCCCGAAGAGGAGGATGTGGCGGCCTATCGGTTGGGACAGCGGAAGGCCCGCTCTCTGAAGGGGATGGAGTGGCGCGAGTTCAGGCAACGGTTGGGAGACCACCTGGTGCGCCGGGGTTTCAGCTACGAAACGGTCGCGACGGTGACACGCCGCCTCTGGAAGGAGACCCACGACTCCGCCGAGGCCGGCCCCGACGACGCTCCCGAGGCGGGATCCTTCGACTAAGAACCGCTGACAATGTACGAACGACTGAAGTCGTTACTACAGGTGGGACGGCGGGGGGGCAAGCCTTCGGTCTGCACCGTTCTTCGTGGAGTCCTGTGGGAACCTGCCGCCGGCGAGGGTTATCGAGCGGCGTATTGGAGTCTGGTGGCGTGGCGGTGGGCCCTGAGGATCTGGCTGGAAATGGCCAGGCGGACCAGGTGGTCTGCCACGTACCTCTCTACCAGATGGCCGACCGACCACCGCAATTCCTCGTCGCGGGCGAGCGAGTAGGCGTACTCCGGTCCCAGGTCGATCTGGTGGAGGATCCCTGCGCTGGCCAGGGCCCGACAGGCGGGTTTCAACTCCATCTCATCTCTCCCCAGATATCGGGCCAGTTCCCCTATAGTGCTGGGCGTGTCCGGGTTATCGTACAGGAAACGGAGCAGTTCCCACTTGACGAAGGAGTCCAGGTGGGGCAGCAGTCTCACGGCCGCGTTGGGGTCGATCCCCAGGTCGGCTATGTTCGGTGACGGACCCGTCATGAACTCACCTCTCGGATGCACCCGCGGAGTGATTCCTCTCTCCAACAGTGCCGCTCTGGCCGTCCGAGCCTGCTTACTTCAAGAGTGCTCACTGGCGGTGCAGATCCAGCTCCCCTCTGGCGAGGGTGCAGGTTTTGTGCCATTCGGAGCTTCCTGCTTTCTGGTATGGACATTGCCACGCTGGAGGAAGGGGGAATCCATCATCAGTCGCGGGAGGCGGACATGAGGATTCACATAGGGGCAATGGTGAGGACCCGGGAAGGCGACGAGATGGGGAAGGTGGAGCGGGTCATTCTGGATCCGGCCACCATGGATGTCCAAGCTGTGGTCGTCCACAAGGGGCTGATTGTGGCCCGTGATGTGGTGGTGTCCATTTCCCTGGTTGAGGAGGCGGACCAGGCGGAGGTTCGCCTTCGGATCGGCAGGGATCGATTGGATGAGCTGCCGGATTTCCAGGGTAGACACCGCGAGTTGGTGCCCGTGGAGGATGTCGAGTCCTTCTCGATTTACGCACCTGGCACGATTCTGTTCCCCCTGGTACCCCCCTACGGGGTTCCGGGCGAACCAGGGCCTTACGAGTTGCCGGAGCAGGAGGTGGAGGCGGCACCGCTGGAGTTGGACGTCGTCGAGGGGATGCTGGTGCGCTCCCTCGATGGAACCGTCGGCGTGATCGAGGAAGTGCGCAGCGACCCCCTGTCGGACAGGGCTACCTCCATCGTGGTGAAGGCCGGTGCGGGGCTGAAGAAGGACGTAGAGATCCCGATCGAGTTCGTTGCCGGGGTATTCGCCGACTACATCCAGGTGAGCCTGACCAACGAGCAGGTGGAGGAGTTGCCGCTGCCGGTTACCGATCGGTATATAACCTCCGAGGGGCGCAAGCACGGACGGAAGAAGAGATAAGCAGGAGAATGATGGCTGGGGGCGCGGTCGCCCTGCCTGCCTGAGAGTGTGCATGTGATCGCAGGCGGAGGCTCGCCCCACCGCCAGTTGACATACATACTTTGAGAGCGGCCCAGGCGATCGTGCCCCCGGGAGCGCGCTGGTCCCCTGTTGTCTGTCCTCTGAGGTTGCCCGGCTTCATTGCTCCCCGGCGTGCCTACCCCGACCCCCGCGATGTATAATCGGCTGTGGCTTCTGCTGATTACCCCAATCCCCCTGCCGTGAGTGCGCGACCCGGGGATGACGCACTTCTACCGATGAGCCGTCCGGCGACAAGGGCGAGCCGGCAGAGCGGCCGGGTAGATGGCCGTACAAGATAGCTATCATTGAGGAGTGTACCGCATGGCGAAGAAGGTCCTGGTTACCGAATTCATCCATCCCGCTGGCGTCGAGATGCTGAAGCAGGAGTGCGAGGTGGTGCAGGCTCCCAGCATCGCAGTACCCGCTCTGAAGGAAGCGGTAGCGGACGTGGACGGAATACTGGTACGGGTAGCGCCCATGAGCAGGGAGGTGCTGGAGGCGGCCCCCGGGCTGAAGGTGATCGGCAAGCACGGTGTCGGTACCGACAACATCGACATCCCGGCAGCCACCGAGCGAGGGATCGCCGTCTGCAACACTCCAGAGGCCAACAGCGAGGGGGTCGCCAGCCACGCCATCACCATGATGCTGGCCATCTCTCGACGGTTGGTGGAGTGCGACAGCTTCGTCCGGGCGGGACGGTGGAGCGGTAAGGACGAGTTGATGGGGCGCGAGCTGTTGGGCAGGACACTCAGCATCGTGGGGACCGGGCGGATCGGTGGCCGGCTGGCCCAGATCTGCCAGTCTGCTTTCGACATGAAGGTGTACGCCTACGATCCCTACGTGACGGCCGAGGCTATGGCGGCCAGGGGGATCACCAAGGTGGAGACCGTGGACGAACTGATGCCCGTGGCCGATTTCGTCTCCATTCACACCCCCCTGACGCCCTCTACCAAGGGGATCGTCGGAGCTAAGCAGTTCGATCTGATGAAGACGACCGCTTACCTGATCAACACTTCCCGCGGACCGGTGGTGGACGAGGCTGCCCTGATCCAGGCGCTCGAGGCGGGCAAGCTCGCCGGGGCCGGGCTGGACGTCTTCGAGCAGGAGCCTCCCGCAGCCGACAACCCGCTGCTCAAGATGAACAACGTGATCCTATCCCCCCACATGGGCGGCGCCAGCGAGGAGTCCATGGAGAGGATGGCCACCCACTCGGCGGCCGGTATTCTGGCTGCTCTTCGGGGCGAGCGGCCCAAGTACTTGATGAACAAGGAAGTCTGGAAGTAGCCGTTGGGACGGGGGGACGCGGAGACACGGAGACGCGGCGACACTGGGACGTGGGGACTCGGTGATGCGGAGATAGAGGATTCGCAGCGTCTCCCCTTCTCCCCTTCTCCGCGTCTGCCTGTCCCCGTGTCCCCGAGTCTGCCGTGGGGCCAGCTGCTGCTGGTCTTGACCACCCCCCTCGCCGTCATGGTGGCGCTGCTCAATTTCGCTCCCCTGCTGCCCCTGATGCGGGAGGAGTTCGCCCTCACCAACGCCTGGGCCGGCGCCCTGGCTAGCGCCACCGTCCTCACTCACACCCTGCTGCAGCTGCCCAGCGGCTACCTGGCCGATCGCATCGGTGGGAAGCGGGCCGTGGAGCTGGGACTCGTGCTGGCCTCGCTCGCGATCATCGCCTCGGGGCTTGCCCCCAGCTTCGCTATTCTGTTGCTGAGCCGGCTCTTCCTGGGGGTGGGCACGGCCACCATCTTCATCGCGGCGCTTTCCTGTGTCAACGGTCTGGTGCCTCCCGAGAGGAGGGCGTTCGCCCAGGGGCTGTTCGGTGCCGCCGCCAACATCGGCGTGCTGCTGGTGCTGCTGCTCTCTCAGTTGGCCGCTAGCTGGGGAGGGTGGCGCGGAACCTTCCTGATCGAAGGAGCCCTGATCCTGGGGATAGCCTGGCTCTTCAGCACTCGAATGCGCCAGGAGGCCAGAGGGGCTCAGGCCGCGCCCGCCCCGTGGATGGAGATCCTTCGGGAACCGTCCCTCTACCTTCTTGGGCTCGCCCACATCCTCGGATACGGCGTGTTCACGGGGCTGACCGCCTGGATGGCCACCTTTCTCTGGGAGCAGCATGGGGTGGGACTCCAGTGGGCGGGTCCTCTGGCGGCCTTCATGCCTGCCAGCGCCGTTGTGGCGCGGGTTCTTGGAGGGGCTCTCTCGTTGCGCCGTGAACGGCAGGTGATAGTGATCTCCGTTCTCGCCACCGCGGTCGGACTGCTTCTCTTGCCCCTGCTCCCGAGCACGCCGCTGGTGTTGCTGGACCTGCTGCTGATAGGGTGGTTCGCCAGCATGCCTTTCGGGGCGATCTTCTCCTACATACCCCTGGTCTCTGCGAAAGGGGCTTCGGGTCGAGGCCTTAGCCTCGTCAACCTGGTGGGCAACGTGGGTGCCCTGGCCTTTCCCCCGGTCATCGGCTACGCCCTGGACGCCACCGGCTCCTTTACTGCGGGGTTTGGTCTGGTGGCCGCTATTGGTCTCGGCGGTGGGGTGGCCGTGGCCCTCTGGCTCCCGATGGCGGGAACGCGGCCTTCGCAAAGCACAGAACGGGCGAATGGATGAACCATACGAAAGGTTCGATTCCCTTGACGGCCAGGTGCGTGCTGTGTTATATCTCTGCGCAACCGATCTGGCTGCCCTGATCCGGTATCTTGCATCCCCGGAGCAGCCTCACCAACGTCCTCTCGACGTCGGACAGACAACGAAGTCCTCAATTTGATCCAGTTCCCAGGCAATGCCGCCATGGGAAAACCAGTACAGCATGGCTGCCAACCATCTGCGGGCGATTTCCGGCCGGTGGTGACAGAGAAGCCTTTGCCGGCACTGGCTGGGTCGGCAGCGTGTGCTCTAACAGGGTGAGTGCAGACCCCAGTGCCGGTCTCATCGATAGGATGTCGAAGCACCAACTGCCCCGTTAGGCGGCCGCCCCGGATCAACCTCTCTTCTCAAGACCTCCAGTGCCCATCTGGCCTGGAGGTGCACAATGGGGCATTCTCGCATGCCCATGATTCTGCCCTGCGCCTGCCGCGGCTGCTGCCGGCTGTGATTCTCCATCGGCAGTTGCAGCAGGCAATCAGTACATGGAACTGGGAGATGAGGAATGAAGGGTTTTTCCGAGCGCCAGATTTCGCGACGTGATCTGTTGAGACTCTTCGGTCTGGCCGGGGCGGCGGTGACTGTAGTCCCGATTGTCGAAGCCTGTGCATCCCCGGCAAAGAGCGCTGCAGCGCCTACCGCGGCAGCGGGGGCTGCGCCTACTGCGGGTGCCGCGGCGTCGGCGATCCAGCGGGGTGGCCAGATCGTTCAGGCAAAGGCCTGGACCTACCCCTCCATGAATATACATACCACCTCGCAGCCCCAGAACTCCGGCTACCACATGATGTTCGACTACCTGCTTCGGTACGAGCTGGCCGACCAGAAGAGTGGCAAGTTCGAACTCAAGCCCAGCCTTGCCGAGTCCTGGGAGCAGACCGACCCCAAGACCGTCGTCTTCCACCTCCGTAAGGGGGTGAAGTTCCACGACGGCAGTGACTTCAACGCCGACGTGGCCAAGTGGAACCTCACTGACCTTCGGGACAACCCCAAGTCCTTCGGCAAGACCTACCTTACCGACGTCGCGAGCATCGACGCATCGGATGCCACGACCCTGAAGATCACCCTCAAGACCCCCTCCACCTCCCTGCCCTTCCGCCTCTCGGGTGCCAACTACGGGGTGATGGGGATGATATCCAAGGTAGCCTACGACAAGCTGGGGGAGGAGGGTTTCGGCAAGGCCCCTGTGGGGACGGGGCCGATGAAGTTCAAGCAGTGGATCACCGACGACCGGCTAACCCTGGAGAAGAACCCAGACTACTGGCGAAACGGGGCAGATGGGAAGCCCCTCCCCTACATCGACAGCTTCGTCTCTCGCTACGTGCCCGACCTGACAGTGGCGATGGCGGACCTCCAGTCGGGGCAGCTCATGGCAGCGGAGGACATGCCCGCCAATCAGCTGAAGGTGGTGGAGTCGAACAATCAACTGCAGCTCGTCGAGTGGCCCTGGGCAGGTAGCACCTATTTCCAGATGGGCTTCAACGTGACGAAGGCGCCCTTCGACAACATCAAGGTTCGGCAGGCTGCTCTCTACGGGATCGACCACGAGGCGATGGCCAAGACCCTCGGCTTCGGCTTCGCCAAGCCCCAGGTCTACCCCTTCTGGACCCCTTCGCTCCTCGGCTACGACGACAGCGTCGAGAAGTACGCCTACAACCCTGACAAGGTGAAGCAGCTCCTGACCGAGGCCGGCCATCCCGACGGGATCGAGATCGACCTGCTGGTCATCCAGCGGGAGCCGGAGGCGACCATCGGCCAGTTCGCCGCCCAGATGTGGACCAAGGTGGGGATCAAGACGACCCTGAAGGCGATGGAGCGTCTCTCCTGGATCAACTCGGTCCACGACATGAACTTCCAGAGCTGCTTCTGGAGGAACGCCCCCGGTCAGGCCGATCCCTCGATGTTGACTTCCAACATCGGTTCCAACGGACCTAACAACTGGAGCGCGATCAAGGACCCCGAGATCGACAGCCTGTTGGCGAAGGCCGACCAGACCCTGGACGCGACCCAGAGGGCAGACGTCTACCGGCAGGTGCTCAAGCGCCTCCAAGACCAGGCCTACCTGGGGGAGGGGTATCTGCTGCCAATGAACTACGTGATCACGAAGAAGCTACACGGCCTGACGGCGGAGTTCGGCATTCCCGATTTCACCGGGGCCTGGCTTAGCAACAAGTAGCACTCTCGAAGCGGCGCTCGGCCAGGGTTGCCAGCAATCGGCCGTCCTGGTCGAGCGCCCCAAGTAGGGGCCTGAGACCGTTCCGTGGGAGGAGCCTCTGTAATGACTGCCTACCTCATCCGCCGCGTTGTCGCGATGATACCCACCCTATTCCTGGTCTCGATCGTCACCTTCGGCCTGGCGCATCTGATGCCCGGTGACCCGGCCCTGGCATACCTTGGAGAGACCTCGCCACGAGACCAGGTAGCTTACCAACAGATGCGGAAACAGTTGGGACTCGATCAGCCGGTGGTGATCCAGTACGTGAACTGGATCGAGCATATAGCCTACGGTGATCTGGGGAAGTCGGTTCGGAGCCAGGATGCGGTGGTCGATGAGTTGGGGCAGAGGTTGCCGGTCACCCTGGAGCTGACCTTCCTGGGCATGCTGGTTGCCGCTGCCCTGGCCTTTCCAGCGGGGATCTTATCGGCCGTGCGGCCGGGCTCCAAACTGGACACCATAGCCACCATCGGCGTGACGGGGGGTCTCGCGATCCCCGACTTCTGGCTTGGCATTCTGCTGATCTACCTGTTCGCGGTGGCTCTCCGAGTGCTGCCACCGAGCGGCTTCACCCCCATTCCGACGGATCCTTTGGCGAACCTCCAGATGATGGTCTTGCCGGCCCTCAGTGTGGGGTTGGCCCAGGGTGCGATCCTGATGCGGCAGATCCGTTCGGCGCTGCTGGAGGTGTTGCACCGCGAGTACGTGACCACGGCCCGAGCCAAGGGGCTGGGGGAGGCGGTCGTCGTCGGCAGACACGCACTGAAGAACGCCCTGATACCGGTTGTCACCCTCTTTGGGCTGCAGACCGGTCGCGTCTTCGGTACGGCCGTGGTGATCGAGACGATTTTCGGCCTACCGGGGCTGGCTCGGCTGGCGGTGGATAGTGTGGCCTTCCGCGACTACTCTGCCCTACAGGGCACGATCCTCCTCTTCGCGGTGATAGTCCTGGTGGTCAACCTGTTGACCGATCTCCTGTACGGGGTCCTCGACCCGCGCATTCGGTACGCGTGAGGGCGGCAATGGCAGAGAGTGTATTGGTGGTTGGAGCCGGAAGCTACGAGCGGGAGTCTCCCGGTCGATGGACGGAGTACAGGAAGTTCCTGCAGCGGTTGCTGCGGGTTCGGGGCGCCGGCTTCGGCCTCGCCGTCGTCCTCGCCGTGATCCTTACGGCTGCCCTTGCCGGGTTGATCGCTCCGTATGACCCCATCGCCCAGGATTACCAGTCCATCTTGATCGGGCCGAGCGGCGCGCACCTGCTGGGAACGGACGAACTGGGCCGCGACGTCCTCAGCCGTCTCGTTTACGGGGCACGCCCCTCACTGGAGGCCGGCGCGATCTCCGTTTCCCTGGCCTTGCTCCTGGGGATACCGATGGGGCTGCTGGCCGGGTACTTTCGGGGTTGGATCGACCAGATCTTCATGCGGCTGGCGGACACTTTGTGGTCTTTCCCTGGGCTGGTCCTGGCCCTGGCCGTGGAAGCGATCCTGGGGCAGGGGCTGGTGAACGCCATGGTGGCCATCGGGGTGGTGTACGCGCCGGTGTTCGCCCGGCTGGTCCAGGCTCAGACCCTCTCGGCCCGGGAGGAGGAGTACGTGGCCGCCGCTCGATCCCTTGGCGCCAACGACTCCAGGATCATGTTCAGGCACATCTGGCCGAACCTGATCGCTCCGGTGACGGTGCAGGCATCCCTGATGCTGGGCCAGGCCATCATTTTCGAGGCCGCGCTCAGCTTTCTCGGACTCGGAGTCCAACCCCCCACCCCGGCCTGGGGGTTGATGCTTCGAACCGCCTATCAGTATATCCAGGTCGATCCCTGGTACTCGCTCTTTCCCGGCACCGCCATCTTCTTTACCGTACTGGGTTTCAACCTGGTAGGCGACGGCATCAGACAGGCGCTGGATCCAAGGCTTCGCCGGCTGGGCTAGGGTGCGAAGGAGGCGGAAGGATCCTGAGAGGGTGAAGGTCGGGACGATGGATGCCCAAGAGAGACCGGCGTGGTGCAGCCCAATGGTGGGTTGAGGCAAAGCCAATTCGGCAATAAGAGACATCGAGGTAATGCCAGCATGGTGATGACCAATCGTGAACGAATACTGGCCGTGTTAGACGGCAAGACCCCGGATCGTGTTCCCTGGATCGCCCGTTTGAGGCTGTGGTACGGCGCCCGGATCGCCGAGGGCAACATGCCTGAGCGGTTCCGCGGCATGAGTGAGGTAGAGGTGGGGCGGGCGCTCCGCTCCGGGAATCCGGCTAGAGACGGGAAGGTCTTCAAGGTCCGCTACGAGGGGATGGACGTCCAGCTGGAGGAGGAGCCCGGAGTGATCCGCAAGCGGTTCATCACCCCCTTCGGTGAGGTGACCTACGGGCAGATCGCTGCCGGAGGAGACACCAAGGGATGGATC
>JAJZQR010000205.1 GCA_021806765.1 Chloroflexota bacterium | reverse complement strand
GAATCCAGCCTCCCGGCGTGGTTAATGGATTCCCGCTTTCGCGGGAATGACGATGGGGTGCCCCACCCCTACAAAGGATTCCTTCCTGCGGCCGTCGCCAAGACGCTCCCTTATGGTGCAATTTCAGCTGAAATTGGGTGCATTTGACGGTGGATACCCCGCGTGGTACTGTTTTCTCAGAATTGGGCGCACAGACGGCCCCGACGCAGGGGCCCTTATATGCAAAGGGAGCGGAGGGACAGTGAAGCGGACAGCCACGTGTGGAGAACTGAGGGCCAGCGATGCCGGCACCACTACGGTACTGCAGGGTTGGGTCCACCGACAGAGAGATCACGGCGGGCTCATCTTCATCGATCTTCGGGACCGCTACGGGATCACCCAGGTGGTGGTCAACCCTCAGGTCTCGCAGGCAGCTCACGCCGTTGCGGCCGAGTGCCGATCGGAATACGTCATCGAGGTGGTGGGAACGGTAAACCGCCGGCCACCCGCTACCGAGAACAAGAACCTGCCCACCGGCCAGATCGAGGTGGTCGCTGAATCGGTCGCCGTCCTGAACCCGTCCCTCACCCCTCCCTTCAGCATGTCCGACGAGGCCAACGTAGACGAGTCGGTGCGGCTGAAGTACCGATACCTGGACCTTCGCCGTCCCGAGATGGCCCGCAACCTGACCCTCCGGCACCGGGTTATCAAACACATCCGCGACTTCCTGGACGTGCGAGGCTTCCTGGAGGTCGAGACCCCCATGCTGATCAAGAGCACGCCCGAGGGTGCCCGGGACTATCTGGTTCCCAGCCGCGTCCATCCCGGGGAGTTCTACGCCCTGCCCCAGTCACCGCAGCAGTTGAAGCAGTTGCTGATGGTGGCCGGCGTCGATAAGTACTTCCAGATCGCTCGCTGCTTCCGAGACGAGGACCTGCGGGCCGATCGGCAGCCCGAGTTCACTCAACTGGACCTGGAGATGTCCTTCGTCACTCAGGAGGACATCCTGAACCTGATCGAGGAGTTGGTCATCACCATGGTGGAGAGCCTCACTACCAAGAGGCTCAACAAGCCCTTCCCCCGGCTCACCTACGCCGAGGCCCTGGCGCGCTACGGCACCGACAAGCCGGACCTGCGTTTCGATATGCCGATGGTGGACCTGTCCGACATCGCTGCCGCCACCGACTTCGAGGTGTTCCGCAAGGCCGTGGCCGAGGGGGGCCAGGTCAAGGCGATCAGGGCCCAGGGGGCCGGTAGCTACAGCCGGAAGCAGTTGGATGAACTGGTCGAGGCGGCTCGCGGCTTCGGCGCCAGGGGACTCGCCTGGGCTGCCAGGGACGCCGGCGGCTTCCGCTCCTCCTTCGGCAAGTTTGTCACCGAGGGGCAGATGGCGGCCATGGCGGAGCGGGTGGAGTTGCAGCCCGGCGATCTGATGCTGGCCATCGCCGACAAACCCGGGGTGGTGGCTGCTTCCCTGGGGGCGCTGCGGCTGGAGATGGGCAAGCGGCTGGGTCTGCTGGACGAGAACTACCTGGCCTGGGCGTGGGTGGTGGACTTCCCGCTCTTCGAGTGGAGCGAGGCGGAGCAACGGTACGATCCAACCCACCATCCCTTCACCTCGCCCAAGCCCGACGACGTTCATCTGCTGGACACCGATCCGCTGAAGGTTCGGGCCGACTGCTACGACATCGTCTGCAACGGCATGGAGATCGGGAGCGGGAGCATCAGGATCCACCGGAGCGATGTCCAGGAGAGGATCTTCGAGTTGCTCAACTACCCCAAGGAGGAGATCCACCGGCGGTTCGGCCACATGCTGGAGGCCTTCCAGTACGGCGCCCCGCCCCACGGCGGCATCGCCCCCGGCATCGATCGGTTGGTGATGCTGCTGGCCGACTCCCGCAGCATCCGAGACGTCATAGCCTTCCCCAAGAACCAGGCGGCCGTGGATCTCATGATGAGCGCACCGTCGGAGGTAGATCCCGTCCAACTGCGGGATCTGCACCTGGCCGTCGTTCTGCCCCAGAAGAGCTGACGGCTACTGTGGGGCCGGCACCTTTGCCGGCCATATGGTCCCCATAGACGCGACAGGGCGGGTCTGGGCCCCGCCCCTGCGTTCTTGTTCTGATGCTTCCGTGCTCTGGCTACACTGCTACCCCTGCCAGCTGCAGCTCCTCGGCTCTATGGCAACTCACCTGATGGCCCGGCCCGATCTCTTTCAGCATGGGGCTCTCTCGGCGGCAGAGATCGGTGGCATAGCGACACCTGGGGTGGAAGTAGCAGCCAGAAGGAGGGCTGGCCGGATCTGCCACTTCCCCCTCAAGGACGATCCTTTGGGAGCGAAGCCTCGGGTCGGGTTTCGGAACTGCAGAGAGCAGCGCCTCGGTGTAGGGGTGTCTGGGCGCGGTGAAGAGAGCCCTGGTCTCCGCCACCTCGACGATCTGTCCCACATACATCACCGCAACCCGTTCGCTGATGTGTTTCACGACGCTGAGATCGTGTGCGACGAAGAGATAGGTGAGTCCCAACTGATCCTGCAGGTCCAGCAGAAGGTTGAGGATCTGGGCCTGCACCGATACGTCCAGGGCGGACACCGGCTCGTCGGCCACCACCAGGCTGGGGTTTAGTGCCAGCGCCCTGGCGATCCCGATGCGCTGCCGCTGGCCCCCGCTGAAGGCGTGGGGAAAGCGGCGCATGTACTCGGGACGCAACCCCACCAGTCGCAGCAAGTCCGCCACCCGGTCCATCCGCTCCTTCCGGTTCCCCATGCCGTTGACCAGTAGCGGCTCCCCCACGATGTCCAGCAGGGTCATACGAGGGTTCAGGGACGAGTAGGGGTCCTGAAAGATCATCTGCATCTGGCGGCGGAGCGGCCGAACCTTGGACTTGGGCAACGAGCTTACGTCCACAGTGCTGCCGTCTTCGGCGCGGAACAGGATCTGGCCGGCGGTGGGGTCGATGGCTCGGAGAATGCAGCGGGAGGTGGTGGTCTTGCCGCAGCCGCTCTCTCCCACCAGGGACAGCGTTTCCCCCTTGCGGATATGGAAGCTCACGTCGTCCACGGCTCGCACATGCCCCACGACCTTGCGCAGGAAGCCGCGCCTGATGGGAAAGTACTTGCGGAGCCCCTTTACCTCCAGCAGTATCTGCCCGTCGGTCTCTTTCAGTCCTACCATCTCATGCCCCCTTGTAGAGAAAACAGCTCACCTGCTGCCTGTCGCTGACCGCCACCAGTCCAGGTTCCCGTTGGTCGCAGGTGCCGGGAATAAAGCTGGGGCAGCGCGGGTGGAAGGGGCAGCCGGGCGGCCGGTTGAAGGGGTGAGGAATGGAGCCACTGATCGTGGGCAGCTTGATCCTGGATTCGGATTGGATGCTGGGCATGGAGCGCAGGAGGGCCTTGGTGTAGGGGTGCCTGGCGGCGTGGAAGATGTCATCTACGGGGCCCTTCTCCACGACTCGCCCGAGATACATCACCACCACGTCGTCGGCCATCTCAGCGATCACCCCGAGGTTGTGGGTAATCAGCATGATCGCCATACCGCTCTGCTTCTGCAGATTGCGCAGCAGGTCCAGGATCTGGGCCTGGGTGGTCACATCCAGGGCGGTGGTTGGCTCGTCGGCGATCAGCAGCTTGGGCTGGCAGGAGAGCGCCATGGCGATCATGGCTCGCTGCCGCAGGCCGCCGCTCAACTCGAAGGCGTACTCGTCCACCCTTCGCTCCGGCTTCGGGATCCCGACCTGGCGAAGCTGCTCGATGGCTCTCTGCCGGGCTTCCTGCTTGGTTAGCTTCTGGTGGAGACGGATGGCCTCCAGGATCTGGCTCCCAACGGTGTGGACGGGGCTGAAGGAGGTCATCGGCTCCTGGAATACCAAGCCGATCTCGGCCCCTCGGGTGGCGCGCATCTCCTTACCGTCGGCCTTTAGTCCAGTCAGGTCGATCTCCTGGTCAGTCCCCTGTCCCTCGACCCCCAGCCCACGCCGCAGCAGGATCCTTCCTCCCACGATGTGTCCTGGACGCTCCACGATCCTGAGGATCGAGCGAGCCGTAACGCTCTTGCCGCAGCCACTCTCTCCAACCACGCCCAGGGTCTGGCCCGGATAGATGTCGAAGCTAGCCCCATCCACGGCCCTGGTAATGCCCTCGTCGGCGAAGAAGTAGGTCTTCAGCTCTTGGACCGACAGGAGCGGTAGTCCTCTGTTCTTCATGTCTCCGCTCCTAAACGCCGTAGGGATCGGCCGCGTCTCGCAGGCCGTCACCCATGAAGTTGAAGGCGAGGATCGAGAGGATAACGGGGACGACCGGTGCCAGTTGCCAGGGAGACATGGCAAGGGATTGAATGCTTTGTGCCTCCTGCAGCAGCACCCCCCAGCTTATGGCCGGGGGCCGGAGTCCCAGCCCCAAGAAGCTCAGGGATGTCTCGCTGATGATCATGGTGGGAAGCGCCAGGGTGGTGGCAGCGATGATATGGCTGAGGAAGGACGGCACCATGTGCCGGAAGATAATCCGCATTCGGCCGCAGCCGGCGAGTTCCGCTGCCATGACGAAGTCTTCCTCTCGCAGGGAGAGGAACCGTCCCCTCACCACCCGAGCGAGTTCCGTCCATCCTATCAGAGAGATGATGACGGTGATGGCGAAGTAAACCTGCACTATGCTCCATTCGTTGGGGAGGGCAGCCGCGAGTCCCATCCAGAGGGGGATCGTGGGAATGGAGCGGAGGATCTCAATGAGCCTCTGGATCGCGGTGTCCAGTGCCCCCCCATAGAAGCCCGACAGACCACCGAGCAGCACTCCCAGGAGGAGGCTGAGGGCGACGCTGACGAGGCCGATGGTCAGAGAGGTCCGAGTGCCGTACATTAGACGGGACCAGATATCTCGACCCTGCAGATCGGTACCCAGCAGGAAGAGTCGCTCCTCCGAGTTCCCGTCGGACACTCCGATCAGATGGAGACGAGTTGGGAAAAGCCCCAGGAACTTGTACCCGAAACCCGGAGCGAGGAAGGTCACAGCTATCTTCTGGCTTTCGTCAGGCGTGTAGACCCGCTGAAAGGTGATAGGATCCCGCTTCCCCTTGAGTGCGTAGACGTAGGGGCTGAACCTGCCGTTATCGAAGAGATGTATCGGCTGAGGCGACAGCAGGGAACGCTGCGCCTCCGAGGTCGTGGGGTCCGCGTAGGCCAGAAAATCGGCGCCGAGGACGACCAGGTAAAAGAACAGGATCAGCAGGGCACCGGCCATAGCAAGTCGATGCTTGCGAAACCGCCACCACATCAGTTGCCACTGGCTGGCGACCGATACCCGTTCCTCGGCGGCCGAGGCTACCTGTTCGTCGTCAAGAGTCAATGTCCCCGCCATTATTGTCGCTCCAGTCGGATGCGAGGATCGATCCACATCAGAAGCAGATCCGAGACAAAGGTGCCAATGACCGTCATGACACCGAGCATCAGTATGATCGTACCGGCCAGATACATGTCCTTCGAGACGAGGGATGACAGCAACAGGGGCCCTACGGTGGGTAGGTTGAGCACGAGAGAGACGATGATGGTGCCCGACACCACGTAGGGGAAGAGATAGCCGATAGTGCTCACGAATGGATTCATGGCCACCCGCACAGGGTACTTCAGGATAGCCCTGGTCTCGCCAAGCCCTTTTGCCCTTGCAGTGACTACGTAGGGCTTCCCCAATTCGTCGAGCAGGTTGGCTCTGAGGATACGGATCATCTGGGCGGTGCCCCCAACGCCGAGGACGATGGCGGGCACCGGTAAGTGCTGGACCAGGTCCCAAGCCTTAGCCATGCTCCACGGCGCCTGGGCGTACTGGTTGGAGAACAGCCCGCCCACGTCGGCCCCGAAGAACACGAAGCCCAGGTACATGACCACCAATGCCAGCATGAAGGCCGGAACGGCGAGCCCGAAGAACCCCAAAAAGGTGAACACGTAATCACCTACCGAGTACTGGTGCACGGCGGAGTAGATGCCTATGGGAATCGCCACGGCCCACGTGAAGAGGGTGGCGGCGAGCGAGATGGCGATGGTCAGCCAGAGCCGGTCGCCGATCACGTCCAGCACCGGCCGGCCCCACTGTAGAGCCATCCCGAAGTTGCCGTGGGAGATCAGCCCCATCCAACGAAAGTACTGAACGTAAATCGGCTGGTCAAGGCCGTATTGGGTCCGGAGAGCCTGCGCCTCGGCCGCCGAGACGAGGCTTCCCGAAGCGGATGCCTGAGCGATGTAGGCGCTGATGTAGTCGCCCGGTGTCAGGTGGATGATGGTGAAGGATAGGACCGTGATCGCCAGGACGGTCAAAATGGCCAATGCGAACCGGCGTGCTATGTAACTCAACACGGAAGTGTCACCCCTTCGTTGCCTGCCGGAAGCAGCGGTATCGATCGGTCACATCGGGGTGCCGCTCCTAGCAGCACCCCGATGTGGCACCCTTACTATGCCTTGAAGAAGAAGGTTGCCGGATGAGAACTGCCCGGCGTCCTGCAGTGCTGTGCGTTGATCTGTCTGCCCGGGATGTTCCCCATCTTGTTGCTGACGATGCGGACCCCCATGAAGGCTGGTGACAGCCCGACCGTGCCGATGCTGTACTCCTGCTCCACCAGGATCTTCCAGATCTCCTTGGCCGTCTTGATTCGATCCTCGTCCTTCTGCCCTGTGGCCGATCGGAAGAGGTCCATGGCCTTCAACATCTCGGGGTCCTCGGGTTTCTTGCCCTGCTGTCCGTTGGAGGCGAACCACTTTGCGTAGGCCGCTCCCATGTGAGCCTCTGTCGGGTCCACTGGCAGCGCATGCCTGGGGAAGAGGTAGAGCATCTCGGATCCGTCGTTGGCCCAGAGCATGATCTGCAGCTCGTCGTTCTGGCTCTTGGTGAAGGCCAGGGTGCGCTCCATCTCCTTGACGTCTGCCTGGATGCCGATCTTCTTCCACTGCTCCTTGATCATCTCGGCGACCTGGGTGAAGGGAATGAACTGGCCGCCGACGGTGGCTAGCTCGATGCGGAGCCTCCCCTTGCCGTCTTTCCTCTGCCGGTAGCCTTCAGAGTCCTTCTGAGTCAGGCCGACCTTGTCGAGAAGGTCGTTGGCCTGCTTGGCGTCGTAGGTGCACCACAGCTTTCGATACTCGGGGCCCGGGCTGTAGAGAGAGGCCTCTGCGGGGGCAATGGATCCGGGGGTGCCGGTGCCAAGCCAGAAGGTCTCATTCAACTGGTCCCGATTGATGCCCAGGGAGAGGGCGTGGCGGAAGTCCTTGTTCATCAGCAGGCCGGAGATTTCGGGATCACCGGTGTATCCCTGGACGACGTGGAGGGCGCAGTCGGCACCGTTCAAAGCGGGATCGAGGTGGACCTTGTACCCGCTCTTGTCCTGGTTCTGCAGGAACACCGGAAGCTTCACCATGCCGGTGTGCCGTTCCTGCTCGTCGTACTCCCCCGCGATGGCTCGCAAGTTGAGGACCTCCAGGTCCTGAGCGAGGGTCAGAGCGATCTTGTCGATGTAGGGAAGCTGGTTGCCTTCTGTGTCCACGGCCCAGTAGTAGGGGTTGCGCTCCAGGGTCCAGTTCGGGGTGTTGATAGGGCTCGTGGTCTTCCAGGGGCCCACCACGGGAAGCTCGGTGTTGAGCTGCCAATCCAGCTTGAACCGGAGGAAGCTCTTCCAGCTGTCGAAGCCGGCGTCCTTGGCCTTCTTGTTGAGCTCGTCCACGGGCGTGAACTTGGGCAGGAACTGCTTGATGTAGTGGGCCGGCGTGTAGGCTCCGAAGAAGCTCGCCGGGTTCGACTGCCTGGCGGCCTGCCCGCCTCCAATCAGGGTGCTTCCGGCGAGGATGTCCTCGAAGAGGAAGTTGGGGTCGTCGAACTTGAAGGCGATGGTGTAGTCGTCCACCTTCTCCATTTTCCCCTGCTTGCCATTCACGTCCAGTTCGGGCGTCGGAGTGGGGACGATATCCTTATTCTGGTAGATCTCCTGATACCAGAACATGAAGTCGTCGGCGGTGAAAGGCTCGCCGTCGGACCACCTCATGCCCTTCCGCAGGTAGACGGTGGTGCTACGACCATCGTCGCTGACCTTCCAGCTCTTGGCGACACTGGGCGCCCGCTTGGTCCCGGTGTAATCCCAGAAGAGGATTTTGTCGGTAGATACGAGCCGGTTTCCATTCTCGCCGTCACCCGGGCCGGTGAAGGCGCGCCGCCAGGTCCCACCATACTTGCCGGTTTCGTTGAGCGGCTTGAGAACCATGAGGTCTTCCGGAGCCGGAAGCCGTTTCTCCACCGGTGGGAGCTTTCCCGCCTTCACCAGCTCGGCGAGTTGAGGAGCCTCCTTGAAGCTCTTGGGGTACTGCGCGGGGTCAGAGACAATCACCGGCCCCTCCAGCTTGCCCATCAGCTGGGAACCGAGCTTGGCTTCCGGGGCTTGAGCCGAAGCAGCCGCCGTGGTGGGGGCGGGGGCAGCAGCGGGTGCCTTGGTGGCCGCCGCGGCTGGGGGCTGCGTAGCGCTGGGTGGGGGCTGCGGGGTGCATGCGGCCAGGGCGGCCGCGCCGGTGGCCAGTGCCGAGAATTGCAGGAATTCGCGCCGTGATATGAGTTTCCGCTTCGACATGATGACTCCTCCTCAGTAAACTGGTGAAACCCAGCAGTTCGCCCTGATGGACATAGCTGCAACAATCCAGCGCTAGATGTTGGGAAGGGTCACGAGCGGTGCAAGGGGCCTGGTGCGACGATAGCGGCACCTTGCGGATAGAGTATCCTGTGCTGGCGAATTGTCAAGCTCTTGATGAATGGGAGGAAATGTTCAGTTCTCGCAACTGAACCTCGATCCTTGCCCAGCCGGTCTCATCGAGCGGCCGCACCGGCAGCCCGGCAGTGGGACCGCAGATCCCCAGTGCGCTCACAGCTCCCTTCAATGCTGAGAGCCAGAAGCCTGCCCCATAGACCTCACAGGCGCGGTCCTGTATCGATTGAAGTTCCATAGCACGGTCGACATCGCCTGCCCTGGCTGCAGCAACCAACTCGCAGGACAAGCGTGGAACCAGGTTGGCGATCCCGGGAATGGCTCCATCTCCTCCCGCGAGAACGCTGCGGGCCATCAAACCTTCCGCCCCCTGGAGGACGCGGATGCCTGCTGCCTTACCAGCCTTAAGCAACTCCAGGAAGGCTTCCCAATCGTTGCTGCTATCCTTGAGCCCAATAACATTGGGCAACTCTCCCAGGCTGCGAACCAGGGCTGGGGTAAAGCGGTTCTGGGTGATCTGAGGGATGTTGTAGA
>JAJZQR010000204.1 GCA_021806765.1 Chloroflexota bacterium | reverse complement strand
AGAGCCCGGCGAGCCCGTGACCTGGGAGGAGTGCGCTCGATGCCCTCTCCGCCCCGAGCCGCCACTCACCCAATGCTCTGCCCGTCGGGGGAACCCGCGACCCCGCCCCCGGGGCTTCTGGGACCAGGAGGTCCCGCCGGCGGGGTGACAGTTCGCATTGCCTTTAACCTCGTGCTATAATTCGAAAAGCCTGAGTAAGCGGTTGGCCGTCCCCCCTCATGAAGCGCGTTCTCCAGGTTGATCTGCTGCGAAGGGCCTCACCGGCTCTTCTGGGGCGGGATGCCAGCGTCGAACGAAGGAGCCACGAGGTAATGAGACCTAGTATCTCTGCGTTCTTCCCTGCCTACAACGATGCAGGCACCATCCCCAGCATGGTTATCGCTGCCGATATGACGCTTCGCTCCGCGAGCGATGACTACGAGATCGTCGTGGTCAACGACGGCAGCAGCGACCACACAGCGGCAGTGCTGGAGGAGTTGAAGCGCAGCTACCCGCGGTTGAGAGTGGTGCACCACGAGAAGAACCGCGGTTACGGTGGGGCCCTCCGGAGCGGTTTCGCCAACGCCAGCAAGGACTTGATCTTCTACACCGATGGTGATGCCCAGTACGATCCCCGGGAGATGGTGCTGCTTCTGAAGGCGTTGACGCCCGAGGTAGATGTGGTCAACGGCTACAAGGTGAAGCGTTCCGATCCCCTGCACCGGGTGATCATCGGCAAGCTGTATCACTGGACGGTGAAGACGGCCTTTGGGCTGAAGGTCCGGGATACCGACTGTGACTTCCGGCTGTTCCGTCGGGGCGTCTTCGACAAGGTGCATCTGGAGCGGAACAGCGGCGTCATCTGCGTGGAGATGATGAAGAAGGTACAGGATGCCGGCTTCACCATCGCCCAGGTGCCGGTGAGCCACTTCCACAGGGCCTACGGTCAGTCGCAGTTCTTCAACTTCCGCCGGGTCTTCCGAGTTGGTGTGGATCTGATCAAGCTGTGGCGCGAGCTGGTGCTGGAGAAAAGCTTGGGCCAGAGCCGGACCGAGGCGGCGGCAGTCGCGAGAGAGGAGCAATGACCTCCCGGGGTGCCTACGAGAGCTTCTACCGGGGGCGCTCCGTCCTGATCACCGGGGGATTGGGCTTCCTGGGGAGCAACCTGGCCCGCTGGTTGGTGGATCTGGGCGCCGACGTCCTGCTGGTGGACTCCCTCGTTCCCGACTACGGTGGCAACCTCTTCAACGTTGCCGACATCCAGGACAGGCTGCGGGTCAACATCGCCGACATCCGCGACGAGAACAGCATGGACTACCTGGTCCGCTGGCAGGAGGTCATCTTCAACCTGGCCGGCCAGGTCAGCCACATCGACAGCATGCGAGACCCCTACACCGACCTGGAGATCAACTGCAGGGCCCAGCTCTCGATCCTCGAGGCCTGCCGCAAGTTCAACCCCAAGGTCAAGCTGGTGTATGCCAGCACGCGGCAGATCTACGGTAAGCCCCTCCGTCTCCCCGTGGACGAGATGCACCCCAAGCGCCCCACCGACGTGAACGGGATCAACAAGATGGCCGGTGAGTGGTACCACATCCTGTATAACAACGTTTACGGGATTCGGGCGGCGTCGCTGAGGCTCACCAACAGCTACGGCCCTCGCCAGTTAATGAAGCACAACCGCCAGGGCTTCATTCCCTGGTTCATCCGGCAGGCTATCGATGGGGAGGAGATCCTTCTCTTCGGCGACGGCAGCCAGACGAGGGATTTCGCCTTCGTCGACGATGCCGTGGAGGCTTTCCTCATGGCCGGTGCCCATCCCGCCGCCGATGGGGAGTTCTTCAACGTAGGTGGTGCCGGCCCTATCAGCCTGAAGGAGTTCGTGGAGACCCTGTTGGAGGTGGTGGGCGGAGGTAGTTACCGCCTGGTCCCGTTCCCTCCCGAGAAGGCCTCCATCGACATCGGCAGCGTCTACTCCGATTACGACAAGATCCGAGAATCCCTGGGCTGGGAGCCCCGAACCTCGCTGCGGGAGGGGCTCCGGATCACGGTGGATTACTACCGGAAGAACAAGGAACAGTACTGGTAGGAGTATCTGTTCCCTCTCCCAAGGGGAGAGGGAGTGGCGAGGCGGTAGGTATGCACATCGAGTTCAACGATCTGAAGCCCCAGCATCGGGAACTGCGGGAGGAAATCCGGTCCGCGGTGGAGCAGGTGCTGGACGATGGCTGGTTCGTTCTCGGCCGGCAGGGGGAGGCCTTCGAGCGGGAGTTTGCCGACTACTGCGGGGTTGCCCACTGCGTGGGGGTGGGGTCGGGAACCGAGGCGATACATCTGGGGCTGCTGGCCGCCGGGGTGCAGCCTGGCGACGACGTGGCGACGGTATCCCTGACGGCAGTGCCCACAGCCTCGGCCATCTCCTTCGCCGGGGCCCGCCCGGTCTTCGTGGACGTCGATCCCCGTACCTTCACCATGGATCCCGATAAGCTCGAGTCGTCCCTAACTCCCAGAACCAGGGCGATCCTCCCTGTGCACCTCTATGGGCAGGCGGCCGATATGGACCCGATCCTGGAGGTGGGCCGCCGCCACGGCATCCCCGTCATCGAGGACGCGTGCCAGGGCCATGGCGCCGAGTACAAGGGACGCCGGGCGGGGTCGCTGGGGATCATGGCAGCCTTCAGCTTCTACCCCACCAAGAACCTGGGGGCCTCGGGCGATGGCGGGGCGGTGACCACCGACGATCCGGAACTCGCCGACCGGCTGCGGCTGCTCCGCAACTACGGTCAGAGGAAGCGATACTACCACGAGAGCAAGGGGTTCAACAGCCGGCTCGACGAGATCCAGGCGGCGATCTTGCGGGTGAAGCTCCGCCACCTGAACCGCTGGAACGAGGCGCGACGGGCCAAGGCACGGCTGTACGATTCCCTCTTGCAGGAGGTGGTTCGCCCAGCGGAGGCTGGCTACGCCCGGCACGTCTACCATCTGTACGTGATCCGTAGCCGGCGGCGGGACGAGCTTCAGCGTTTCCTGGCAGAGCGGGGGATAGGTACCCTCATCCACTACCCGGTGCCGGTGCACCTGCAGGAGGCCTACCAGGATCTGGGGCTCTCCCGGGGGACGTTCCCGTCCACCGAACGGTGCGCCGAGGAGATCCTCTCCCTGCCGCTCTATCCTGAGCTGCCGGACGAGCAGATCGCCGAGGTGGCGGAGACCATAAACCGGTTCAGGTAGGGGGCGAGTGCTGCTCCCACGGGGTTTGGGGTGTCCCCAATTTGACCTTATTACCTTCCCCCTCAAAGAGGGGGAGGGATAAGATAGAAACCACTTATGGAAAAAGAGCAATACGAGATCCTGTACCGCTTGGAGGAGAGCCACTGGTGGTATCTGGGCATGCGCCGCATGGTGGACTCCCTTCTGCAGCCGTATCTGGATCGAGATAGGCCCCTCCGCATCCTCGACGCCGGATGTGGCACCGGGGGTATGGTGAAGCACCTGCAGCAGTTCGGCACCGTCGTTGGTCTCGACCTGTCCGATGATGCCCTAGCCCTCTGTCGCCGCCGCGACCTCCCCCACCTGAGCCGGGGTTCGGTGGAGCGGCTCCCCTTCGCCGGGGATTCCTTCGACCTTCTCACCTCCCTGGACGTTCTCTACCACAGGGCGGTGGTAGACGACTGGCTGGCGTTGAGTGAGTTCTATCGGGTGCTCAGGCCCGGAGGGGTCCTGCTGCTGAGGGTGCCGGCCTACGACTGGCTGCGGGGGGCTCACGACGTGGCCGTCCACACCCGGCATCGATACTCTCATCGGGAGTTGGTACTGAAGCTGTACGGCTCCGGCTTTCGACTCCAGAAGCTTACCTACGCCAACGCCCTGCTGTTCCCTGTCGCTGCCGCCAAGCGGTTGGTGGAGGACTCTCGGCATCCCCTGCGACTGGACTTGGAGATGCCTTCGCCCGTGATCAACCGCCTGTTGCTAGGGGTGCTCTCCCTGGAGTCGGCCCTGATGCGAAGGGTGTCCTTCCCCTGGGGACTCTCCCTGGTGGCGGTGGCGGTCAAGCCGTCGGTTGTCAGCCCTCAGCCCTCAACTGTCAGCGATCAGAGCGGGAGACAGCAGCCGGCAAGGGTGGCAAGGGTCGCGGCAGAAGAGCCTGAGCTGGCCTGTGTTCAGGCAGGCGTTGAGAGTCGATCGCTGAAAACTGATGGCTGATAGCTTCAAGACGAGAGCTATTCTCCTGCTGGCACTGGTGGCCGCGGGTACGGCAGGCGCCCTTCTGTCCAAGCAGTGGGCCAGCGGGCAGAGCACGGTAGAGGTCACCCAGGGGCCGGTGATCTATCTCAGTGATCTTCCCTGGGATTGGGCCACCACGGGCTGGGTAGCCCTGGCCGACGACAACCTGCCGAAGCTGGACACCTCTTTCCTCAACTCTCCCATCACCATCGGGGGCAAGAGCTACGACAAGGGGATTGGGACCTTTCCCCTTTCCGAGATGGTGTATCCCCTGGAGGGCAGGTACCGGCTCTTCCAGGCCGACGTAGGAGTCGACGAAGCCGTGCCCGCTGGGAAGGGTAGCGTGGTCTTCAAGCTGTTCCTGGACGATGTACTCGCCTACGATAGCGGCCCCTTGATGGCGGGCATGGAGGCCCAGCCCGTGGAGCTATCGGTAGCCGGTGTCGGTAAGATGAAGCTGGTCGTGGAGGATGCCGGGGACGGATCGAGTCTGGACTACGCCGACTGGGCCAGTGCTCGACTGACACCGGCGGGGAGGGAAGGGACCAACTCAGCCAGCCCTCTGCTGAAGGGGCTGGAGGCGTCTCGATCCGAACGGCAGCAGGCGAGGGACCTCGATCGGGCGACCGTGCAGCAGCGGGCGGACCAGGAGTCGGCTGCACTCACCAGGGTCATGCGGGAGGACCCCAGGGCCAGCTCCCAGGCCACTGCCCTCTTCGACGACGACAGGCGGATGATGGTGCTGACCAACGGCAAGCTGGCCCTGACCCTGGGATACGGCGGAGAGCACCACGGCCTTCTCAGCGCGATCAACCTGGAGGCCGGACGGATGGTGCTCTCCGATACCACGCCCTCCCTCACCGCCACGGACTTGAGCACCCTGACCTTATCTCGGCATACCATCCCCATGGAGGGAGAGGGTTTTCGCTTCCAGCGGGTGGAGGACCCCGCTCTGGGTCAGGGAATGGAGGTCACTGCCGACTTCCAGGTGCCCGAGGCGGGCGTGGTCATCTCCCCCCGGCTGACCCTCTTCGACGGCAGCAACTACTTCACCTACCAGTTGGAGCTGCGGGAGGTGGAGCCTTCGGTGGCCGTCCACCGCTTCTCCTTTTTCGACCCTCAGAAGGGGGGATACCTGCTGGTGGGGGAGGATGCCCTGTACCTCAGCGACAACAGCCTGATGCGGCGCGCCGACGTGCGAGACGACTCCATTCTCCGGCAGGAGCCGGTGGGGCTGGGCAAGCCGTTGGTTCTGTACAGTAGAGCCCTCTCTCGGGGTATCCTGATGGCCATCATCGACGAGGTGCCCGATCCGGCCCGCTTCAGCCTTCAGGTGGAGACCGGCCACGTCACCGGCCACATGGGTTTCGAGTATCCGGTTCCCGAGGACGTGCGAGCTACCCGCATTCAGACCTCGCCCCGGCTCTTCTTCCAGGTTACTTCGGGGGGTGGCCTCCAGCAGGCCTCCAGCCAGTACCGACAGATCATGGACCGTCTGTACCCCCAGCCCCCGCTGCCCGACTGGGTGAAGTACCAGTGGGGTAGCTGGTACGCCTACTACATGAACTACGACGAGGATGCCATAAGAGGGCAGATCGATTACATCGCCGAGAACCTGTCCGACCTGGGCCCCTGGAGCGTGCTATTGGACGCGGGCTGGTACGTGGCCGAGGGGCGACCGGACTCCGGTTGGGAGGTGGACCAGGACAAGTTCCCCAGCGGCCTCCGGTCCCTGGTGGACTACGCCCATTCCAGGGGGATCAAGGTGGTCCTCTACTTCTCCGCCCCCTACCTGGACGATCGAGAACGGGAGGGCAACTGGCTGGGGCTGAGCGGCTTCATCGAGCAGCACCCCGACTGGGTGATCCCTCTTCAATCCGACAACACGGGCGCCAGCTACGTCTACGACTTCACTAAGCCGGAACTGGTGGAGTACATGCGGAAGCTGATCTCGGATTTCTTCCAGGTCTACGACGTGGACGGCATCAAGATCGACGGCCTCGGCCAGGCCGAAGGGGAGCAGTTGGCCGCCGAGGAGCGAGACACCTTCGGGGACGTCAACAAGATCCGGATGTTCACCATGGACATCTACCGGCTGGTGTACGAGGAGGCTGCCAGGTCCGGCAAGGACGTGTACATCGAGAGCGGATGGGCCATCCCCAACTTTGCCACCCAGTACGCCCACACCTTCCGGTACGGCGATGAGTTCCCCGAGTTCGAGCACCGGTATCCGGCCGGCGGGCTGCTGGAGCACATCGACTACGCCACCCTGCAGAAGGCTGTCCTGGGCCAGCGACCCAACATGGGCATGGTGTGGGGCGGTCCCGAATCCCAGCCGATGATCCGGCTCTGGTTCGAGGCGGCCCTGGCTATGGGGACCCAGATGACCATGAGCACCGATCTCACCCGCCTATCGGCGCGAGATCTAAGCGCCCTGCGAGCGGTTCTGGTGCACTACAATGCCTTCCAGGGGGAAACCCGCTTCGTGGGGATGCCCTTAGCCCAATCCTTCGCCACCACCAGCGATGGGATCACCTACCTGGGTGCCCTCAATCGCGGCGGGGACACCAGGAGCAGCAGCTTCAAGCTCTCCGACTATGGGCTGGATCCTCAGCGGGAGTACCTGATGTACGATGTGACCTCCAACAAGTACTCCAGGGTGCGAGGTTCCTTCTCCGTCCAGATGGCGGGGAGCAGCTTTCGGCTGTTCCTTCTGAGAGATACGCCGGGCGTGATGTGGACCAACAGCTCTTTCCAGCCTCAATCCGACGATCCCCGATCGCTGAAGATCCAGTTGTCCGGACCCAGGGCCGTCAACGGTTTCGTGCAACTCTACGCTCCCAAACCATCCGAAGTGCGGTTGGATGGCAAGGAGTTGGAGCGTTCGGCGACCCTGACCCTGGGTGGCGGCTACTCTTACGACGAGGCCAGGGGCATTCTGCGGCTGCGCTACCGCCACGACCGGCCTCATACGCTGGAAGTGAGTTACTGATGACCGCGGCAGACGAACCGACGTTCCGACGGCGGATTTGGAGTGCGGCGCCCTGGCGCCGCCTCGGGACGACGCGGCTTGGCGCAGCGAGTAGGGCCATAGGTAGTTCACTCATCACTCATCACTCATCGCTCATCGCTTCCCTTTTCTGGACGGCGGTGGCCCTGGCCTTTCTGCTGGCCTGTGATCTCCTGCTCTTCCGTAACGCCATAGTCGATGGCCAGATCTACTCCCGCTCCGACACCGTCACCTACTACTTCCCCATCGCCGACCGGCTGACGGACGTGCTTCACCAGGGCCGACTGCTGCTGTGGACTCGTTACCTCTTCGGCGGTTTCCCTCTCTTTGCCGACGGTGAAGCCGGCATGCTCTATCCGCCCAACCTGCTGGCCTACCTGCTGCTGCCGGAGCAGCAAGCCTTCATCTGGCTGAGGGTCGCTCGCTACTTCATGGCTGCGGCCTTCACCTACGGTTATCTCCGAACCCTCCGGCTGAACCGGTATGCCGCCACCGTGGGGGCTCTCACCTTCACCTTCGGCAGCTTCATGGTCACCCAGATGCACCACACCAACGTCGGCAACACCGCCCTCTGGCTCCCCCTGACCCTCTCCATGGTGGAGTTGGCGGTGCGGAACGTGGGGCGGCGACGGTGGATCTACGTCGCGGCGGCCGGGGCATCCACCGGGATTCAGGCCCTGGGTCTGCACATCCAGCCGCTGATCATGAGCGGCCTTTTCCTGGCGGCCTACATTCCGTTTCGGGTGCTGCTGTGCCCCATAGCCTGGCCAGCCCCTAAGGGTCCCAAGGGTAGGGAAGGGGCTTGTCCCCTTCCGCCATCCGGTATCCCAGGTGACGGCTCTCTGCTGACAAGTGTGGATCAGCAAGACTGTATGGGCGGGCCTCTGTGCCCGCCCTCTGGGCCGGCAGAGACGCCGGCCCCTACATCTTCGCTTCTGTCAGGTGGAGAGGATTCCTCCATCTCTGGGGTGGAAGTCCTGGCTGGAGCGGCCGATCCGGATGGGGCCTCCATCCCTCAAACTGGGCGGCGCAACTGGTTGAACGGGCAGCTGCTGTGGCTGAAGAGCGCTCGGGAGGGCCTGTCTGTCCGGACCGGCCTCCGCGGGCAGCAGAGCCTTCGGGACAGACCCGGACCGCGGTTGACGGGCCGGCTTCTGGGGCCCGCGGCCCGCCGAATAGCCTCTTTCCTGGCTGGCAGCTTCCACCGGACGGCGCTCACCCTCCTGATCCTGGGGGCGATACCGGCCATCGCCTTCGGGATCGCGGCGGCCCAGGTGATCCCTCTGGTGGAACTGGGCATGTACTCCTTCCGCGGGCCCGGGGTCACCTACCAGTTCGCCACCTCCTACTCCATGCCGGTGCAGAATCTGGTGAACCTGATCTTCCCCTACTTCTTCCGGTACACCAGCTTCTTCTACTGGTCCCTCTGGTCGGAGTGGGAAACCACCCTGTACGCCGGCATCGGCGGTCTGGTGCTGGCCAGCGTGGCTGTGATCTTCGTCCGCAACCGGATGGTGCTCTTCTTCGCGATGGCAGCCACCTTGAGTGTGTTTCTGGCCTTCGGGAGTTACTCCCCCTACCCCCTGTACGAGAAGGTGTGGACCCTGCCCGGCTTCTCCTCCCTGCGGGTGCCCGGCCGTTTCGGCATGCTGGTCACCTTCAGCATCGCCGTCCTGGCGGCCTACGGCATCGACTGGCTCTGCCGGACCCTGCGTCCGGTGGAAGTAGCCTCCCTTCGGGGACGGTGGCGCCACTTCTCCAGGGCCGCGGGGGTCCATGGTTTCGCTATCTACCTGATAGCCTTGCTTGCCGGGATGGCGGGGGTGGCCTGGTGGCTGGTGGGATTCCGCATCTGGATCGAGCGCGAGCCCTGGGCCGTTAAGCGTCTGGTGGAGCAGAGCTATCTCTCCCTCCGCAGCGACCGGCCGTGGCTCACCTCGGACATGGTGATCTCCTTCCTCAACTACTCCCTGGATCCCACCAACTCGAAGACGGCGACCTCTCTGGCCCTGATGCTGGCGGTCTTCCT
>JAJZQR010000203.1 GCA_021806765.1 Chloroflexota bacterium | reverse complement strand
TACCACCTGATACGGAACACTTGGCGAACCGCCGGATGCGGACCCGCACGTCCGGTGGTGTGAGAGGAGGGTGGGGCGAACCCACCCTCCTACTCGATCATCACGAACCCCAGTCTTCTATCCTTCGTCGGCCTCCGGTTTGGCGTACACCGACGGCAAGGGGAACGATCCTGGTTCCAGGGGCTGGAAGGACACCTCTGTTGCCAGAGCCCAACACGCGGGGCAGAACTTCAGACCCGGTTTCAGAGGCAGGTCACAGTTCGTGCAAAGGGAGGACGGCTCGCCGCAAGGCTTGTTGCCCCTGTCGGCTCTCCTCAGCAGGGCCTTGGCCCTGGCGAGAAGGGCCAGGGGACTGAGGGGCTTGACCACGCAGGCATCGGCTCCCAGTTCCAGCCCCTGGACTTCCGCGGTCTCGTTTCCCGAAGGCGTCAGTAGGATCACCGGCACGTCGGAGTGGAGGCGAATCTCCCTGAGAAGCCTCAGGGTGTCGCTGTCGGGAGATAGCTCATCCAGCACCAGCAAGTCCAGTCGCTCCCCGGACAGGGCAAGAACAGCGGCATCGCCGTCGGCCGTGGCGACCACAGTGGCATCCGGCCACAGCAATAGGAAGGCGACGGTAAGGGCATCCGCCGTCTGGGGGTCTTCGCCGACAACCAGGATTCTCGTTTCGAACCTCCCTGCTAACCGGGAAGGCTGGTGACACTCCAGCCTTCCCGGGAGTGGGCCTCTAATCCGTCTACCACTCGGGCTGAACGGCGTAGACTCGCACCTCGTCGTAAGAACCCATCAGGGTGTGAGGTCCGTAGGGCCAGTATCCCGGGGCCTGACCCAGGAACCAGGGCGAAGCCGTGTTCAAGGCCACCACGTCCGGGATGCTGGCCTTGGCCTCTCCGTCCAGTAGGACCGCCTGCCCTTTGGGACCCCAGGTCATCCCGACCTCGTACCAGTGGTTGCTGTCCCATTGCCACCCCTGAGGCACTTTCCAGGTCACGTAGTGCCACTTACCGCCATCCCAGATGCCGAAGGCGACGGATCCGTTGGCGGCAGGATCCATTACCAGAGAGAAGGATCCCTTGGGTGCTCCTCTCCATCCGATGTCGTCCACCAGGAACCCTGACTGGGGGGGCTTATACTGTCCGTAGTCGGTCCAGCTCTCGTGCCGCTTGGCGTAGCTCTCGGCAAGATTGGGGATAGGTTTGTAGCGCAGCAGGATGGTGCCCTGATCTCCTCGGAGTCGGGAACCTACGTAGCCGATGTACGCATCCATGGCGCCGAGGGTGGCCGCCTGGCCATCCCCCTCGGGTGCCCAGGAGTTCACCTTAGCGGAGGGCTGAGGTCCGCTGGTCTGGACAACTGTGAAGGCTGTCGCTCCTGAGTCCACCTTGCCGTTCAGGCCGTCACTCCAGGTAGGAGCCCCGGCCAGCTTGAAGGGACGCGCTGCCGAGCCTGCCGAAGGCAGGGTGGGCGTGGCCCTGGATGCTGCCGGAGTTGGCGTCGCTACGGGAGGCCTGGTGAGCGTGGGTTGCGTCGTCGCGGTGGCCGGGAGTGTGGCCGCAGCGGCTGGCTTCGCCTGAGCCGCAGCGCGGGTTGGTGTGGCTGCGGGTGGCGGTGTGGCTGCCATCGGAGTGCTTGGGCTGCTTTGCTTCTCAGCCGGTGCTCCGCAAGCAGCCAGAAGAAGGGTCAGGACCACGGGTGCTACGCCGAGCCAGGGTTTTCTCATTACTCTTTCCTCATTGAATGGTTGTTGACTATGAGGATGTGACACTCGCAAGTCGGCGTTCTCATCTGCCCTTGCCGTAGCTCAGTTGGAGAGATCGGATCGCTGGTTTCGCCCGTAGGATCAGGGTGACCGCTGATACCAGAAGAATGGTTGCATACAGGATCGGATAGAACTCCTCGAGCACCGACAGAGCGGAACCCTGGACCCGGAATAGGTGGTTCACCAACCGGAAGCCGCTGTACCAGCCAGCGAAGACCAGGAAGGCGGTCCCATCGGCCCTTCTTCCGCGTAGGATCCAGAGGGTCACAGCGGTTCCTATCAGCGCTGCCGACGCTTCGTACAGCTGAGTCGGGTGCACCGGCAGCGGGGCTCCGATGGAGAATAACCCCCCTCCATTCAGGACTTGATACAGGTGTGCCTCGCTGCCGGGAGGGAAGGTGACGGCCCAGGGGAGGTCGCACACCTCCCCAAAGCAGCAACCCGCCTCGAAGCAGCCGATCCGCATCAGTGCGATCCCCAGGCCCAGGGCGGGAGCCACGGAGTCGGCCAGCCGGACAAGATCCACCGACATCCACCGGCAGGCCAGCATCCCCACGATGGCGGCCAGCAGCAGGCCGCCGAACATGGAGAATCCGGTCAGATCCAGAGCCCACAGGCGCGACGGGTCCTCCCGGTAGAGATCGCTCTTCGTCGCCGCGTCCATCAGTCGGGCCCCGACCGGAACCGCCGCTGCCATCAACAGCAGGCAGCCCAGGCATCGCTGGATCGGGAGGCCCCGGCGGCGGGCCACGATCGTTCCCAGCCCGACCGTGGCCACCGCCGCCAGGGCGAAGAAGAAGCGGTACGAGCTGATGTGAAACTGCCACCCGCCGAGGGTGAGGCTCAAGACCGGGTTCACCCACCCACTCCTACTGCGCAGGCTTGGACATGGAGAAGACCCCAGTGATGTCCAGCATCTTCGCGCCGTTGTTATCCATGGTTATCTGGAGGTTGCCCTTCAGGAGGTTCTCTTTGCCCTCCTGGCTTACCTGGCCCTCCATCTTCAGCTTTCCTCCCTTATCCTGCATCTCGATTACCACGCTGCTGCCCGAAACCCGGTAGGGCCACGGTTTCTCCTTGGTCTCCTTTCCCTTCTCGTCTATCGTGGCCATCACCACCGTGCCGGCATCGGGAGAGGTAGGGGTGAACTCCATCGTCGACTTGATCGGCTTGCCCTTGCTCGCCTTAATCTGGGACTCGCACTCCTCCTTCTTGATGACGGTGGGAGGCTTCTTCTCGTCGAAGGGGTCCGGTATGGTGATGTCGCCGTAGACCTTGGCGTCGGTTAGGGTCCAGCTTCCGGTCCAGAGGCCGGCGATGTCGACCGGGTTCAGATCGATGGTCGCGCAGGCGCCGGTGTCCAACCGTGTCAGCTTGACGGTGGGACCCTTCTTCTCGTCGAGGAGGGTGAGGCCCCAGGTCAGCTCGCCGGGTGTGCTCAGCTGCTTGGTGGAGTTGCCACTCAGCATTCCCTCGCCCATCACCTCGATCTTCACGTCGGCGGGTTTCTCCCCCACCGCGCCGAGGGACGTTCTTATGGTGAACTCCTTGGGACTCTTGACGTCGGCAGAGGCGTCGATGGTCCCCAGCTTGTCGAGCAGTTCTTTAGTGAGAGGGGCCAGTCCCTTTGCCTTTCGCACGTCGTTGATCACTCGAAGGACGGCCTCGTCCACCCGAAGCACCCGGCCACCGAGGTTCTCCGCAACCGGCACCGGCTTGTTGTCCACGGAGACTCCCCTGCCTCCACTCTCCACCAGGATCTTCTTGATGTCCTGGGCGGTGAGATTGGGGTTGATCGATTGCAGTACGGCCACCGTCGCCGTCACCTGGGGGGTGGAGAAGCTGGTCCCAGAGCCGTTGACCGGCTTGCCGTCTGCGCCATATCCCATGAATACGTTTGTCCCGTCCGCGGCGATGGTCACCTCCCCGTCGCCCTGTGCGAAATTGCTGAATGAGGCGGTATGGCCATCCTCACCCAGGGCACCCACCGTGATCACGTTGGGCAGCTTGAGCCCCCCGATGTCGTAGTTCTTTCCGTTGAGGCCCCCCGCCTCGTTGCCCGCGGCGGCCACGAACACCACTCGGGGATACTTCTTATACATGGTCTCAAGGAACTTCCTGTAAATGCCGGCCTTCCACTCGTTGTCCGGGCTTGGCTCCTTCGGTCCCTGGGACCAGTTGATCACGGTGGCCCCGGCCTCGATCTGCTGGACCATCTGGGCGAAGCTCTTGACCAGATAGCCCTTGCCGTCGCTGAACGAGAGCTTGGTGGGGTCTTTCGGGTCCGCTTTTGTCTCCGTGTACTCATTCGGGCCGGCACGGCGGTTGGACATGGTGACGGTGAGCTTGCTGCCCAGCGGGCCGGCGATCCCAGTGGCGCCCCCGTTGTCCGGGTCGGCCGCGATGATGTGGGTAACCTCGGTCCCATGGTTCAGCCCGCCGTTAACCAGTTTTCCCTTATTATCCTTGGCCGGTTGGTCGATGACGTCCTCCTTCCCCAGCCCCGAGATCTTCGCCTTGCCCTTGATCTCTTCGGAGCTGCTGTAGAGGCCGCTGTCCAGGATCCCCACGTGCACGTCGTTCAGGGGGATGCCGCTGGCCCGAATGTATTTCCAGGCCTGCTCCAGCCCGATCATGTCGTAGGCGAGGCCGTTCTTCCCCTGTTGGTACGCGGGGTCGCGAAGGAGGCTGCAGGCAGTGCCCTTGATCTCCTTGGAGAAGAATTGTGTGTTCGGGAAGGCCATGTCTACCTCGGCCATCTTCCCCGCCTTGTCGAGGGCGGCCTTCAGATCGGCCTCGGTACTTCCCTTGGTCTGAACCGCGTAGAGCTGGATGAACTCCACCTCGGCGACGATGGAGCCATCCAGGGCCGCAGCCACCTTCTCGGCGTCCTTGCGGGTCAGCCCGTCCTTCAGCAGGACGCCAACCTGGTTGGCGGGCACCTCTCCCCACTTATCGGTTTGCACCAGCTTCGCAGGGTCGGGGTCCTGCGCCTCGGCTTTGCCCAGCACCGGCTTCGCAGGGGTGGGGCTCGCCGCAGTCTGCTGCCCCCCAGTGGAAAGGGTGGCCGGGGTGCAATTGGGGCAGGGGGCTCCGGCCTGGCTCTGACCGCCGGGGGAGCCGGCGTCTGGCTGAGGGGTTCCACAGCCCAGGCTGGACAGCAGGAGGAGCGTGGCCATCACCATCAGCGTCAGGAGCGGCGGAGCCTCCCTGCAACAGAAGCTGGGTCCGTTGCCTGTCGTGCCCTTCATCGGGATCCTCCTTTTCTCTTGGATCCATTGTTTCCGCTTCAGTCGTCGTTTTTGTCCTTGGCCTGGCATGCCTTGATGGCCCGGCGCACCTGCTTTTCCACCTGTTCCCAGGTGCGAGGGTCGCGAGATTGGACTTCCGCCAGGGTGGATCGGACGCGGACAGCTTCCCCTGTGCTGTTCGATATGAGGGTCGCATTCGGTTCGTACCTGTAGGCCGCGTGGAACAGCTTTCCCAGGCCATGGGCAGCAGGGTTATCTACCCTGCGGAAATATCCGGTGTCGGCCAGGTGAGCGCGAACTCGGGCGGCGATCTCCTCCCAGGGGTCGTCTCTTTCTCCACCGACCAGCCGGATTAGGACCTGTTCGACGCTATTCATCTTCTCGTGCTTGTGCAGAGCGGCGAACAGGGCGCCCTCCAGGCCTCCTTTGATGTACGGTGCCGGCAAGAGCCCTCGGAGTACCGGCGCCTTGGACGGTAGGAGGAATCCGACGTTGATCATGGCCACTTCGATCCACCCGTCTTTCACCAGGGAGGCGATGGCGGCGAGGACCATGGCATCCACCAGAGCCTCCTTCTGGACCTTCGCACCCGAGGACTCGAGGGTTATTCCCTCTGTTCGCCAGTTGTCCTTGTCTACAAAGTGCTCACCGTGCAGGTAGACGACGTCACTGCCCGTCAGAGTGGCCGAGGGATGGGCGATTGGGATCTGTCCCTCCGCTTCCGAAGGGACGGCGGGCTGTTCCGCAGGTGCTCCGCACCTGCCACAGAAACGTCCTCCTGGTTGGATACTGTTCCCGCACTGGACACAGTAGCGCTGCGACTCCATGGGATGCTCCTCCTCGATAGCTACCTCAACCCGATCCGGGCGTCGCCGGGCGAAGCCCACCCGGGAATGGGGCGTCGCCACCCTCCGCCTCCATCTCGATGGGCATCTGCGGGATCGGTCTTCGGTATATCCGGTAGGTCTTGTAATGGAGGCCTCCAGCCGAAAGGTTCTCTCGGATCATGGCGCGGTTGGTCTCGTGCACCGTCGAGCCTTCTCCCCAGCGATATCCGAGCCTCACGGCCTCCCGGACGGTCGAGTGGTAAAGGGCATGGAGGACACCCTTTCCGTGGAAGTCCGGGACCACGAACACTATGAACATTCGGATCGCGTCGATCTCCCGCTTCCTGAGCAGGAAGGTCAGCCAGCCGGTGGGAAACAGCCTGCCGTTCATCTTGACCAACAGCTGGTTGTAGTCCGGCAGCGCCACGGAGAAGCCTATGGGTCGGGTACCGCACCTCGCTATCCTGATCAACTCGGGGACCGCCATGCCCCGGAGTTGGCCGGCCATCTCCCTCAGTTCATCCGTTCCCGGCGGGATGAGGTCCGGCCACTCCTCGGGCATCGACTCGGCGATCACCTGCTTGATCTCCTGTAGCTCTCGGTCCAGGTGGCGCAGGTCGACGGGGTCGGTCCTGAACCCGTATCGCTTCATGGCGTAGTCGATGATCCGGCTCTTGTCGCTGAAGTCCTCGGCGCTGTAGCGGAAGGCGAGGTAGTCGATCTCCTTGGCGAATCCGTACCGCTCGAGAAAGGCCGAATAGTAGCCCGGGTTGTAGGACTGGAACAGCATGGGTCGATGGGTGGTACCCTCGACCAGCAGCCCTCGGTATTCGTCGCCGTTGGTCGGCGAGACGGGCCCCCTGATGGCGTTGGCCCCGAGAGATGCGACGTAGGCCACCGCCCTGTCGAAGAGAGTTCTGGCGACATCGCAGTCCTGTACCGTCTCGAACAGGCAGAAGTAGCCGTCGTTCTGACCCTTGGAGCGGTTAAGGGCCAGGTTGATCCCCGCGCAGATGCGGCCGACCGGTGTGTCCCCCTGGAGGGCCAGGAAGAGGGCGTGGGGCCCGGACCTAAACAGAGCGTTGCCGGTCCCGGTGAGCATCCCCTTCATCTCTCGCCGGAGGGGCGGCACCCATAGAGGATCTTCCCTGTAGATCTGCCACGGCAGCGAGATGAACTGCTCTAGCTGCTTGTCACCGGCCACAGGTACGACTCGCACCCTCTCGCCATCCCTCGGACCCATCAGGGCGACACCCCCAAGCCTGTTTCTGGCCCTCACCGAGAATTCTCGTAGTAGGTGGGTTGCCCCAACCCTGCCGTGAGGACGGGCGGGTTAGGAGCAACACGCCCTATTGGAAGCTGCTCACTGGCGGACGGTCGCCTCGGATTCCGGCAGGGTTCCATCGAACTTGATAGTCCCGTTGGAAAGGGTGGCAGACTTCACGGATAGTCCCGGGATCTTCGTGATCTTGTCGTTCAGAAAGGAGGTAATGGCCCCCTTGTTGTCGGAGATCAGATTGGAGGGCACCGAGAAGCGGCCGACCTCCAACTGCTGGACATCCGCGCTCACCCTGTTGTTGACCACGGAACCGGTGCCCTTGATGTAGAAAGGCGGCGTGCTGTTGGGTACGACCTTCAGCTTGTCCATCACCATGTTCACGGTCTCGGACGAAACGCCGGTAGCGGTGGCGTAGCCCTGAAGTCTCTCGACTCTGAGGATGCCCGAAGCCTCCAGCGTGCCATCATCGCCGATCTTGATCTGGACATTCTGGAAGGGGTTGAACTTCCACTTGCTGTTGCCGGCCAGGGCTGTGAGTTCCTCGTCGGTGAAGCTGTTGTTCACGGGGATCTGGCCGCTGTACTTGATGCTTCCCTGAGGTGTGGAACTCGGTGGGAGTTCCACCAGCTTGACTCCGGTCTTCGCGTTGGCGCTCTGCAGGTCCGCCTGGGCAGCTTTCACGCCCAGGTCTCGGGGCTTGTCGGAGCCAAAGACGCTGGCGACCCCTGGGACGAGCCCCAGATAGCCGAGGCCCAACACGACGGCGGCCAGCAGGACCACTGGGACGGCGATGATGCGGAGGAGCATGCTGTTTCTCCCTGTAGTGGAATAGTTGAGCCGGAGGGGGCGCAGGAGCTGTCCCTCTCTTTTGGTGGCAGCTTAGCGATCGGAAGTAAACGGGGGTATTGAGGAGGGTTAACGAAAGGTAAACGGTGGAGACGCTGTTTCAGGAGGGGCGGACGAAGCGATAACCGAGACCCCGCTCGGTTTCGATGAAGCGAGGTCCATCCTTGGGCTCTATCTTGGCGCGCAGACGGCTGATGAAGACCTTCAGCTGGTCGGTGGTGGCTCCGTAATCCAGACCCCAAACCCGGTCCAGCAGGGTCTGATGGGGCATCAGCCGGCCAGGGTTACGCACCAGATGGTAGAGCAGCTTGTACTCCACCGGCGTGAGTCGTATCACCTCGCCTCGCAGGGTCACCTGCCGGTTCTGGAAGTTGATGGCCAGATCGCCCGCCACAAAGTCGGGGGCGGAGCGCACCGGTGGCGGGAGTTGGGCCCGGCGGAGCACGGCCTTGATCCGCGCGAGCAGCGCCAGGTGGCTGAAGGGTTTCACCACGTAGTCGTCGGCACCCAGTTCCAGCCCCCGCACCTGGTCCGTCTCCTGCCCCCGCGCTGTGAGCATGAGGATCGGGACGTCGGACAGCTGGCGGATCTCCTTCAGCAGCTGGAAGCCGTTCTTGCCCGGCATGGAGACGTCCAGCACCACCACGTCGGGCTCCTGCTCGAAGAAGGCCCGCAAAGCCGCCTCGCCGTCGGAGACCGGGATCACGGTGGCCTCCTGCCACTGGAGTTGGAAGCCCACGGTGAGGGCGTCCAGGATCTGAGGATCGTCGTCGGCTATCAGGATCTTCATGAGACTCGTCCTCCCGAAATGTCTCGGGTCTCGACCTCGGACAGGCTAATTGGCCCATCCGGCAGCTCCTCGACGCGTTGTAGCCGCGGCCTTTGGCCTGCGCGCACCTTGAAAGGTGGGGCTACATTTGTGAGGCCCACCTGTCGGATGTGCCACTAATGGGCCCTTCCGCAGCGGACGGTGTGGCGCCGTCCCCGGGGATCTCCCGGGCCGGCGGACTGGTAGGGATGACCAGCCAGAAGGTGGTCCCCACACCGGGCTTGCTCTCCACCCAGAGGCGGCCCCCGTGCAGTTCGACGGCGGCTCGAGCGATGGGCAGGCCGAGCCCGGTCCCGCCGGAACCGTTTCCCCCAGTCTCCAGCCGGTAGAACCGCTCGAAAATTCTCTGCTGCTCCTCCTTCGGTATCCCCGGCCCGTCGTCGGCTACCGAAAAGATCGCCTCGCCCGATCGCTGCCGAAGGGTGAGGCGGATAGCCCCTCCCTGCCGCCCATACCGCTGAGCGTTGCTCAGCAGGTTCGTGAGGGCCCGCTCCAGCCGCCTGCTGTCGACCAGTGCCGGAACAGGTTCCGAAGGGAGATCCAGTTCGATGGCCTGCCGGCGGCTTGCGGCCAGCGGCTCGATA